>NZ_JBVIGX010000001.1:0-87051 GCF_055570595.1 Streptomyces sp. NPDC031132
CCCCCCCCCCCCCCCCCCCCCCCCCCCCCCCCCCCCCCCCCCCCCCCCCCCCCCCCCCCCCCCCCCCCCCCCCCCCCCCCCCCCCCCCCCCGGCCGTACGCACGGAGCCCGGGGCCGGGGTCGGGTGGTGCAGGCCACGTCCCGCCGGTCCCAGGCAACCCATCCGATCGTTGACACCTCTGTAAGGGGTGTAAGGGGGACCGATCGGTCCGACCCGCGCTCTTCGGGAGCGCCGGAGAAGGAACGGGACAAATCCGTGCAGCATGACCAGCTTCAGGGTGACGGCGACCTCATGACCGAGGAAGGCCCGCTGACCACGGGCCGTCGCCGCCCCCAGCACAAGCGCAGGCTTCTGATCGGCGGTGCGCTGGCGTTCACGCTCGCCGCCGGCGGCGGTGCGGCAGCGTACAAGTACGGGCTCTTCTCGGACATAGGGGATCCGGTCTCCTTCGGGAAGGTGCAGCAGTCGGCCGCGGCCGAGGACATCCGGCAGGGGGTGAGCATGCCGACCGGCCCGAAGGCCTCGTTCGTCCGGACCTACCGGCTGCCCGACGGCACGCAGATCGGCCGCACGACCCTGACCGGCGCGAAGTCGGGGTTCACCGGCGACGTGTGGGTGTGGGTCCCGAAGGAGTACGACGAGCCGAGGTACGCCAAGAGCGCCTTCCCGGTTCTGATCTCCCTGCCCGGCGGCCGGGGCTACCCCACGAACTACTGGGGGACGGGCCCCGGCCTCGGCCTCCAGAAGGCCGTCAGCGACGGGGCGAAGGCCGGTACGAGCCTGCCCTTCATCCTGATCATGCCGGTTCACAACGCCGACACCAAGCATCACTTCGACGCCTCGGACATCCCCGGCCAGCCCAAGATGGGCACCTGGATGGCCGAGGACGTCCCGGATTTCACGAAGGCCAATTTCCGGACCTTCACCTCCCGGGACGGGTGGGCCTTCATGGGCTCCTCCGCGGGCGGATTCGGCGCCTTCAAGCACGTCCTGAAGTACCCCGACCGGTTCAAGGCGGCCATCGCGAGCGGGGTCGACATCGTCCCCGACTCCCCGCTGTGGAAGGGGAACACGCAGGCCATGGACGAGAACAACCCCGAGAAGCTTGCCGAGAAGCTGATCAAGGAGGGTGGTCCGGACGTGTACATCGACTTCCAGATCGGCACCAAGGAGAACGGCCGCGAGAAGGCGGAGAGGTTCATGAAGGAGCACGGAAAGGGCCCCGTGCACACCCAGCTCCAGGTGATCCAGGATGGTGAGCACAACGGGAAGTCGTACGTACGCGGTATGAGGGAGGGCGCTCTGGAGTGGATCAGCAAGGTCATGCTCGCACCGACCCCCGACCCCGGCGTGCGATGAACGTAGTCGTCAAGGGTGCGTCGGCGGCGGCCGCCGCCGGGGTGGCGGCGGTCCTGGCCGTCGGCTTCCTCAAGGCGACGGACGTGGACGCCCATGCGGTCCACGCCTTCCCCGGCGTCGGCGTGCTCATGGCGAACGGGGAGCACTGGTGCACGGCGAGCGTCGTCGACAGCCCCAAGGGCACGGTCGTCGCGACCGCCGCGCACTGCGTGGCCCCGGCGGGCGAGGACGGCGAGCCCGGAGCGGTCGCCCCCGACGGCCGCGCCATCGGCGACCTCTCCTTCGCCCCCGCGTTCACCGGGGAGGGCGTCGGCCGCCAGCCCCTCGGGGTGTGGAAGGTCCGCGCGGTCCACGTGGACGAGCGCTGGACCAGATGGGGCGAGGACACCGCCGACTTCGCCTTCCTCAGCATCGAGCCGGACGAGGACGGCCGCACCGTGCAGCAGGCGGTCGGCGGCGCCCAGGAGGCCCCGAAGCCCGACTGGACCTCCGGGTACGAGCGCGAGGTGACGGTCGTCGGCTATCCGGAGTCGGACCGCAACCCGCAGAACAAGCCCATCTCCTGCACCACGCAGACCAGCCACTACCAGGAGGACCCCGCGATGCTGTACATCGGCTGCGCGGGCTTCTGGTCGGGCACCAGCGGCAGCCCCTGGATCGCCGACCGCGGCGGTCCGGGCAATCCCGGGCGGCTGATCGGGGTGCTCAGCGGCGGGGACACGGACGTGGACTCCACGGCGGCCCTGTTCGACGAGAAGGCCAAGGCGCTCTACGAGCAGGCCGCGCGGGACTGAGTCCGAGCCCCGGCCCCCGCTACTGTCTGCGCTCGGTGCTGACGATCACGCACACCGCCGCGACGACGACCGCACCGCCGACCAGGATCGGCCAGGTCAAGGCCTCGTCGAGGATCAGCGCACCCAGCGCGACGGCGACGACGGGGTTGACGTACGCGTACGTGGCGACCAGCGACAGCGGCGCCGACTGGAGCAGCCATGCGTACGCCGTGAACGCGACCAGCGAGCCGAACACGACGAGGTGGCCCAGGGCCAGCCAGGAGGCGGTGGAGTAGCCGGCCCAGTCCAGCTCCCGGTGCTCGCCGCGCAGCAGGCCGACGACGATGCCGCCGGCCCCGCCCGCGAGCATCTGGTACGCGCTGCCCGTGAACGGGTTGCCCGGCAGCGACAGCTTCGACGCGGAGAACGAGCCCAGTGACCAGAGCACCGACGCCGCCAGCACCAGCAGCACCCCGGAGAGCGCCACCGCACCGCCGATGCCCGGACTGGTCAGCACCGCGAGCCCGGCGAAGCCCAGGACCACGCCGCCCAGGGTGCGCAGCGGCGGCCGGTCGCCGGTGGCGGTCCGCAGCACCACCAGCCACATCGGCACGGCCGCGATGAGCAGTGCGGCCAGACCGGACGGCACCTCGGTCTCGGCGAGCACCACGAGGCCGTTGCCGCCGAGGATCAGCAGCAGGCCGACCACGACGGCCGAACCGACCTGGGCACGGCTGGCCCGGAGCGCGGCCGGCCCGTACCGCCAGGCGACGAGGCCGAGCAGCAGCAGGCCGGCCGCGATGAAGCGGGCACCGGCGGAGAGGAACGGCGGCATGGTCTGGACGACCACACGGATGGCGAGGTAGGTCGAGCCCCAGAGGACGTAGACGAGGGCGAGCGCGAACCAGACCGCGCCGGTGACCCTGCGGGCGGTGGATTCCGACGGCTTGCTCTCAGCAGTCTCCGAGGTGCGCATGACGGGATCCTAGGGTCGTTGGCGCGTACACGCTTCCTGGGTCTCAGCCCTTGAGCAGGGCGTTCAGCTCCCCGTACGGGAGGGAGGCGTCGAGCGCGGTGTACGTGCCGCCCGCGATCAGCTCCTCGGCGGCCCGGCGGACCACGTCGTACGCGGCCGACGCGACCCAGGAGCCGAGGCTGACGCGGGCGACGCCGAGGGCGCCGAGCTCGGTGACGGACGGGGAGCCGGGGCCGACGAGGATGTTGAGCGGCGCGTCGATGCCCTTGACCAGCTCGGTGACGGTGGCCGGGTCGGTGACCCCGGGGACGAAGATGCCGGTGGCACCCGCGCGGAGGTAGGCGGCGGCGCGGGCGAGGGTCTCGTCGAGGCGGTTCGCCTCCTCGCCGAGGCCGAAGAGGAACGTGTCGATGCGGGCGTTGACGTACAGCGGGACCCCGGCGGTGTCGGCGGCGGCCCGGGCCGCGGCCACCCGCTCGGCGTGGTCGGCGGCGTCCCGGGTGCCGTCCTCGATGTTGATGCCGACCGCGCCGGCGGCGAGCACCCCGGTGACGGTCTCCGCGACCCCGGCGGGGTCGGCGCCGAAGCCGCCCTCGATGTCGGCGGTCACCGGGACGGAGACGGCCGCGGCCACGCGGGCGACGAGGTCGAGGGCGCGGTCGCGGGTCAGGGCGTCCCCGTCGGGCGCGCCGAGGGACCAGGCGACACCGGCGCTGGTGGTGGCGACGGCGGGGGCGCCGGCTGCCTCGACGAGGCGGGCGCTGACGACGTCCCAGGCGTTGGCCAGGGCCAGCGGCGCGGCGGGGTTGTGGAGCGCGGTGAAGCGGCGGGCGAGATCAACGGTGGTGGTCATGGGCCCAGTTCAGCAGACCATGCCCGTCTGCGGCTGGCGATTTTCCGACGTGTAGGGGGCGGCGCGGCGCCGTTGCCGGGGCTCCGCCCCGGACCCCGCGCCTCAACCGTCGGCGGCGCTGGATTTCAGACCTGCTCCGCACAGCGGGAGGACCGTCGTGCGGCCCTGGAGCGGGTCGGTGGGGGCGAGCGGGCCGACCGCCGCCCAGCAGGCCGCCGCCGTCGGCTCCACGAAGAGCCCGCGCCCGGCCAGGTCCCGCTGGGCCGCGCGCAGGGCCGGCTCCGGGACCGTCAGGAAGGTGCCGCCGGACTTGCGGACCGCCGCCAGGATCTGGCGGGCCCGCGGCGGGGCCGGGATCGCGATGCCCTCGGCCAGGGTGGGCCGCTGTTCCACCGGGTCGGCGTCCTCCGCGCCCGCCGCGAAGGCCGTGGCCAGGGGGGACACCGCCTCCGCCTGTACCGCGATCAGCGCCGGCGGCTTCACCCCGCGCCGGGCCAGCTCCTCCACCGCCAGCGCCACCCCCAGCAGCAGGGTGCCGTTGCCGACGGGGACGACGAGGGTCTCGGGGAGCCGGCCGCCGAGCTCCTCCCACACCTCGTACGCGTACGTCTTCGTCCCGTGCAGGAAGTACGGGTTGAAGACGTGGCTCGCGTAGAAGACCCCGGGGAGGTCGGCCGCCTCCCGGGCCGCCACCGCCGTCGCCTCCCTGCCGCCCGGTACGAGGCGGACCGCCGCCCCGTGCGCCCGCATCTGCTCCGTCTTCTTCTCCGAGGTGCCCTCGGGCACGAAAACTTCACATGTCAGCCCGGCCCGCGCGCAGTACGCGGCCACGGCCGTCCCCGCGTTCCCGCTGCTGTCCGCGACCACCCGCTCCGGAGCCAGCCGCCGGGCCAGCTCCGCGAGCATCACCGCGCCGCGGTCCTTGAACGACAGCGTCGGCATCAGGAAGTCGAGCTTGGCGTGAATCCGCTCCCCGAGCGGGACCAGCGGGGTGTTCCCCTCCGACAGCGTCACGGAGAAGGCCCCCGGCAGCGGCAGCACGGGCCCGAACCGCCAGAGCGAATTGGGTCCGGCGGCCGGTTCGAGCGGACTGGCCGGATCCGGTGTGAAGTCGAGATCCCACGGTCCACCGCAGAGCGGGCAGCACCAGGGCGCCGTCCGGGCGTCCGCGCGCGCCGCGTCTTCGGGGCAGACGTAGCCCGGCAGTGCGTGCGTCATGTGCGGAGCGCCTTTGCTCGTTCATGGCCGTTGTATGGCACGGATGTTACGCGTTCGCCGTCCTCTTGTGGTGGGGCGAACGCGTGGGTCAACCTTTTGGAGGCGGCAGCCCGCAGACCCTCACAGGGTTGTCATGCACATGCCTTACTCGTGCGATTTCTGCCGCCTCACCCCCCGCAATGCACCGCCTATGAGGAGGACCCCTCACATGTCCGTGATGCGTCACACCCGCCGGAAACTCGCCGGCATCAGCGCGACCGCCGTCGTGGCCCTCGCGCTCGGCGCGGCCGCCGCGTTACCCGCCTCCGCGGCCGAGGACGGCCCCCAGGGCGTCATCGAGAACGCCGGCGCCCCCGGCTCGGTCGCCGGCAGCTACATCGTGACCCTGAAGGACTCGGCCGCCCGCTCCACCGCCGACAGCGGCAAGGCCGTCGCCCGGCGCTACGGCGCGACGATCGGCCGGACCTACAGCGCCGCCCTCAACGGCTACTCCGTCAAGGTCTCCGAGGCGCAGGCCAGGAAGCTCGCCGCCGACCCGGCGGTCAAGTCCGTCGTGCAGGACCGGACGTTCACCGTCGACGGCGCCCGGGGCACCCAGCCCGGCCCGCCGTCCTGGGGTCTGGACCGCATCGACCAGCACCCGCTCCCGCTCGACAACAGCTACACCTACCCGGACAAGGCCGGCGAGGGCGTCACGGCGTACATCATCGACACCGGCGTCCGCATCACCCACGGCGAGTTCGGCGGCCGTGCCTCCTACGGCTACGACGCCATCGACAACGACAACACCGCCCAGGACGGCCACGGCCACGGCACGCACGTCGCCGGCACCGTCGCCGGCACCTCGTACGGCGTGGCCAAGAAGGCGAAGATCGTCGGCGTCCGCGTCCTCGACAACAACGGCTCCGGTACGACGGAACAGGTCGTCGCCGGCATCGACTGGGTCACCCAGCACGCGGTCAAGCCGGCCGTGGCGAACATGTCGCTCGGCGGCGGAGCCGACTCCGCGCTCGACACCGCCGTACGCAACTCCATAGCCTCCGGCATCACGTACGGCGTCGCCGCCGGCAACGAGTCCACGGACGCGAGCAGCAAGTCCCCGGCGCGCGTCGCCGAGGCCATCACGGTCGGCGCCACCACCAGCACCGACGCCAAGGCCAGTTACTCCAACTACGGCTCGATCCTGGACGTCTTCGCCCCGGGCTCCTCCATCACGTCCTCGTGGGGGACCGGCGACACCGCCACCAACACCATCTCGGGCACGTCGATGGCCACACCGCACGTCGTGGGCGCGGCCGCCCTGTACCTCTCGCAGAACCCGGCGAGCACCCCCGCCCAGGTCCGGGACGGCCTGGTGGCCGCGGCCACCCCGAACGTGGTGACCGGCCCCGGTTCCGGCTCCCCGAACCGCCTGCTCTACGTGGGCGGCGGCACCACCCCGCCGAACCCGGGCACCCGCTTCGAGAACACCGCGGACTACGCGATCAGCGACAACTCCACCGTCGAGTCGCCGCTCACCGTGAGCGGAGTCTCCGGCAACGCCCCGGCGGCGCTGAGCGTCTCGGTCGACATCAAGCACACGTACACCGGTGACCTGAAGGTCGACCTGGTCGCCCCCGACGGCTCCGTGTACACCCTGCACAACCGCAGCGGCGGCAGTGCGGACAACATCATCAAGTCGTACACGGTCAACGCCTCTTCGGAGGTCGCCAACGGCGTGTGGAAGCTCCGCGTGAACGACAACGCCAACCTCGACACCGGCAAGATCGACTCCTGGGCGCTCCAGTTCTGACCCACCGGGAGTGAACGCGGTACGAGGCCGCGGTGAACTGCGGGGGCGACCGTCACGGCGGTCGCCCCCGCTGCGTACTATTTCGCGCATTCGTTCGCGCCCCCTGTGATGGAGCCCCACGCCCCGTGAGCACCCCGCCCCCGCCCTACTGGCCCGCTCCGCCCCCGCAGCCGGCGTACCGGGAGCCCGCTCTCAACGGATTCGCGCTCGCGTCGCTGCTGGTCGGGGTGTTGTGCCTGCCGCCGCTCGGCGTCGTCTTCGGGATCGTGGCGCTCGTCCAGATCGCGCGGAAGGGGGAGCGGGGCAGGGCGCTCGCGATCACGGGTCTGGCGGTGTCGCTCGTGATGACCGCCGCCGCCGTCTTCGCCGCGGACCGGGTGGCGGAGCGGCTGTTCGACCGGCTGGACACGCTCCAGCAGTTCGAGGGCGTCGAGGGCGAGTTGACCGCCACGGACGACATGCGCGCGGGGGACTGCTTCAACGTCCCCGGCGGGGACCTGCTCGACGAGAGCCCGCTCATCTACCGGATCGCGTGCACCGAGGTGCACGAGGGCGAGGTCACCGCCTCGACCCGGTTCGACGACGAGGTGTTCCCGGGCGGGCCCGAGCTGAAGAAGACCGCGACGGACGCGTGCTGGAAGGCGCAGGACGCGTACGCGATGGACACGTGGGCGCTGCCCTCGTACGCGGAGATGTTCTACTTCGCGCCCTCGCGCGAATCGTG
Source organism: Streptomyces sp. NPDC031132 (assembly GCF_055570595.1). Classification (NCBI taxonomy): domain Bacteria; kingdom Bacillati; phylum Actinomycetota; class Actinomycetes; order Kitasatosporales; family Streptomycetaceae; genus Streptomyces; species Streptomyces sp. NPDC031132. The sequence goes on from NZ_JBVIGX010000001.1 coordinate 7,697, forward strand.
GAGCGGCGGCGACCGGCGGCTGCTCTGCGTCATCGGCACGGCGGAGCGGGAGCACCACGGCAGCCTGCGCAAGGACGCCGGGATGCTGAAGCCGGAGCAGGTGGCCTTCCTGCACGTGATGAACGAGGCCGACCTGGCGCTGGGGAACGGGCCGGAGGAGGAGATCGACGAGGCGCTGGGGCGGTACCGGGAGTGGGCCCGCGAGGTCGACCGCGCGCTGGCCGCGGAGGCGGGGTTGCTGGACGGGGTGAAGGACCGGCCGGAGCTGGCCGGGCCGGTGCGTGCGCAGCTCAAGGAGGTCGAGGCGGCGCGGGCTGCCTGGCAGCGGGCGGCGAAGGCGACGAAGCCGGCGGAGTTCCAGGACGCGTGGGACGCGGCCTCGGGTGCGCTGTCCGTGGACACGGAGAAGGCGCTGCGCGGGGCGTACGGGCTGTCGACGAGGGTGCCGGACTGGCTCGCGGGGCAGCCGGGCAGCCCGGACGGTGACTCGGAGGACGACGCGGAGGGCGACTCGGACGGGTCCTCTTCGGCCTCGGTGTGAAGAGCCGTCGAGGATAGCCCGCGGTAACGCGCGGTAACGGGTTTGAGTGACCTGGCTTCATCACTTCGGGTGAAACTCTGGCCCTTGCTTGCGGTCTACAACCGTCGGTTGCCAGGGTGTAGCTGTCTGTCAACCTGATGGGAGTGGCCAGTGACTTTCGGTGAGCAGCCGGCCTATCTGCGCGTCGCCGGGGATCTGCGACGGAAGATCGTCGATGGGTCCCTGCCCCCGCACGCCCGGCTCCCTTCGCAGGCCCGGATCCGTGAGGAGTACGGGGTCTCCGACACCGTGGCGCTGGAGGCGCGCAAGGTCCTCATGGCGGAGGGTCTGGTCGAGGGCCGGTCCGGGTCGGGCACGTACGTACGGGAGCAGCCCGTGCCGAGACGGGTCGCCCGCTCGGGATACCGCACGGGCGGGACGTCGACGCCGTTCCGGCAGGAGCAGGCGGACGCGGGCGCGCGCGGCACGTGGGAGTCCAGCAGTGAGCAGACGGCCGCGCCGGCCGAGATCGCCAAGCGGCTCGGCATCGAGCCGGGCGAGCGCGTGATGCGGACGCGGTACGTGTTCCGCGATGCGGGGGAGGCGATGATGCTGTCGACCTCCTGGGAGCCGCTCGCGGTCACCGGCCGCACCCCGGTGATGCTGCCGGAGGAGGGGCCGCTCGGGGGCTCGGGGGTCGTCGACCGGATGGCCGCGATCGACGTCGTCGTGGACAACGTGGTGGAGGAGGTCGGGGCGCGGCCCGGCCTGGCCGAGGAGATCATGCTGCTGGGCGGGGTCCCGGGCCATGTGGTCCTGGTGATCGGCCGTACGTACTTCGCGTCCGGACGGGCGGTCGAGACCGCCGACGTGGTGGTCCCGGCGGACCGCTACCGCCTGGCGTACCACCTGCCGGTCCGGTGAGCGGCGTTCCCCGGGGGGCGCGGTCCCGGGGAACCGCCCACGGGTGACGGGGTGTCACCCGGCGGGTTTCGGCGCGATGGTGATCGCTCCCGTCGCCCCGGTCCTCGCCCTTCTCCGGACCGTCCGGCATCCGGGCCGCGGCCTGCTGCGCTTCGCCGCCTGCGCCGCTGCCGGACTGGCCCTCGTTCCGCGCCCGTTGAGCGCGGAATGTGTCCTGTGGTGCGCCGGTTCTGAACCGGCGTACACGGCCCGCTCGTACGCATGGCCGGATGCGTACGCCTGCGAGGTACCTCTTCGTGAAAAACCGTATCCGCTCCGTAAAGGTCGGGCGTAAGCTCGGGCATATGCGCAATGCGGTTTCCCGGGCAGGTACATCGGCGGAGGGTGAAACGCGATGAACGACGGCGGTGCCCTGCTCCCATGGCTGGTCATACGTCAGGACGACAACGGCAACCGCTACCGGGTGGGCCGGTACCCCACCCGGGCCGAGGCCCAGAAGGTCGTGGACAGCCTCGAAGACAGAGGCCACAAGCAGCTGTACTGGGTCGAGCGGATCGGTCAGGCCGCCACGACGAACTGAGCATCCCTGCGTTGACATAGGCTCCGCCCCATGACGGTACGAGTGGTCGTGGGCGGAGCCCTTTGTCATGAGGGCCGCCTGCTGGCCGCCCGCCGCAGCGCACCCCCGGAGCTGGCCGGACGCTGGGAGCTGCCGGGCGGGAAGGCCGAGCCGGGCGAGTCCGTCCCCGAGGCGCTCGTGCGCGAACTGCGCGAGGAGCTCGGAGTGGAGGCCGAGCCGCTGGAGCGGATCCCGGGGGAGTGGCCGCTCAGGCCCGGGCTCGTCCTGCACGTGTGGACCGCCCGGCTGCTGTCCGGCGAACCCGCGCCGCTCGAGGACCACGACGAGCTGCGCTGGCTCGGACCCGAGGAGCTCGAGTCGGTGGACTGGCTCGACCAGGACCGGCCGGCGGTCGCCGAGGCCGGCCGCCGGCTGCGCGCCGAGCGCGCCGAGCAGCACACCAGGTCGCACGGGGGCGCGTGACGCGCGTGCACTGGGCCGTCTGCGCCACAGTGCGCCGGTGCATGAAGGATCGGGTGGTACGACGCCTCGAATATCGGGTATGTCGCTATTAGTCCCAATCGTGTACTGCCCCTCGTGGCTCTGTCCCTGATGAATCGGACTGGGGTCGTTGCCGGCCCGGGAAGTGATCGGCGTGATCGACACAGACGGTGAATGCGCCGAGTGGGCCTTCCCCGCCGAACCCGGCGCCGTCCGCACCGCCCGGCACGCCGTGCGCGGCACGCTCGGATCCTGGGGCCTGGACTCCGTCGGCGACGTCACCGTCCTGCTGGTCAGCGAGCTGGTCACCAATTCACTGAGGTACGCCTCCGGCCCCATCGGCGTCCGCCTGGTGCGGCGCAATCCGGCCAGTGGAAGTGTGACGGGGGGCGCCGCCCTGCTCGTGGAGGTTTCCGATCCGCTTCCGGATCCGCCCCGCGAACGCGTTGCGAAGCCGGACGACGAGGGTGGCCGGGGGCTCCACCTGGTGGCCGCCTCCGCGCAGCGCTGGGGAACGCGCCACGGGAAATCCGGCAAAACTGTGTGGTTCGAGTTGGCACTTCCTGGTGAGTAACAAGGTGAAGGATGGCCGACGATCACACGGCATGGCTCGAAATAGTCGGGACCTTTTTGTGATCGTGAACGCCGTGCCGTACAGGGCCGTGGTGCTGAATACTTCGGGCATGGCCGGTCCGGTTGCGGTGAGCTGGAGGGGACGGTCGCGTGAGCGAGATACCTGCGCAGGCACATCAGGCCCATGTGCCCGGGGAGACATGGCACGACTCCCTGTGGCACAGCAGCCCGCCTGGCTCGATATATGACTACATAAAGGTCGCGTCCTTCTCCATCGGACCCGACGGGCTCATCGACCAGTGGAGCCTGCGCGCCGAGGAGCTGTTCGGGCTGACCGCCGCACAGGCCGTGGGCCGGGACCCGGTGGACGCCTTCATGCCGCCGGAGCTGCGCGCCGGCGGGCACCGCAGGGTGGCCGAGATCCTCGACGGCAAGGAATGGACCGGCCTCGTCCCGTTCCGGATCCCCGGTGGGAACGGCGCCCACGGCGTGGCCGAGATCTATGTGATGCCCACCCAGACCGAGACCGCCGAGCGGGCCGCGCTGTGCGTCGTGGTCGACGTACGCGCGCTGCGCCGGATCGAATCCGACCTTGCCGCCTCGCAGGCCATATTCGGCCAATCTCCCTTCGGCTTCCTGCTCTTTGGGACGGACCTCACCGTTCAGCGGGCCAACCGCCGTTTCGCGACCGTCTTCGGCGGCGCCGTCGAGGAACACCGCGGCCGCACCGTCCACGACTACCTCCCGCCCCAGGAGGCCGACCGGATGGCCGACGCCCTGCGGCGGGTCCTGGAGACCGGCGAATCCGTCACCGACCTCCGGATCACCGGCGCCGCCCCCGGCAGCCGGGAGCACCGCCACTGGTCCATCAACCTCTACCGCGTCCACGGCGGCACCGGCCGCCCCATCGGCGTCGCGGGCCTCGGCACCGACGTCACCCGCCGCCACCTCGCCGCCCGCGAGGCCGCCGGGGTCCGGCGCAATCTCGCCCTGCTCAACGAGGCAGGGCACCGCATCGGGAACTCCCTCGACCTCGAGACCACCGCCCGCGAACTGCTGGACGTGACCGTCCCGGGCTTCTGCGACCTCGCCGCCGTCGACCTCTACCAGGGGCTGCTGCTCGGCGACGACGACCGCCCCGCCCGGCCGCAGGGCCCCGGCGTGCCCTCACTGCCGCCCGGGCTGGGCGCCGGCCGGGCGCCCTCCGCGCCCCTGCGGCGCGTCGCCTTCGCCTCGGCCGTGTCGGACGCCCCGCTGTCCGGTCCGGGCGCGCTGGTCTCCGTAGGGGAGATCCACCGCTACCCGGCGGCCTCGCCGGGGGCCCTCGCCCTGAGGACCGCGCGGCCGCGGCTGATCGAGGGCGGCGGAGCGGACGACCTCGTGCAGTCGACGCTCGTCGTCCCGATGGTCGCGCACGACACCGTCGTCGGGCTCGCCCAGTTCTCCCGTACGAAGGGCAGCGAGCCCTTCGGGGAACGGGACCGGGCGGTGGCCGTCGAGCTCGCCGCCCGGGCCGCCGTCTGCATCGACAACGCCCGCCTCTACCGGCGCGAGCACGAACGGGCCCTGATACTGCAACGCAGCCTGCTGCCGCCCGGGGACCCCGAGGCGGCCGGCCTGGACATCGCCTGCCGGTACCTGCCGGGGAACGCGGCCACCGAGGTCGGCGGGGACTGGTTCGACGTCATCGAACTGCCCGGGCACCGCACGGCGCTGGTCGTCGGCGACGTCATGGGCCGCGGCCTGCGGGCGGCCGTCGCGATGGGCGAACTGCGCACCGCCGTACGGACCCTGGCGCTGCTGGACCTGGAACCGGCGGAGGTGCTGACCGCGCTGGACGAGATCGCCCGCGGGCTCGGCGCGCCCGGCGGCTCCCAGCAGGCCTCCCGGGCGGCCCTGCACTCGCGGGACGCGGACCGCTCCGAGGTGTACCTCGCGACCTGCGTGTACGCCGTCTACGACCCGGTGACGCGGCGCTGCACCATCGCCAACGCGGGCCACATGCCGCCCGTGCTGGTGGAACCGGCGGAACCGGGCGCCCCGCCGCGGCCCGCACTGCTGTTGGAGGTGCCGCCCGGGATGCCGCTGGGAGTGGGCGGAGAACCGTTCGAGGAGGTCGAGGTGGACCTCCCGGAGGGCGCCCTGCTCGCGCTGTACACGGACGGGCTGGTGGAATCGCGGGACCACCCGCTCGAGGAAGGGCTGCGGGGGCTGCGGGACGCCCTGGCCGACCCGGTGCGGCCGCTGGAGGACGTGTGCGACCACGTGCTGAACACGCTGGACACGCGGCACGGTGAGGACGACATCGCGCTGCTGATGGCGCGGGTGCAGGGGCTGCCGTTGGAAGCGGTGGGGGACTGGCAGCTGCCGCGCGAGGCGCGGTCGGTGGGCCGGGCGCGGGAGCTGGCACGGGCCAAGCTGCCGGCCTGGGGCCTGGAGGGGCTGCTGGACACCACCGAGCTGCTGGTGAGCGAGCTCGTGACGAACGCCCTGCGGTACGGGGAGGGCGAGATCCGGCTGCGGCTGCTGCTGGACCGCACCCTGGTCTGCGAGGTCTGGGACGGCAACCTGGTGCAGCCGCGGCGGCGCCGGGCCCGGGACACGGACGAGGGCGGGCGGGGGCTGCAGCTGGTCGGCATGCTGTCGGCGGGCTGGGGCACGCGCCGCACCCACCGGGGGAAGACGGTCTGGTTCGAGCTCCCGCTCCCGGGCGCGGCGGCGCAGGCGGTCTCGGAACTCTCGGCGGAGCAGCTGCTGAGCATGTACGGCTGACCGCCGGCCGGGCCGGTCCCGCTGCGCGGGGTCTCCTCCGCGCAGCGGGACGGCTACGCCGCCCGGCCTTTCAGGGCGGCCAGCCGGGCCTCGATCTCCGACGACGTGTCGAGGTCGTCCAGGGCCTCGAACTGGGCGTCCAGGGAGGACGCCGCCAGTTCCTGCCGGCCCAGGGCCCTGGCCTCCTCCCGCCGGACCTTGTCCTCGAAGCGGGCGATGTCGCTCGTCGGGTCCATGACGTCGATGCTCTTCACCGCGTCCAGCATGGTGTTCTGCGCCTGCGCGGTCTTCGCCCGGGCCACCAGCTCGTCCCGCTTGGCCGTCAGCTCGGTCAGCTTGTCCTTCATCGCGTCCAGCCCGGACTTGAGCTTGTCCACGACCTCCGTCTGCGCGGCGATCGTCGGCTCCGCCGTCTTCGCCTCCTTCTCCGCCTGGAGCTGCCGGCCGAGGGCGACCTTCGCCAGGTTGTCGAACCGGTCCGCATCCGCCGCCGAGCCCGCCGCCCGCAGTTCGTCCGCCCTCCGGCTCGCGGCGAACGCCTTGCCGCCCCACTCCGAGGCCGCCTCCACGTCCTCCTTGTGGTCCGCCTCCAGCAGCCGCAGATTGCCGATCGTCGTGGCGACCGCCTGCTCCGCCTCCGAGATGTTGTTCGTGTAGTCGCGGATCAGCTGGTCCAGCATCTTCTGCGGATCCTCCGCCTGGTCCAGCAGCGCGTTGATGTTGGCCTTCGCGAGCTGGGTGACGCGGCCGAGGATGGTCTGCTTGCTCATCGGTGACCTTTCACGGGGTGAGGGAAAGTGGGTCAGAAGCGGCCGCCGCCGCCCATGCGGCCGCGGGTCCCGCCGCCGCCGAAGGAGCCGGGGCCCGGCCCGCCGCCCCCGAAGCCCCCGCCGCCCCCGAACCCGCCGCCGAAGCCCCCGCCGCCGCGGCCGCCGCGCAGGATCTCGCCCAGGATGATCCCGCCGAGGACCGCGCCGCCCCTGCCGCCGCCCTGCTGCCGCTGCCCGCCGCCTCCGTACGGGTCCTGGTACGCCCGTACGTCCTGCTCCGCCAGCTGCTGCGCCTGCCGCGCCAGCCCGTCCGCCTGCTGGGCCTCCGCCAGCGCCGCCGCCGGGTCCGAGCCCGCCAGGGCCGCCGACCGCTCCATGCGCCGTTGCGCCTCCGCCAGCCGGGTGCGGGCCTGGCTGCCGACCGCGCCCCGGCTCGTGGTGATGTAGTCCGCCGCCGCGCCGATCGCGCTGCGCGCCGAGAGCACCGCCTGCTCCAGCAGGGCCGCCGCCCGCCGGCTGCCCGCCTCGCGCTCCCGGGCCCCGGCCAGCGCCTCGTCGAGGACGGCATCGGCCTCCTCGACCCGGCGCAGCGCGTCGATCGGGTCGTACCGGCCGGCCTCCTGCGCCCGCCGTACGTCGGCCACGACCGCCTCCGCCCGGCCGATCCGGCCGCGCAGATCCGCCGTCGAGGCCCCCTCCGCGGTGCCCGTCAGCAGGCCGCGGGCATCGGCGAGGTCGGTCTCCGTCTCCGTCAGCGCCCCGGGCAGCTTCCCGGCCGCCTCCGCCAGCTCCTGCGCCCGCCGCTCCACCGCGTCGACCAGCCTCGCCGCCTGGTCCACCGCGCCCTCGGCGGCCCGCACGTGGACGGCCGCCTTCCCGTTGTCGCCGCCCTCGAGCGCCGCCCGGGCCTCGCCGAGGCTGGTCGTCGCGAACAGCAGCCGGTCCTCGGCCTGTTCGGCGTTGGAGGCCACCGGCGCGGACGCCGAGTCCGCGTAGCGCCCGGCCAGCGCGGTCAGGGTGGCCTCGGCCGTCGTCGTACGCCCCGTCAGGTCCCGGAAGTGCGCCTCCACCGTCGCCACGGCCTGCGGGGCGTTCTTCTCCAGGTCCCGCAGTCGGTCGAAGTCCGCCGACTCGGCGTCGAGCCGCCGGTTCGCCTCCGTACAGCGGGCCACGATCTCGTCCAGCATCCGCCGCCGGGTGGGGTCGTCCTCGGGGTACGCGTCGTCGAGCTGCTGGCGCAGCCGGAACGCCGCCGTCAGCTCGCCCTGCGCGAAGGCCAAGGCCTCGGTGAACGTGCCGACCGCCGCTTCGCCGAACTGCGCGGAGGCGAAGCCGAGCTCCTCCGTGCTGGTGCGGATCGCGTCGTCGGTCTCCACCAGCAGCGCCTTGGCCTTGGCGTCCAGCTCGGGCAGCGGGAGGGCGGTCGTGGTCGCGGGCTGCTCGCCCCAGCCCGTCGTGCTGGCGGCCCAGCCCGCCTTGTGCTTGCGGCGGCTGTACGCGAAGGCCGCGAGCGCGCCGGCCGCAACGACGACGGCCACCGGGAGCACGTAGTCCCCGGCCCCGCTCTCGCCGCTCGCGCCGCCCGGGTCCGCCTCCCCGGGGGTGATCGCGGGCACGGGTACGGGCTTCCCGCCGAGCACGGCGCCGAACCCGTCGGCGGCGCCGATCGCGGCGCCCGCCCAGTCGTTCTGCTTCAGCGCGGGCTCGATGGCCGTACGGGCGACGTCCGCGAGCTGCTCCTCGGTGAACCCGGAGTCGACGTCGGCCGAATAGGCGTACTGGCGCGCCCCGGTCGCCACGGCCAGCAGGAGGTCGTCCCGCCCGAGGCCGTTCTTCTGCGCGGTGGCGTCCGCCCAGCTCTGGGCGGAGCGCCCGGAGAAATCGTGCACGTACGTCACGAAGAGCTGCATGCGGTGGTCGGCGTACAGGTTGTCCAGCGCGGCGGTGACGGCGGCCTTCCGGTCGCCGAGGGCGCCCACACGGTCGGTGATCTGCCCCTGCCGGGACAGGCTGACGGGATCATCGGCCCGAGCGGCCGGCGCCCCGACAACCCCCCAGCCGCCGAGCCCCAGCAGCGCGGCGGCCAGGACGAGCCCGGCCCGTACGGACATCCCGGCGGCGGTGGGTCGTCGCTTCGGCGGAGTCACATTCCGGAGGCTATGGCCACACCCCAGCCCCCGCGACCGGAGCGCCCCGCGGGCCTGAGCCCGGCTGGCCGTCGGTCCGAACGCCCCGCCGGCCGGCCGCAGGTCCGGCCGACTCCGGCCCCGGCCCCAGGGCCCGGCTCCGGCCCAAGGGCCCGGCCCCGGCCCCAGGGCCCGGCTCCGGCCCCAGGGCCCGGCTCCGGCCCCAGGGCCCGGCTCCGGCCCACGGGCCCGGCTCCGGCCCAGGGGCCCCGGCCCCGGCCCTGCCGAGTGGCCGGGGGCCGCATAGGGCTGGCGGCAAGGGCGCCGACCCGGTCAGGGCAGGGCGACCGCCGTCAGCTCCGGGCGTGCCAGGACGAGCTGCTCTGTCCGGCGAAATGAACGGCCGGGGGTGCTACAGGTCAGCACGCCTGCGGATCTTGTTGCCCAGCCACACCAGCGGGTCGTACTTGCGGTCCACCGCCCGCTCCTTCAGCGGGATCAGCGCATTGTCGGTGATCTTGATGCCCTCGGGGCAGACCTCCGTACAGCACTTGGTGATGTTGCAGTAGCCGAGCCCGTGCTCCTCCTGGGCCGTGCGCTTGCGGTCCAGGCCCGCCTCGGCCGCCGCGTCCAGCGGGTGCATGTCCAGCTCCGCCACCCGCATCAGGAAGCGCGGACCGGCGAAGGCGGTCTTGTTCTCCTCGTGGTCGCGCACCACATGGCAGGTGTCCTGGCACAGGAAGCACTCGATGCACTTCCGGAACTCCTGCGAGCGGTCCACGTCCACCTGCTGCATCCGGTACGCCCCCGGAGCCACCCCCTGCGGCGGTACGAAGGCCGGGACCTCGCGCGCCTTCTCGTAGTTGAAGGACACGTCCGTGACCAGGTCCCGGACGACCGGGAAGGCGCGCAACGGCGTGACCGTGATCGTCTCGGCCCGGTCGAAGGTCGACATGCGCGTCATGCACATCAGCCGCGGCCGGCCGTTGATCTCCGCACTGCACGAGCCGCATTTGCCCGCCTTGCAGTTCCACCGCACCGCGAGGTCCGAGGCCTGGGTGGCCTGGAGCCGGTGGACGATGTCCAGGACGACCTCGCCGTCGTGCACCTCGACGGTGAAGTCCCGCAGTTCCCCGCCTTCCGCGTCGCCCCGCCAGATCCGGAAGCTCGCGTCGTACGTACTCATTCGTAGAGCTCCTCTTCGGCGAGGTACTTGACCAGCTCTTCCTTCTCGAAGAGCGCGAGCAGGTCGGGGCGGACGGGTTCGGTCCGGGTTCGGACGAGGGCGATCCGGTCGGCGGCCGGGTCCTCGGGCGCCGGCTCGACCGGACGGCACAGCAGGTTCACCGGGCGCCAGTCGCGCTCCATCGACGGGCAGTCCTCCCGGGTGTGCCCGCCGCGGCTCTCGGTGCGCTCCAGGGCCGCGCGGGCCACGCACTCGCTGACCAGCAGCATGTTCCGCAGGTCCAGGGCGAGGTGCCAGCCCGGGTTGAACTGCCGGTGCCCCTCGACCCCGGCCCGGGCCGCCCGTACGCGCAGGCCCGCCAGCTTCCGCAGGGCCTCGGCCATCTCGCCCTCGCGGCGGATGATCCCGACCAGGTCGTTCATGGTCGTCTGCAGCTCCTGGTGGAGCGTGTACGGGTTCTCCGCGCCCTCGGCGGCGTGGAACGGGGCCAGCGCCTCCGCCGCGGCCGCGTCGATCTCCGTCTGGGAGACCGCGGGCAGCGCATCGGCCAGGCCCGTGGCGTACTCGGCCGCGTGCAGTCCGGCCCGCCGCCCGAACACCAACAGGTCGGACAGGGAGTTCCCGCCGAGCCGGTTCGAGCCGTGCATGCCGCCCGCGACCTCGCCCGCCGCGAACAGGCCCGGGACCCCGACGGTGGCCGCGGTGTCGGAGTCGACCGCGATCCCGCCCATCACGTAGTGGCAGGTCGGGCCGACCTCCATCGGCTCGGCGGTGATGTCCACGTCCGCCAGCTCCTTGAACTGGTGGTACATGGAGGGCAGCCGCCGCTTGATCCGCTCGGCCGGCATCCGGGTGGACACGTCGAGGAACACCCCGCCGTGCGGGGAGCCGCGGCCCGCCTTGACCTCGGAGTTGATGGCCCGGGCCACCTCGTCGCGGGGGAGCAGCTCGGGCGGACGCCGGTTGTGGTCCGGGTCCTCGTACCAGCGGTCGCCCTCCTCCTCGGACTCCGCGTACTTCTCCTTGAAGACGTCCGGGACGTAGTCGAACATGAACCGCTTGCCCTCGCTGTTGCGCAGCACCCCGCCGTCGCCGCGCACCGACTCGGTGACGAGGATGCCCTTGACCGAGGGCGGCCAGACCATGCCGGTCGGGTGGAACTGCACGAACTCCATGTTCAGCAGCGGCGCGCCCGCGAGCAGCGCCAGCGCGTGGCCGTCGCCCGTGTACTCCCAGGAGTTGGACGTCGTCTTGAAGGACTTGCCGATCCCGCCCGTGGCCAGGACGACCGCCGGGGCCTCCAGGACGAAGAACCGGCCGGACTCGCGCTCGTAGCAGAAGGCCCCCGAGACCCTCTGCCCGTGCTTCAAGACCCGCGTGACCGTGCACTCCTGGAAGACCTTGAGCCGGGCCTCGTAGTCCCCGAACTCCTTGAAGTCCTCCTGCTGGAGCTGGACGATCTTCTGCTGGAGGGTGCGGATCAGCTCCAGGCCGGTCCGGTCGCCCACGTGCGCGAGCCGCGGGTACTCGTGCCCGCCGAAGTTGCGCTGGGAGATCTTCCCGTCCGGGGTGCGGTCGAAGAGCGCGCCCCAGGTCTCCAGCTCCCAGACCCGGTCCGGGGCCTCCTTCGCGTGGAGTTCCGCCATCCGCCACTGGTTCAGGAACTTGCCGCCGCGCATGGTGTCGCGGAAGTGCACCTGCCAGTTGTCGCCCTCGTTGACGTTGCCCATGGAGGCGGCGATCCCGCCCTCCGCCATCACCGTGTGGGCCTTGCCGAACAGGGACTTGCAGATCACGGCCGTACGGGCACCCCGCTCGCGCGCCTCGATCGCGGCCCGCAGCCCGGCGCCGCCCGCACCGACCACGACCACGTCCCACTGCTGCCGGTCGACTTGAGCCATGTCAGAAGAACCTCGGATCGTTGAAGGCGCCGCTGGCCAGCAGGTACACGTAGAAGTCGCACAGGGCGACGCTGATCAGCGAGGCCCAGGCGAGCTGCATGTGGCGGGTGTTGAGCCGGCTGACCCAGCCCCACAGCCGGTAGCGCACCGGGTGCTTGGAGAAGTGCTTCAGGCGGCCGCCCATGATGTGCCGGCAGGAGTGGCAGGACAGCGTGTAGGCCCAGATCAGCGTGATGTTGACGAGGAACAACAGCGTCCCGAGGCCCATGTGGCCCCACTCGTAGTGCTCGTCGCGGAAGGTCAGCACCGTGTCGTACGTGAGGATGCCCGCGACCGGCAGCGCCGCGTAGAAGAAGTACCGGTGGATGTTCTGGAGGATCAGCGGGAAGCGGGTCTCGCCGGTGTACTTCGCGTGCGGCTCGGCGACGGCGCAGGCGGGCGGCGAGGCCCAGAAGCCCCGGTAGTAGGCCTTCCGGTAGTAGTAGCAGGTCAGCCGGAAGCCGAGCGGGAAGATCAGGATCAGCAGGGCGGGGGACAGGCCCCACCAGCTGCCGAACAGGTCGAGGTTGGGGCCGCCGCGCATCTCCTGGCAGTTCTCCGCGAGACACGGGGAGTAGAACGGGGAGACGTACGGGGCCGCGTAGTAGTCGGCGTTGGCGAAGGCCCGCCAGGTCGAGTAGACGATGAAGGCGAGCAGTCCGGCGGCGGTGACGGCGGGGGCCAGCCACCACCGGTCGGTGCGCAGGTGCCGGGCGGCGATCGCGGCCCGGGAGGCGTCGTGGACGCCGGTCAGCTGCCGGGGTGGTTCCGTGCCTGTGGCCAAAGGGGACTCCGGGTGGAGTGATGACGGATGACCCACGAGGCCCAGCCGCGGACGGCTGGGCCTGGTGGGGTGCGGGGGTACCGGCGCGTGCGGGGTGGAGCCGCGTACGCCAGGTCAGGGTGCCCGGCGGTCGCGGGCGCCGAGACCCTCGTCGTCGACGTCCTGCCACAGCGAGCTGTCGTACGGGGTGTCCGGAACGGGGACCATCCCCTCCCGGCTTGGGGCCCGCGGGGTGTCCGGGGCCTGCCGGGCTCCGTCCTTGACGTCCCGCTCCAGCCGCTCGACCGAGCGGACCAGCTCGTTCAGGTTGCGTCGTACGGCGGTCAAATCGTCTTGCAGGGACATGACTTGCCCTCACTTCCGCTGGTTGCGGTGGCAACGCTCATGTGCGCCTGCGAGTGTCGCGCCTCCCGTCCCCCGTTGTGAAGGGACGTGCAGCGATTGCGGGCGCGCAGGCGCAATCTGTGCGCCCCTCCCCGCTCCCATTTTGATCCCTCTTCCGAGGGAACGCCCGTCCGTGACGCAAGTGGGATTGGTCCGCACGGGTGGGGTTCGCGGCGTGGCGAGGGCCGGCTGCGGGAGGTGTGGCGGGCTGTGGATTTCAGTGTGTTGCGGCACCCAGTGTGATCAGCTCCATATACCGCCAAACGTGATCAAGCTGCCCCCTTTCACGCCCCGCCCCGGAGGTACCACCCATGTCCCAGAGAAGGCGCAGGTCCTTGGCGCTCCTGACCTCGGGAGTCCTCGCACTGCCGATGCTCGCGGGCTGCGGCGCTGGTGACGACGAGGGCGGTCCCGTGGCCGCCGGCCAGGACATCGCGGCCACCGCCCGCGACAAGGTCGCCGACGGCGGAGTGCTGCGCTGGGCCGTGGACAGCCTCCCGGACACCCTGAACACCTTCCAGGCCGATGCGGACGCCACCACCAACCGGATCGCCGGGGCGGTGCTGCCCCAGCTGTTCACGCTGGACGACAAGGGCCGGCCGGTGGCCAACCGGGACTACCTCGAGAAGGCCGAGGTCGTCGAGCGGGAGCCCAAGCAGGTCGTCCTGTACAAGCTGAACCAGCAGGCGGTGTGGAGCGACGGCCGCGAGATCGGCGCCGCCGACTTCGTGGCGCAGTGGCGGGCCCTGAGCGGCAAGGACTCCGCCTACTGGACGGCCCGCAACGCGGGATACGACCGGATCGAGAAGATCGAGCGCGGCAAGACCGACCTCGAGGTCAAGGTCACCTTCGCCAAGCCGTACACCGACTGGCGCTCCCTGTTCTCCCCGCTCTACCCCAAGCAGGTCACCGGCACCCCGGACGCCTTCAACGAGGGCGCCCGCGGCACCCTCAAGGTCACCGCCGGACCCTTCGACCTGGGGGCCATCGACAAGAAGACCGGCACCGCCGCGCTGACCCGCAACGCCCGCTGGTGGGGCCGGCCGGCCAAGCTGGACACGCTGGTCCTGACCGCCGTGCCGCGGGCCCAGCGCCCGGCCGCGCTGGCCGCCGGCAAGGTCGACCTGGCGGAGATCGACCGTGCGGGCGCCGACCGGATCGCACTGGCCCGCCGGGAGGCGGCGGCCACTCCGGGCTCGGGCGGGGGCCCGGCGCACGGACCGGGCGCCTCGGTGACCCCGGCCCAGGCCACGCTGTCGTGGGCGATCGCGTACGGCGCCGACGACGAGGGCAAGGCGACGACGGAGCGGGAGAACCGGGCGCAGAACGCCGAGGCGGTGAAGAAGTACGCCGACGAGCAGGCGGCCCTGCGCACCTTCACGGTCCGCAAGTCCCTGGAGCCGGCCTACACCCAGCTCGCCCTGAACGGGGCCGCCGGCCCGCTGGCCGACGAGCGGGTCCGGCGGGCGGTGGCCCGGGCCCTGGACCGCAAGGAATTGGCCGAGATCGTACTGAAGCCCCTGGGCCTGCCGGCGAAGCCGGTCGGCAGCCACGTGGCGCTGGCCGGGCAGCGGGCGTACGCGGACAACAGCGAGGCGCTCGGCGGCAAGGACATCCACGCCGCCGAGGCCCTGCTCGCGGACGCGGGCTGGCGCCGGGGCGGCAAGATCACCGAGCCGGTGGGCGCGAAGGCTGGCTCCGAGAACGCGGAGGACGGCCAGGACGACTCGAAGACCCCGTCGGGCCCGGGCACCGGCAACGACGGCCTCTACATCGTGGGCGAGACCGACGAGCGCAACGGCGACAGCCTCGACCGGGGGCTCCCGGCGGTCCGGTCCGCGATCAAGACGGACGCGGAAACGTTCGCGCAGGGCGACCGGGGGGCCCAGGGCGCCGGCAACGACTCGCTCGCCCAGGGAGCCCGGGGCGAGCGCCTCTCCCCGGTACTGGCCGCGGCCCCGCTCGCGGACGAGCAGCGGGCCGCCCTCCTCGCCCAGGCCGAAGCCCTCGGCGCCGACGCCCCCGACGCGGCAGACCCGGCGGACGCGGACTCCGCCGACGCCAAGAGCGGCCCGGCCCGCGACGGCGCCGCCCCCGAGCCCGGGAAGGCAGCGACCAGCCCCAGCCCGGCGCCCGCCCCGGCCAAGCAGACCCGTACCTCCGGAAACGTGCTGGCCAAGGACGGCAAGGCGCTCTCGCTGCGCTTCGTCCTCCCGTCCGGCCCCGGCTCCGAGGCCCTGCGCACGGTCGGCGAGCGGATCGCACAGATGCTCCAGAAGGTCGGCGTGCACACCGAGCTGACCAAGGTGGCCGACGAGAGCTTCTTCAAGGACCACGTCGCCTCGGGCCAGTACGACCTGGCGCTCTACTCCTGGCCCGCGACGGCCTACCCGGCCACCGACGCCCGCCCCATCTTCGCCAAGCCGGAGCCGGCCGCCGACGGCTCGCTCCTCGTCGAACAGAACTACACCCGGGTCGGCACCGACCACATCGACCAGCTCTTCGACCAGGCGCTCGGCGAGCTCGACGAGGAGGCCTCGCGCGAGCTGATGCGCAAGGCCGACGCCCGGATCTGGGCCGCCGCCGGCTCCATCCCGCTGTACCAGCGCCCCGAGCTGGTGGCCGCCAAGCCGAACCTGGCCAATGCCGGCGCCTTTGGCCTCGGCACCCCCCGTTTCCAGGACATCGGCTGGAAGAAGGCTCCAGGCGCCAAGGAAAATCAGGAGAAGAAGAAGTGACAAAACGGGGCCAGACAGATTGAGCTTCGGCTCACAAGCTCAGATGTGACTCAAGTCGCTTGCCCGCCGGATCTCCGGCGGGCAAGGTCGTGTCACACCCATTGACCACGCCTGTTGACCCGCAGCAAACGCGCAGGACCCAAGGCCGGGACACCCCACTCCACACCCGGTCCTTCTCAGTCGTCCGGCCTCTTGACAGACCCCCCGGCGAGCGGTTCCCGCCACGCGACGTACGATGGGGTAAGGCCGTGGCAGGTTTTCCGCCCGGTCGAGGCGCGCGTGCCGGACCGTACGCGACGCCATCCACGATCCCGGGAGAAGCGCCGAAGTGCCCACGCGCCACGACATCCGTAACGTCGCCATCGTCGCCCACGTCGACCATGGCAAGACGACCATCGTCGATGCCATGCTCAAGCAGGCCGGTGCCTTCGCCGCCCACCAGCACCTCGACGACCGCATGATGGACTCGAACGACCTGGAGCGTGAGAAGGGCATCACGATCCTCGCCAAGAACACGGCGGTGAAGTATCACCCCAAGGACGGCGGGGCCCCGATCACGATCAACATCATCGACACCCCCGGCCACGCCGACTTCGGTGGCGAGGTCGAGCGCGGTCTGTCGATGGTGGACGCCGTCGTTCTGCTGGTGGACGCCTCCGAGGGTCCGCTGCCCCAGACCCGCTTCGTCCTGCGCAAGGCCCTGCAGGCGAACATGCCGGTCATCCTCTGCATCAACAAGACGGACCGTCCGGACTCCCGGATCGACGAGGTCGTCAACGACACGTACGACCTCTTCCTGGACTTGGACGCCACCGAGGACCAGATCGAGTTCCCGATCGTCTACGCCTGCGGCCGTGACGGCGTCGCCTCGCTGACCAAGCCGGAGGACGGCACCGTCCCCGCGGACAGCGACAGCCTGGAGCCCTTCTTCTCCACCATCCTGGAGCACGTCCCCGCCCCGGTGTACGACGAGGAGGCCCCGCTCCAGGCCCACGTCACCAACCTGGACGCCGACAACTTCCTCGGCCGTATCGCGCTGCTCCGCGTCGAGCAGGGCGAGCTGCGCAAGGGCCAGACCGTCACGTGGATCAAGCGTGACGGCACTCAGTCGAACGTCCGCATCACCGAGCTGATGATGACCGAGGCGCTCACCCGCAAGCCGGCCGAGGTGGCGGGCCCGGGCGACATCTGCGCGGTCGCGGGTATCCCCGACATCATGATCGGCGAGACCCTGGCCGACCCGGAGAACCCGATCGCGCTCCCGCTGATCTCGGTCGACGAGCCGGCGATCTCCATGACCATCGGTACGAACACCTCCCCGATGGTCGGCCGTGGCGGCAGCGGCAAGGGCGCGGACGCGAAGTCCGCGGTCAAGGACCGCAAGGTCACCGCCCGCCAGGTCAAGGACCGCCTCGACCGCGAGCTGGTCGGCAACGTCTCGCTGCGCGTCCTCGACACGGAGCGTCCCGACGCCTGGGAGGTCCAGGGCCGTGGTGAGCTCGCGCTCGCCATCTTGGTCGAGCAGATGCGCCGCGAGGGCTTCGAGCTGACCATCGGCAAGCCGCAGGTGGTCACGCAGGTGATCGACGGCAAGATCCACGAGCCGGTCGAGCGCATGACGGTCGACGTGCCCGAGGAGCACATGGGCGCGGTCACGCAGCTCATGGGCATCCGCAAGGGCCGCATGGACAACATGTCGAACCACGGCTCCGGCTGGGTCCGCATGGAGTTCGTCGTCCCGTCGCGCGGCCTCATCGGCTTCCGTACGGAGTTCCTGACGAACACCCGCGGTACCGGTATCGCCCACTCGATCCACGAGGGCCACGAGCCGTGGTTCGGCACGCTGACCACCCGTAACAACGGTTCGCTGGTCGCGGACCGCGCGGGTTCGGTCACGCCGTTCGCGATGATCAACCTGCAGGAGCGCGGCGTCCTGTTCACCGACCCCGGCACCGAGGTGTACGAGGGCATGATCGTTGGCGAGAACTCGCGCTCCGACGACATGGACGTGAACATCACCAAGGAGAAGAAGCTCACCAACATGCGTGCGGCTTCCGCGGACAACACGGAGAACGTGGTTCCGCCGCGCAAGCTCTCCCTGGAGCAGTCCCTGGAGTTCTGCCGCGACGACGAGTGCGTCGAGGTGACCCCGGAGGCCGTCCGCATCCGCAAGGTCGTCCTGGACCAGAAGGAGCGCTCGCGCACCGCGTCGCGCGCCAAGTCCGGCAAGTAGTGCGGTAGTTCCCGTACGCCCCTAGGGCACCGTTCGAACGAGCAGCCCCTTCCCCACAGTTGTCTGTGGCGGGAGGGGCTGTTCGCATTTGTCAACCGGATTGATGCGTTCTGGTGTCCGCATTCCGACCGTGACACTCCGGAAGATGAGCTAACCGTCCGTTTCGCACGTGTCTGTCTCCTATCCGTTTGTCCGGATTTCGGGTTTTCGCCGGGTGGTGATGTTGTGAAAACGAGACCACTTAAGTGTGGTTTACGGTCTGGCAGTCCCTGAGGATGGCTCCATTGAGCTCGGGTCAATGGGTCACACGCTGTGGGGAGCGTCGACTCACGAGCACACACGACGGGGCCGGATTTCGCTGTCAGGGGTGTCAGCGAGGCCGGGTCCCTCACGTATCGACAGTGACTCCTGAGGAGGCAATTACCCATGCGCGGAGCAACGAGCGCCAAGTGGGTCGTGGGTGCCGTCATCGTGGCGATGGCAGCCACGGCATGCAGCACCAGCAAGGACAGCGACGCCAAGGCGGCCGGTGGCAGCATCACCGTTGGGCTCGGCGAGCCGCAGCACGGTCTGGTGGGTCAGAACACCGCCGAGTCCGAGGGTGCGCAGGTCCTCAACGCGATCTTCGTCGGCCTGGTCAAGTACGACCCGAAGACCAGCGAGCCCAAGCTCGCGGTCGCCGAGTCGATCGAGACCACGGACTCGAAGACCTGGACCATCAAGATCAAGGACGGCTACACCTTCCACAACGGCGAGAAGGTCGACGCAGCGTCGTTCGTCCGCGCCTGGAACTGGGGTGCCAACCAGGACAACGCCGCCGAGGGCCTGCCCTTCTACGCGAAGATCGACGGCTCCGACGAACTGGCTCCGGGCAAGGACAAGAAGCCCACGGCCACGGAGCTCAAGGGCCTGAAGGTCGTCGACGAGAAGACCTTCACCGTCACCCTGAAGGACCCGTTCTCCCAGTTCAAGACGATGCTGGGCTACAACGCCTTCTACCCGCTGCCCAAGGCGTTCGAGGCCGACCCGAAGAAGTTCGGCGAGAACCCGATCGGCAACGGCCCCTTCCAGATGGACGGCGCCTGGGAGCACAACAAGCAGATCAAGATCAAGCGCTACGACAAGTTCCCGGCCGACGGCCGTGCGAAGCTCGCGGGCGTCAACTTCAAGATCTACGACAACCTCGACACGCAGTACAACGACCTGCGCGCCGACACGCTCCAGATCGTCAACAAGCTCCCCGTCTCGGCGATGTCCTCCGTCTCCCAGGAGTTCGGCGACCGCTACATCTACAAGCCCGAGTCGGGCGTGGGCTACATCGGTCTCCCGATCTCCACCAACCCGGAGGCCTTCGGCAAGCCGGAGATCCGCAAGGCCATCTCCATGGCCATCGACCGGGACGCCATCGGCAAGACCATCTTCAACGGCACCCGCAAGCCGGCCGATGACTTCATCAGCCCGATCGTCCCCGGCTACCGCAAGGGCGCGCTCGGCGACGCGGGCACGTACGACCCGGCCAAGGCCAAGGAGCTCTTCCAGACGGCCGGCGGCATCCCCGGCAACAAGATCGAGCTCGGCTACAACGCCGACGGCGGCCACAAGGAGTGGATCGAGGCCGTCGCGAACCAGCTGAAGGCGAACCTCGGCCTCGAGGTCACCACCAAGCCGTTCGCCAAGTTCGGCGAGATGCTGGACGACCTCCAGGCGAAGAAGTACAAGGGCGCCTTCCGCATGGCGTGGCAGATGGACTACCCGGCCGCGGAGAACTACCTCCGTCCGATCTTCTCGAAGGTCGCGATCGAGAACGGCTCCAACTACGGCGGTTACGTCAACGAGGACTTCGAGAAGCTGATGGACCAGGCCGACAAGGCCCCCGACGCTGCCACGGGTCTCAAGCTGTACCAGCAGGCCGACGACATCCTCCTCAAGGAGCTGCCGTACATCCCGGTCTACACGTACATGTCTTCTTCGGCCTACTCCAAGACCGTGAAGAACGTCGAGGTCGACGCGCAGGGTCGTATCGACCTGCCGAACGTCGAGCTCAACTAATACCCCTCTTCACTTAGGGGACACCGGGGGCGGGCAGGCGGAATCAGGTTTCCGCCTGCCTGCCCTTTCCCCCTGTTCTTCCGCTGGAGGTCTGATGGGCCGCTACCTCATCCGCCGACTCATACAGGCGATCCCTGTACTGATCGGTGCCACGTTCCTGATCTACTGGCTGTCCTTCAAGCTCCCCGGTGACCCGATTCAGGCACTGGCCGGAGAGAAGAAGGCAGACCCGGTCGTCGCCGCGATGCTTCGCGAGAAGTACCACCTCGACGACTCCTTCCTGTCGCAGTACTGGAATTACATTTCCAACCTGATCCAGGGGAACTTCGGAGAGACCCTGACCGGACGATCCGTCTGGGACAAGATCACCGAGTCCTTCCCGTACACGATGAACCTCGCGATCGTGGCCTTCGTGATCGAGGCCGTCGTCGGCGTCTTCGCGGGCATCATGGCCGCCCTGCGCCGGGGCAAGTTCCTCGACCAGCTCGTCCTGCTCTCGACGCTGATGGTCATCTCCATCCCGGTCTTCGTCAGTGGCTTCATCCTCCAGCTGACGCTCGGCGTGCAGCTGAAGAACAGCTGGGGCATCGACTTCTTCCCCGTCTCCTTCAACGAGAACGACGGCATCCGCGCCTATCTCCTCCCGGCGCTCGTGCTCGCCTCGACCTCGCTGGCGTACGTGGCCCGACTCACCCGTACGAGCCTGATGGAGACGATGCGCGCCGACTACGTGCGCACCGCCACCGCGAAGGGCCTGCCGCGCCGCCGCGTCATCGGACGCCACGCGCTGCGCAATGCGCTGATCCCGATCGTCACCTTCCTCGGCGCCGACCTCGGCGGTCTGATGGGCGGCGCGGTCATCACGGAGAAGATCTTCAACATCCACGGGATCGGCGGCCTGCTGGCCGAGTCGGTCTACCGCAAGGAAGGCACCGTGATCGTGGGCGTCGTCTCGCTCCTGATCATCGTGTATCTCGTCGCCAACCTGATCGTGGACATGCTCTACGCCGTGCTCGACCCGAGGATCCGCTATGCGTGACACAACAACGGTGGGGGATGAGTTGACCGACACCCAGACCGCGGGCGCTCCCTCCACGAGCGGCCGGGCCACCAAGGACACCGGCAAGGCGCCGAAGGAGCGAGAGGCCAGCCTCTGGTCCGACGCCCTCGCCGACCTGCGCCGCAACCCGATCTTCCTGATCGGTGCCGCCCTGGTCCTCTTCCTGCTCCTGCTGGCCGCGGTGCCGCAGCTGTTCACCTCCGGCAGCCCCTTCGCCGCCAACGCCTGCCAGCTGGGCGACTCCCTGAAGACGCCGAGCGCCGACCACTGGTTCGGCTTCGACGTCCAGGGCTGCGACGTCTACACGCGAACCGTGTGGGCGGCCCGCAACTCGATCATCGTCGGCGTCGTGACCACCACCCTGGTCGTCGTCATCGGCGGTGCGCTCGGCATGCTGGCCGGCTGGGCCGGCGGGTTGACCGACAGCATCCTGTCCCGCTTCACCGAGATCTTCTTCGCCATCCCGCTGCTCCTCGGCGGCATGCTGATCATGTCGGGTCTCGGCAAGGGCAACGCCTGGACCGTGTCCGTCGTGATGGCCACGCTGGGCTGGCCGCAGATCTTCCGCATCATGCGGTCCTCGGTGCTGCAGAACAAGAACAACGACTACGTGGTTGCCGCCCGCGCCCTCGGCGCCGGCACGATGCGCATCACGGTGCGCCACATCCTGCCGAACGCCATCGCCCCCGTGATCGTGGTCGGAGCCATCAGCCTCGGTGTGTACATCGGTGCGGAGGCCGCCCTGTCGTACCTGGGCATCGGCGTCCAGCCGCCCGGCATCTCCTGGGGCCTGATGGTCAGCGACGCCTCCATCCGCTGGCTGCAGGCACCCCACGTGCTCCTCTTCCCGGCCGCCGCGCTGAGCATCACCGTGCTCGCGTTCATCATGGTCGGCGACGCGGTGCGCGACGCCCTCGACCCGAAGCTGCGCTGAGGAAGGGCGTACGTTGACCATCACCGAAAAGACCTCGAGCGTCCCCGGACCCCGGTCCGCCTCCGACGCGTCCCCCCTGCTCGAAGTGCGCGACCTGCACGTCGAGTTCCACACCCGCGACGGCATCGCCAAGGCCGTGAACGGCGTCTCGTACTCCGTCAACTCGGGCGAGACCCTCGCCGTCCTCGGCGAGTCCGGTTCGGGCAAGTCCGTGACGGCGCAGGCCATCATGGGCATCCTCGACATGCCCCCCGGCAAGATCCCGTCCGGCGAGATCCTCTTCCAGGGCACGGACCTGCTGAAGCTCCCGGCCGAGGACTTCCGCAAGATCCGTGGCCAGCGGATCGCCATGATCTTCCAGGACGCGCTCTCCTCGCTGAACCCGGTGCACACCGTCGGCGCCCAGCTCGGCGAGATGTTCCGCGTCCACCGCGGGATGTCCAAGAAGGACTCCACGGCCAAGGCCGTCGAGCTCATGGACCGCGTGAAGATCCCCGCCGCCAAGGCGCGCGTGGGCGACTACCCGCACCAGTTCTCCGGCGGTATGCGCCAGCGCATCATGATCGCCATGGCGATGGCTCTGGAGCCGGACCTGATCATCGCCGACGAGCCGACCACGGCTCTCGACGTGACGGTCCAGGCCCAGGTCATGGACCTGCTCGCGGAGCTCCAGCGCGAGATGAACATGGGCCTGATCCTGATCACCCACGACCTCGGCGTCGTCGCCGACGTCGCGGACAAGATCGCCGTCATGTACGGCGGCCGGATCGTCGAGAACGCCCCGGTCCACGAGATCTACAAGCGCCCGGCGCACCCGTACACCCGCGGCCTGCTGGACTCGATCCCGCGCCTGGACCAGAAGGGCCAGGAGCTCTACGCGATCAAGGGCCTGCCGCCCAACCTGCTCAAGATCCCCTCGGGCTGCGCCTTCAACCCGCGCTGCCCCAAGGCCCAGGACGCCTGCCGCACCGACGTGCCCGTCCTGCACCAGGTGACCGAGCGGGACGGCGCCGAGCTGCCCGGCCGCAGCAGCGCGTGCCACTTCTGGAAGGAGCAGATCCATGGCTGACCTGACCAAGCCCAAGGGCGAGCCGATCCTCCAGGTGCGCAACCTGGTCAAGCACTTCCCGCTGACCCAGGGAATCCTGTTCAAGAAGCAGGTCGGCGCGGTCAAGGCCGTCGACGGCATCTCCTTCGACCTCTACCGGGGCGAGACCCTCGGCATCGTCGGCGAGTCCGGCTGTGGCAAGTCCACCGTCGCCAAGCTGCTGATGAGCCTGGAGAAGGCCACCGCCGGCGAGGTCTTCTACAAGGGCCAGGACATCACCAAGCTGTCCGGCAAGGCCCTGAAGGCCGTCCGCCGCAACATCCAGATGGTGTTCCAGGACCCGTACACCTCGCTGAACCCGCGCATGACGGTCGGCGACATCATCGGGGAGCCCTTCGAGATCCACCCCGAGGTGGCTCCCAAGGGCGACCGGCGCCGCAAGGTCCAGGACCTCCTGGACGTCGTGGGCCTGAACCCGGAGTACATCAACCGGTACCCGCACCAGTTCTCCGGCGGCCAGCGCCAGCGCATCGGCATCGCCCGCGGCCTCGCGCTCAACCCGGAGATCATCATCTGCGACGAGCCGGTCTCCGCGCTCGACGTGTCGGTGCAGGCGCAGGTCATCAACCTGATGGAGAAGCTCCAGGACGAGTTCGACCTGTCCTACGTCTTCATCGCGCACGACCTCTCCATCGTCCGGCACATCTCGGACCGTGTGGGCGTCATGTACCTGGGCAAGATGGCCGAGATCGGCTCCGACGCCGCGATCTACGAGCACCCCACCCACCCGTACACGCAGGCCCTGCTGTCCGCCGTGCCCGTCCCGGACCCCGAGGTCCGCGAGGCCCGCGAGCGGATCATCCTCACCGGTGACGTCCCCTCGCCGGCCAACCCGCCGTCGGGCTGCCGCTTCCGCACCCGCTGCTGGAAGGCCGAGGAGCGCTGCACCACGGAGGAGCCGCTGCTGGCGATCCCGACGCGCTTCCAGGGCGTGAACACCCCGGCCGCGCACGAGTCGGCGTGCCACTTCGCGGAGGAGAAGGCCGTCCTGGCCGTCTGACCCGCACCGCCGTACGCAGTCAAGGGCGCCCGGACCGGATTCCTCCGGCCCGGGCGCCCTTTGCGTGCGGCGGCGCGCCGAAAGGGAGTTGCGGTCGTGCCGCGCCGGGGCCGACAGTGTCCGGATGCGCGAGACACCGTACGGCCACCGGGGCCGGAGCACGCTGACCGTACGGCCCGCAGGGCCCGGGGACGCGCCCGACATCTGCGCCCTGCTCAACGCCGTCGACGTTTTCGAGATCGGCAGACCGGAGACCGACCTCGGGACCGTCGAGGCCGATCTGCACCACCCCGAGGTCGATCTGGCGAAGGACTCCTGGCTGGCCTTCGAGGGCGGCCGGCTCGTCGCGTACGCCCTGGTGTGGACCGACTCCGGACCCGGCAGGGTCGACTGCGACCACTACGTCCTGCCCGGCCACCGCGAAGCCGCCGTCCGACTGCTGGAGCTGATGGAGATCCGGGCCCGCGAGCTCGCCGCCGGCGCGCAGGGGGCCGTCCTGCGGCTCCAGCTCAACGTGAAGCCCACCCTCGACGCCGATCTGCTGCCGGGCCGCGGCTACCGCACCGTACGCCGCTACCAGGTGATGACCCGCGCCCTCGCGCCGGCCGCCGACCTGCCTCCCGTCCCGCCCGAGGGGCTCGTCCTGCGCGACTGCGCCGCCGTCGAGGCCGACCGCCGCCGGGCCCACGCCCTGGTGGAGGCGACCTTCGCGGCCCACTTCGGCCATGCGGAGCGCCCGTACGAGGCATGGCTGGACCACCTCGACGCCCGCCGGCTCGACTGGTCGCTGGTCTGGATCGCGAGCCTGCCTGGCGAGGGCGACGTGGGCGTCCTGCTGACCCGCGACGACCGCACCAGCATGGGCTGGCTCAGCCACATCGGCGTCCGCGCGGACCAGCGGGGCCGCGGCATCGGCGGCTTCCTGCTGCGCCACGGCTTCGCCGCCTACGCGGCCCGCGGCCGGGACACCGTCGGCCTCGGCGTGGACGTCCACAACGAGACCGGCGCCCTCGCGCTCTACGAGGCACACGGCATGGGCCTGCACTACGCCGTCGACACCTGGGAGCTGCCTTTGCACCCGCAGGGGTGACAGGCGGGAGACGCGAGGGTGCAATCGGCCGAACCGGGAGTACTCGGGCGCCCACATAGGGTGACATGGGGCCCAAGTGAGTCTTGGGAGCCATAGGAGGCACTCCATGCGCGGAGCCACCCACGCCAAGTGGGCCGCATGTGCAGTGGCCGTCGCCCTCGTGGCGACGGCCTGCGGCGGCGGCAGCGACAGCGGCGGAGGCGGTGGCGGCGACACCGGAATCGTCAGCTCTTCGTGGGGTGACCCGCAGAACCCGCTGGAGCCGGCCAACACCAACGAGGTCCAGGGCGGCAAGGTCCTCGACATGCTCTTCCGCGGCCTCAAGCGGTACGACCCGAAGACCGGCGAGGCCAACAACATGCTCGCCGAGAAGATCGAGACCACCGACAGCCAGCACTTCACCGTCACGCTGAAGGACGGCTGGAAGTTCAGCAACGACGAGCCGGTCACCGCGCAGTCCTTCGTGGACGCCTGGAACTACGGCGCGGACGTGCGCAACAAGCAGAACAACGCGCCGTTCTTCTCCGACATCGTCGGCTACGCGGACGTCCACCCGGCGTCCGGCGAGCCCAAGGCCAAGACGATGTCAGGGCTGGTGGTCAAGGACGCCAAGACCTTCACGGTGGCCCTGAAGAACAAGTTCTCCACGTGGCCCGAGACCCTCGGCTACCAGGCCTTCTCCCCGCTGCCCAAGGCCTTCTTCAGCGATCACGCCGGCTGGCTGAACAAGCCGATCGGCAACGGCCCGTACACGGTGGACTCGTACACCAAGGGCACCGGCATGAAGCTGCGCACCTGGGCCGGCTACCCGGGCGAGGACAAGGCGCAGAACGGCGGAGTCGACCTCAAGGTCTACACCGACAACAACACCGCCTACACGGACCTGATCTCCGGCAACCTCGACCTCGTCGACGACGTCCCCGCGCAGCAGCTGAAGAACGTCAAGAACGACCTCGGCGACCGGTACATCAACCAGCCGGCCCTCATCATCCAGACCCTCACCTTCCCGCTGTACGACCCGCAGTGGAGCAAGGAGGGCATGGAGAACGTCCGCCGCGGCATCTCCATGGCGATCAACCGCGACGAGATCACCAAGCAGATCTTCCGCGAGACCCGCACCCCGGCCAAGGACTGGACCTCCCCGGCCCTCGGCGAGAAGGGCGGCTTCAACGCCACGCTCTGCGGCGACGCCTGCAAGTACGACCCCGCCGCGGCCAAGAAGCTCATCCAGGACGCCGGCGGGCTCCCCGGCGGCAAGGTCACGCTGACGTCCAACGTGGACACCGGCTCGCACCGCGACTGGATGGACGCCGTCTGCAACAGCATCAACAACGCGCTCGGCGAGGGCCCGGTCTGCACGGTCAACCCCATCGGCACCTTCGCCGACTTCCGCAACCAGCAGAGCTCCTTCAAGCTGACCGGCCCCTTCCGCTCCGGCTGGCAGGCCGACTACCCGCTGATCCAGAACTTCCTCCAGCCGCTCTACTACACCGGCGCCTCCTCCAACTACGGGAAGTTCAGCAACCCGGACTTCGACAAGCTCGTCGACGAGGCCAACCAGGAGAGCGACGCCGCCAAGGCCATCACGAAGTTCCAGGACGCCGAGAAGATCCTCGCCGCGCAGATGCCGTCCATCCCGCTCTGGTACCAGAACGGCAGCGCCGGCTACGCCGAGCGGCTCACGGACGTGGCGCTCAACCAGTTCAGCGTCCCCGTCTACAACGAGATCAAGGTCAGCTGACCCTCCGTCGGATCGATCCTGGAGCAGTCCATGGGACGTTATGTGATCCGGCGGCTGCTCCAGATGATCCCGGTGTTCATCGGCAGTACGTTCCTGATCTTCTTCATGGTGTACGCGCTCGGCGACCCGGTCGCGGCCCTGTTCGGCGACAAGGCGCCCGACCCCGCCACCGCCGCGCGCATCCGCAAGGACCTCTACCTCGACCGTCCGCTGTGGGAGCAGTACCTCCACTACATGGGCCAGATCTTCCAGGGCGACTTCGGCACGGCCTTCAACGGCCAGCCCGTCACCGAGCTGATGGCCTCCGCCTTCCCCGTCACCCTGCGCCTGACCATCGTCGCGATCGTCATCGAGATCGTCGTCGGCATCACCCTCGGCGTGATCAGCGGCCTACGCCGCGGCAAGTCCGTCGACACCACCGTGCTGGTCCTCACCCTCGTCGTCATCTCCGTGCCGACGTTCGTGACGGGCTATCTGCTCCAGTACCTCTTCGGCGTCCAATGGGGCTGGGTCCGGCCCACCGTCTCCCCGGACGCCCCCTTCAACCAGCTGATCCTGCCCGGCATCGTGCTCGCGCTGGTCTCCCTCGCCTACGTCACCCGGCTCTCGCGCACCTCCATCGCCGAGAACGTCAAGGCCGACTACGTGCGCACCGCCGTCGCCAAGGGCCTGCCGCGCCGCCGCGTCGTCACCCGCCACCTGCTGCGCAACTCGCTCATCCCCGTCGTCACCTTCATCGGCACCGACATCGGCGCCCTGATGGGCGGCGCCATCGTCACCGAGCGGATCTTCAACATCCACGGCGTCGGATACCAGCTCTACCAGGGCATCCTGCGCAACAACTCCCCGACGGTCGTCGGCTTCGTGACCATCCTCGTCATCGTCTTCCTGGTGGCGAACCTGCTCGTCGACCTGCTCTACGCGGTCCTGGACCCGAGGATTCGTTATGCCTGAGCGCAACGAGCCCGTCTTCGACCCGCTCCAGCCGGCGGACGGGGAGGCCATCGCGCCCACCGGCCTGGGCGGGCCCATAGACCTCGCGCTCGAGGAGGCCGAGAGCCTCGAGAAGAAGCTGGGCGACGCGCCCACCGGCCCGACCGAGAGGGCCCGCTCCCTGTGGTCCGACGCCTGGCACCAGCTGCGCCGCAACCCCGTCTTCGTCATCTCCTCGCTGATGATCCTTTTCCTCGTGGTCATCTCGATCTGGCCGCAGCTCATCGCCAGCGGCGACCCGCTGCAGTGCGACCTGTCCAAGTCCCAGCAGGGCTCCGCCCCCGGCCACCCCTTCGGCTACGACACCCAGGGCTGCGACGTCTACACCCGAACCGTCTACGGGGCCCGCGCCTCCATCACCGTCGGCGTCTGCGCCACCCTCGGCGCCGCCCTGCTCGGCTCGGTGCTCGGGGGGCTCGCCGGGTTCTTCGGCGGCTGGGGCGACGCGCTGCTCTCCCGGGTCGCGGACATCTTCTTCGGCATCCCCGTCGTCCTCGGCGGCCTGGTCTTCCTGTCCGTGGTCACCAGCACCACCGTCTGGCCGGTCGTCGGCTTCATCGTGCTGCTCGGCTGGCCGCAGATCGCCCGCATCGGCCGCGGCTCCGTCATCACCGCCAAACAGAACGACTACGTCCAGGCCGCCCGGGCCCTCGGCGCCGGCAACGGCCGGATGCTGCTGCGGCACGTCGCGCCCAACGCCGTCGCGCCCGTCATCGTCGTCGCCACCATCGCCCTGGGCACGTACATCGCCCTGGAGGCCACGCTGTCGTTCCTCGGCGTCGGCCTGCGCCCGCCCACCGTCTCCTGGGGCATCGACATCTCCAACGCGGCCTCGCAGATCCGCAACGCCCCGCACATGCTGCTCTATCCGGCGGGCGCGCTGAGCCTGACGGTGCTCGCGTTCATCATGCTCGGCGACGCGGTGCGCGACGCCCTCGACCCCAAGCTGCGCTGAGGAGTGGGCACATGCTGCTCGAAGTCCGCGACCTCCATGTGGAGTTCCGTACGCGGGACGGAGTCGCCAAGGCCGTCAACGGCGTCAACTACTCGGTGGACGAGGGCGAGACGCTCGCCGTGCTCGGCGAGTCCGGCTCGGGCAAGTCGGTGACCGCCCAGGCCGTGATGGGCATCCTGGACGTACCGCCGGGCCGGATCGCGGGCGGCGAGATCCTCTTCAAGGGCAAGAACCTGCTGAAGATGAAGGAGGAGGAGCGGCGGAAGATCCGCGGCGCCGGCATGGCGATGATCTTCCAGGACGCGCTGTCCTCCCTGAACCCGGTGCTCAGCGTGGGCGCCCAGCTGGGCGAGATGTACGAGGTCCACCGCGGGATGTCCCGCAAGGCCGCCAAGGCCAAGGCCGTCGAGCTGATGGACCGGGTGAAGATCCCGGGGGCGAAGGAGCGGGTGGGGGACTACCCTCACCAGTTCTCGGGCGGCATGCGCCAACGCATCATGATCGCGATGGCGTTGGCCCTGGAGCCCTCCCTGATCATCGCGGACGAGCCGACGACGGCACTGGACGTCACCGTCCAGGCCCAGGTGATGGACCTGCTGGCCGAGCTCCAGCGCGAGCTCAACATGGGGCTCATCCTCATCACCCACGACCTCGGCGTGGTCGCGGACGTGGCCGACAAGATCGCCGTCATGTACGCGGGCCGGATCGTCGAGGCCGCCCCCGTCCACGAGATCTACGCCGCACCCGCCCACCCCTATACGAGGGGTCTGCTCGACTCGATCCCGCGCCTGGACCAGAAGGGCCAGGAGCTCTACGCGATCAAGGGCCTGCCGCCGAACCTGCTGGCCATCCCGCCCGGCTGCGCCTTCAACCCGCGCTGCCCGATGGCGCAGGCGGTCTGCCGCACCGACGTCCCGCCGCTCGCGCAGGTGGGCCCGGACCGCGCGAGCGCGTGCTTCTTCTGGAAGGAGTGCCTCGGTGGCTGAGCCCATCCTGGAGGTCAGGGACCTCGTCAAGCACTACCCGCTGACCCAGGGCATCCTGTTCAAGAAGCAGGTCGGCGCCGTCAAGGCGGTCGACGGGGTCTCGTTCGGCCTCGCCCGGGGCGAAACCCTCGGCATCGTGGGCGAGTCGGGCTGCGGCAAGTCCACGGTCGCCAAGATGCTGGTCAACCTGGAACGCCCGACGGCCGGCGCGATCTCGTACAAGGGCGAGGACATCACCAAGCTGTCCGGCAAGGCGCTCAGAGCCGTCCGCCGCAACATCCAGATGGTGTTCCAGGACCCGTACACCTCGCTGAACCCCCGGATGACGGTCGGCGACATCATCGGGGAGCCGTACGACATCCACCCCGAGGTGGCCCCGAAGGGCGACCGGCGCCGCAAGGTCCAAGAGCTCCTCGACGTGGTCGGGCTGAACCCGGAGTACATCAACCGGTACCCGCACCAGTTCTCCGGCGGCCAGCGCCAGCGCATCGGCATCGCCCGCGGACTCGCCCTGCAGCCCGAGGTCATCGTGGCGGACGAGCCGGTCTCCGCGCTCGACGTCTCGGTCCAGGCCCAGGTCATCAACCTGCTGGACCGCCTCCAGAACGAGTTCGACCTGTCGTACGTGTTCATCGCCCACGACCTCTCGATCGTCCGGCACATCTCCGACCGGGTCGGCGTGATGTACCTGGGCCGGGTGGTGGAGATCGGCACCGACACCCAGATCTACGACCACCCCACCCACCCCTACACCCAGGCCCTGCTGTCGGCCGTGCCCGTCCCGGACCCGCAGGCGCGCGCCCACCGCGAGCGGATCATCCTGACCGGTGACGTGCCCTCCCCGGCCAACCCGCCCTCGGGCTGCCCCTTCCGCACCCGCTGCTGGAAGGCGCAGCAGCGCTGCACGGACGAGGTCCCGCTGCTGGCCGTCCCCGAGGTCTTCCCGTCCGGTCCGGCGGCCCACCCCTCGGCCTGCCACTTCGCGGCGGAGAAACAGGTCGTGCCGCCTTCCGGCGAGCTTCCCCCGCCTCCCGCCCCGCCGGCCCCGCAGGCGAAGGAATGACCGGCGCAGACCCGAAGGGCGAAATCCGGCCACCCCGCGCGGATTCGCTCCGTCAGGGCAGCTTTTCCGCCAACGTGGTTTACACGCAGGCAACTTGACCGTTTCTGTCCCGAGATCTGGGGCGTGCAGCCTGGGTCCCGTGCGGCCGTGCGGGTGCCGACAGTCGGCCGGGGAGGCGTACAGGCTCCCCGGCCGGCCTCCCCCGTGACCCTGCGCATGCACGGCGTGCGCCCCTCGTGCTGCCGGAATTCGATCGATGCGCTGGTACGGATAGTTATGATCCGTAGCGCACGGTGGGTATGACTCCGCCGAGCACTGAGTACGAGTACGCGTACCGATGTCCGCTCGACGTGGAGGTGAAACGCCGTGGCACTCTCGATCTCGGCCGTGGTGCTGCTGGCGATCGTCGTCTTCCTGTTGGTCCGCCGGTCGGGCCTGAAGGCGGGACACGCCGTCGTCTGTGTGCTCCTCGGGTTCTATCTGGCGAGTTCGACCATCGCGCCGACCCTCAGCCAGCTGACCACGAACGTGGCCAGCATGATCAGTGGGCTCAAGTTGTAGGCCGGTCCTCGTAGTCTTGCCCCCATGAACGGTCTTCCCGCCCGTCGGCTTCTCCTCGTGCACGCGCACCCGGACGACGAGTCGATCAACAACGGCGTCACCATGGCCAAGTACGCGGCCGAGGGTGCCCACGTCGCACTCGTGACCTGCACGCTCGGCGAGGAGGGCGAGGTCATCCCGCCCGAACTCGCCCACCTGGCGCCCGACCGCGACGACACCCTGGGCGCCCACCGCATCGGCGAGCTCGCCGCCGCCATGGCGGAACTCGGCGTCACCGACCACCGGTTCCTCGGCGGCCCCGGCCACTTCCGGGACTCCGGGATGATGGGCGCCGAGCAGAACCGCCGCCCCGGCTCCTTCTGGTCCGCCGACGTGGACGAGGCCGCCGCCCACCTGGTCGAGGTCATCCGCGAGGTCCGCCCGCAGGTGCTCGTCACCTACGACCCCGACGGCGGCTACGGGCATCCTGACCACATCCAGGCCCACCGGGTCGCCATGCGCGGCGCGGAGCTGGCCGCGGAGGCCACGTACCGCCGGGACCTCGGCGACCCGTGGGAGATCGAGAAGATCTACTGGAACCGGGTCCCGCGCTCCGTGGTCGAGGAGGGCTTCGCCCGGCTGGAGGCGGCCTGGGCGCACCCCCCGACGGTGGTCGGGGGGGAGGCCAAGGCGCCCTTCCCGGGGCTCGCTTCGCCGGACGACGTGCCCGGTGTCGTCGCGGACGAGCGGATCACCGCCGAGATCGGGGCCGACGAGGCGTTCGTGGCGGCCAAGGCGGCCGCGATGCGCGCCCACGCCACCCAGATCGCCGTGGAGGGGCCCGTCTTCGCCCTCTCCAACGACCTCGCGCAGCCGCTGTTCGCCCGCGAGTACTACGAACTGGTCGCGGGCCGGCCGGGCGCCCCGGCGGGCGAGCGCGAGCACGACCTGTTCGCGGGGGTGCAGGCATGACCGGAACCCTGACGCCCGCGCGGATCGCCCTCCTGCTCGGCCTGTTGGTGGCGGGAGTGCTGACCGGCATCGCCGGCTGGCTCGTCGTGGACCTGTGGTTCCCCGGCGGGCTGCTGCTGGGACTGCTGGCGCTCTTCGGGCTGTTCCTCGGCGGCCGGATCGCCGTCGGGACCGGGCTGGGGGTGGGCGCCGGCGTGATCGGCTGGTTCCTCGCGTACGTGCTGCTCGGCGCCCCGCGCCCCGAGGGGGACTTCCTGCTCAGTTCGTCCGGAATCGGTATGTACGCCTACCTTTTGGGCGGGACGGTGCTGGCTGTGATGTGCGCCACGCTGCGCGGCCCCTTCGAGGGACCGGTTTCGGCCGCGCAGTCCGGCAAGTGACGTGCCGTTGAACTCCGTCGAGGTGCGCGTTCACGGGGGTTGGGCCGGGACTTCCGGGCTGCTCGGACGGGCTCTGGAAGACCCGAAGGGGAACCCCTGATTCCCCTAGGACAGTTGCGCGAGGGCGACGGCCAGTATGGTGGTCGGGCCGCCGAGCTGCCCGCGCACGGTATGACGGGCGGCGGAGCCAACCGGGAGAACCTGCCTTGAGTCGTGAAACCGACAGTTCGTCCTCCGGGCCCCAGGGGCGCGGTGGAGCCGCTTACCCCTCGGGTACACCGCCGTACGGAACCGGCCAGTACCCGTCCTTGCCCGTGCCGTCCGGGCCCGGCGCGGCGACTGCCTCGGAGGAGAACTCTGTGACCTCGAACCCGTCCACGCCCGACACCGACGGGCCGAAGACAGAGACCACCCTGACGACCCGGATCCGGATCAACATCCCGGGTTCGCGGCCGATCCCGCCGGTGGTCGTACGCAAGCCCGTGGCGGCTGCCGCCGCGGAGCCGGAGCCCGAGGCCGAGGCCGCCGCCGCGCAGGCCGCGGCGGAGCCCGAGCCGGCCGCCGAGCCGGAGGAGCCGACCAGCAACTGGTTCGCCCCCCGCAAGCCGGCCGCCGCTGCGCCCGCGCCGGCTCCGGCCCCGGCGCTGCCGACCCGTACCCCGGCCGCGGCGGGCCCTGCGCCCGCGCTGCCGACCCGTACCCCGGCCCCGCCCGCCGGGGGAGCTCCGGGCGCTCCGGCGTCCGGCTTCGCCCCGGGCGCCCCCGGCCCCGCGGGTCCGCGTACGGGCGCCCCGGCCGGCCCCCGCTTCGACACCCCCGCCCAGGGCTTCGCCCAGCCGCCCGCTCCGGCCGGGCCCGGCTACGGACCCGGCGGCCCCGGTCCCGGCGGCCCCGGCCCCGGTCCCGGCGCGCCGCTCGCGGCCCGGCGGCCCGGCGGCCCCGGCGTCGGCACGCCCCCGGGCGTCCCCGGCTACGGCGACGGCGGCCCCGCCACGGAGCCGTTCCCCGCGTACGGCGGCCCGGCAGGCCCCGGCGGCCCCGGCGCCCCGGCGGGCCCCACCGGCGGCCCCGCGCTCGGCACCGTCCCGCTCGGCGCCCCCCAGGGCGGCGAGTCCCCCCGGTGGCCCGGACCCGAGCTGGACGAACCGCTCCCGCCGATCCCGGCCCCGACTCCGGTCCCCGCCCCGGCACCGGCCGCCCCCGCGCGCCCGAAGCCGGCCAGTGCGACGCCGACCAAGATCAAGAAGGGCCGCTCCAAGCTGGTCCTCCTCGGCAGCGGGCTCATCGCCCTGCTCGGCGTGGCCTACGGCGCCGGGCTGCTCCTGAACCACTCCGACGTCCCCAAGGGCACCACCGTCCTCGGCGTCGACATCAGCGGCAGCCGCGACGAGGCCGTCGGCAAGCTCCAGACGGCCTTCGGCAACCGCGCCGCGGCCCCGCTCACGCTCACCGTCGGCGGCAAGCCGGTCGAGCTCAAGCCCGAGAAGGCCGGCCTGAGCCTGGACGCCCAGACCACCGTCCGCAACGCGGCGGGCAGCGACTACAACCCCGTCACGGTCATCGGCTCGCTCCTCGGCAACGAGCGCATCGCGGAACCCGTGATGCCGATCGACGAGGAGAAGCTCCAGGTCGCGCTCCAGGAGCTGGCCGGCACCGCCGGCACCGCCACCGAGGGCACCATCACGTTCGACACGGGCAAGGCCGTCGCCGTCCCCGGCAAGCCCGGCTCCACCCTGGACGCGGACGCCTCCGCGGAGCTGGTCAAGAAGGCCTTCCGCGACATGGTCGCCACCGGGAAGTCGGCCCCGGTCGAACTCCCGGTCGTCGCCAAGAACCCGGTCGTCGACCAGGTCGAACTGAACCGGGCCATGAAGGAGTTCGCGGAGCCCGCGATGTCCGCCCCCGCCACGGTCAAGGCCGGCACCAAGTCCATCCCCTTCGGCGCCAAGTCCCTGCCCAAGATCCTCAGCATGCAGGTCGTGGACGGGCACCTGGTCGAGAAGTACGACCTGGAAGCGCTCAAGGCGACGTACGGCAACACCTTCGAAGGCGTCCTGATCACGCGCGGCACGGGCGAGAAGACCGCGGTCACCCCGCAGGACGTCGCCGGCGCGCTCGGCACGGCCCTGCGCGGCAAGACCA
Organism: Streptomyces sp. NPDC031132; assembly: GCF_055570595.1. NCBI lineage: Bacteria > Bacillati > Actinomycetota > Actinomycetes > Kitasatosporales > Streptomycetaceae > Streptomyces > Streptomyces sp. NPDC031132. The sequence goes on from NZ_JBVIGX010000001.1 coordinate 42,720, forward strand.
CGGCCGAGCGGACCGCCACCATCAACACCAACCCCAACTAGGCCGTCTGGCAGCCGGGCTGCACACGAGCCCCCGTCCGACCCCGGGCGGGGGCTCCGCCATGTCCGCCGCCGGCCCCGCCGCCGGGCGCGGCCGGGCCGTCATGCCGACCGCATGACATCTGTCATCCACTGCTCACGACCGCAGACACTGCCGCGCGCACCCCCGTACGGGGGAATCTTCCGTCATGACGACGACGACCCCGGCGCACACCACCGCCGCCCAGGACACCGGACCCGGCGCCGGCCCCGTGGTGGCCTTCCACGACGTGACCAAGAACTACGGCGCGGTCCGCGCGGTCGACGGCCTCTCCCTCGAACTCCACCCCGGCGAGACCGTCGCACTGCTCGGCCCGAACGGCGCCGGCAAGTCCTCCACCCTCGACCTGCTGCTGGGCCTGCGCCCCGCAGACTCCGGCACCGTCCGCCTCTTCGGCACCACCCCGCGCGAGGCCATCGCAGCCGGCCGGGTCGGCGCGATGCTGCAGAGCGGCGGCCTGATGGAGGACGTGACCGTACGGGAGATCGTCGCCCTCGGCTGCGCCCTGCACCCCCGCCGCTACCCGGTCGAGGAGGTGCTCAGCCGCGCCGGGATCACCGAGATCGCCGACCGCATGGTCAACAAGCTCTCCGGCGGCCAGGAGCAGCGCGTCCGCTTCGCCCTCGCCACCGCGGGACACAACGACCTGATCGTCCTCGACGAGCCGACCACCGGCATGGACGTCACCTCCCGCCAGGCCTTCTGGGCCACGATGCGCGAGCAGGCCGCCCAGGGCCGCACCGTCCTCTTCGCCACCCACTACCTGGAAGAGGCCGACGCGATCGCCGACCGGGTCCTGGTCCTCAACAAGGGCCGGCTGCTCGCCGACGGCACCGCCGCCGAGATCAAAGCCAAGGCCGGCGCCCGCCGGATCGCCTTCGACCTCGCCGCGGACGCCCCGGTGGACGAGGCTGCGCTGCGCGCCCTGCCCCACCTGACGGCCTACGAGCGCCACGGCGACACGGTCAGGCTCCAGTCGCGCGACGCCGACGCCACCGTCCACGCCGTCTACGCCCTGGGGCTCTACCCCCGCAACCTGGAAGTCGCCGGGCTGGGCCTGGAACAGGCCTTCATCGCCCTCACCGAGGCCGAGGAGGCCAAGTAATGCCGACCACCGGAACGCTCCAGCTCATACGGCTCGAGATCGGCCGCGCCCTGCGCAACAAGAAGTACCTGTTCTTCACCGTCCTCTACCCGGCCGCGCTGTTCCTGATGCTCGGCGGCACCCTGGACGGCACGACGAAGGTCATGGGCACCGAACTGACCATGCCCGCCTTCTACATGGTCGCCATGGCCTCCTTCGGCGCCCTGACGGCCGTCCTGATGGGCAACAGCGAGCGCATCGCCAAGGAGCGCGAGAAGGGCTGGGTCCGCCAGCTGCGGCTGACCGCCCTGCCCGGCCGCGGCTACGTCCTCGGCAAGACCGCCAGCGCCGGCGTGCTCTCCCTGCCCGCCATCCTCGTCGTGTTCGCGGTCGCCGCGGGCGTCAAGGGCGTCCGCTTCGACGCCTGGCAGTGGCTCGCCCTCACCGGCTCCATCTGGGCCGGCAGCCTGGTCTTCGCCGCCCTCGGCGTGGCGATCGGCTACCTCGCGAGCGGCGACACCGTCCGCCCGATCACGATGCTGTTCTACTTCGGCCTGTCGATCCTCGGCGGCCTGTGGATGCCGACGGCCAACTTCCCGCAGTGGCTGCAGAACATCTGCGAGTGGCTGCCGACCCGGGCGTACGCGGGCCTCGGCCAGGCCATCGAGCTCGGGGGCGCACCGCACCTGAAGGACGTGGCGATCCTGGCGGTGTACTTCGTACTCTTCACCGGTGCCGCCGCCTGGCTGTACCGCAAGGACTCGCTGAAGGCATGACGGGTGTGACGAGCGTGACGGGTGCGACGGAACCGGGGACCGGGACCGGCATGACGGGGACGAAGGGCGGGCCCCGGATCGGGCTCCGCCCCGAGAACCGCCGGCAGAAGATCGTGAAGTCGCTGTGGATCAGCGTCTGGCTGTTCTACCTCAGCGCCCCCGTCACCGACCTGATCAGCGGCGGACACAGCCTCGGGGCCCGGCTGCTCGGCGGCCTGGGCCTCGTGACCTTCGTCGCCTGGTACCTGGTCCTGGTCTTCCGTACCGCCCGGCAGGACGAGGTGCGGCGCGTGCTGCTCTCGGTGGCGGTCCTCTCCGCGCAGGCCACGATCCTGTCGCTGGCCCTGGGCCGCGAATGGCTCGTCCTCTTCGTGTACGTGGCGATCGCCTCCGGCGCCGCCCTGCCGGGGGAGATCTCCCGCTTCACGGTGCCCGGCGCCACCGCCCTGCTCGCGCTGACCGCCTTCGCGGTGCCGGGCGGCGACGCCTACCTGGCCGGACTGCTGATCCCGGCCCTGATGGGCGGGTTCGCGATGGTCGGCATCCGCGCGATGATCCGGACGACGATAGAGCTGCGCGAGGCCCGGGCCACGGTGGCGCAGCTCGCGGCGAACGAGGAACGCCTGAGGATGGCCCGGGACCTGCACGACCTCCTGGGCCACTCGCTGTCCCTGATCACGCTCAAGAGCGAGCTGGCGGGGCGGATGCTGCCGGCGAATCCCGAGCAGGCGGCCCAGCAGGTGGCCGACATCGAGCAGGTCAGCAGGCAGGCGCTGGTCGACGTACGGGAGGCCGTGAGCGGCTACCGGAGGGCGACCCTGCCGGGCGAACTCGCCGGCGCGCGCACCGCACTGACCGCGGCGGGTGTCCTGGCGGACCTCCCGGCGGAGCCGGTGGAGGACCTTCCCGAGGAGGTGGAGTCGGCACTGGCCTGGTCGCTGCGGGAAGCCGTGACGAACGTGGTCCGGCACAGCGGTGCGCAGCGGTGCACGGTCCGGCTGCAGACCCTCCAGACCCTGGCAGGACCGGTGGTGGAGCTGTCGGTCGCGGACGACGGCGCGGGTGGCCCCTCGGTCGCGGGCAACGGCCTGACGGGCCTGACGGAACGCCTCGAGGCGGTCGGCGGCACGCTGTCGGCCGGCCCGACCGGCAAGAAGGGCTTCCGCCTGCTGGCCCGCGTCCCCCTGGCCCTAGGATCGGGATCATGAGCCGACGCCCCATCCGGATCCTCCTGGCGGAGGACCAGTCCATGGTCCGGGAAGCCCTCGCGGCCCTCCTCGGACTGGAGCCCGACATCGAGGTGCTGGCCCAGGTCGCCCGCGGCGACGAGGTGGTGACGGCCGCCCGGGCGCACGACGTGAACGTCGCGCTGCTCGACATCGAGATGCCGGGCATGACGGGCATCGAGGCGGCGGCGGCCCTGCGGACCGAGGTCCCGGACCTCAAGATCGTCGTCCTGACGACCTTCGGCCGCCCCGGCTACCTGCGCGGCGCGATGGAGGCGGGGGCCTCGGCGTTCCTGGTCAAGGACGCCCCGGCCGCGCAGCTGGCGGAGGCGGTGCGCAAGGTCCTGGCGGGCGAGCGCGTCATCGACCCCACCCTGGCGGCGGCGGCCCTGGCGGAGGGCGCGAACCCGCTGACCGACCGGGAACGGGAGGTCCTGCGCGCCGCCGAGGACGGTGCGACGAACGCCGAACTGGCGGCCCGGTTGCACCTGTCCCAGGGCACGGTCCGCAACTACCTCTCGACGGCGATCCAGAAGCTGGCGTCCCGCAACCGCGCGGAAGCGATCCGCACGGCCCGGGAAAAGGGCTGGCTGTAGCCGGTTCGGCCCCGCCGGCACCCTCCAGCCCCGCCGGCGTCCGAGCCCGGGTCAGTTCAGCAGCGCCCTGGCGGACAGGGCCTCCGAGCGGATCCGGGCCGCGGCCGGCGAATCGATGGCGTCGACGATCACCGCGTACGCCTCCAGCTCCGCCGCGCCGGAGGCGAACTCACCCCGCTCGACCAGCAGCTTGGCCCGCTCGTACCGCAACGACGCCGGATGCGACGGCAGCAGCAGCGACAGCTCCAGCGCCCACAGCGCCACCCTCGACTGCTCGGGCCGGGCCGAGGCCCACGCCCTGATGTTGTTCAGGATCCGCAGGACGATGTCCCGCGTCCGGGCCGGCGTCCGCGGCCCCTCGGCCAGCTCCGCAGGACCGGCGCCCAGCGAGGCGCCCCCGGCGAACGGGTCCACCACCAGCCCCTCCTCCGGATCCCCGAACCCCACCACGAAGTGCCCCGGCAGCCCCAGCCCGTACACCGGCGCACCCGCCCGCCGCGCGACCTCCAGCCAGACGACGGACAGGAGGATCGGCAGGCCCCGGCGCCGCCGCAGCACCTCGTGCAGCAGCGAGGACGACAGCCGGTCGTAGTCCGCGGGAGTGCCGTGGAAGCCCATCCGGCCGCCCAGCAGCTCGGTGACCGCCGAGGCCCACGCCTTCCCGCCGTGCAGTCCGTACGGCAGCATCCCCGCCAGCCGGTCCAGCTCGATCTGCGCCCAGTCCATGGCCCGTTCGTCCAGCTCCGGGTCCGCCTCCGCGGCGAGCAGCAGGCACAGCAGCGCCAGGTCGGGCCGCTCCGAGCGGGCCTCCTCGGCGAACCGCTCCCGGGATTCCGCGCTCATCGCGCCGCCCGGAAGTGGTGGTACGCGTGGTGCGTCGCGAAGCCCAGGCCGTCGTACAGCGCCCGCGCCCCCGCGTTGTCGGCCTCCACCTGCAGCCACGCCGCCGACGCGCCCTCCTCCAGCGCCTGCCGCGCCAGGACCGCCATCACCGCCGTGCCCAGGCCCGAGCGCCGGTGCTCCGGATCGACCTCGACCGCCGCGAAGCCGGCCCACCGGCCGTCCACCACCAGCCGCCCTATCGCCCGTCCGGGCAGCGTCGCGAACCACACCGACGGCCCCGCGACGAGCACCTGCCGGGCCACCTCCGGGTCCTTGACCCGCCCGTACCGCCCGAGCCACTCCTCGTCCGGGGCGCGGGACAGCCGTACCTCCGGGGCGGTGGCGGCGGTGTCCACGTCCGCGATCGGCGCCAGCGCCGCGATCCGGACCTCCGCCGACACCTCGTTCACCCAGCCCCGGCGCTCCAGCTCCGCGCCCAGCAGCTCCTGGGTGCCAGCCGCCCCCGTCGCCGTCTGCACGTACGCCGGAAGCTCACGTTCCGCGTACCAGGACGTCACTCGCGCGAGTGCTTCGTCCAGCGGGACCCCCGGGTCGCCGAGCGGCAGCACGGAATTGGCGCGCCGGGTGAACCCGCCGGCCGCCCGCAGCGTCCACTCACCCAGCGGCTCGCTCTCCAGCGGCTGCCAGGCCCGCGCCCCGATCCGCGCCAGCTCCTCGAAAGAGGCCGCGGGACCCCGCCGCCGGGCCGGGGCCGGGGGCACGATCTTGCCCGCCACCAGCGCTGATTCCGCGATGTGGACGGACTCGCCGCTCTTTCGTGTGATCGTCAGCACACCCTGGTTCCAGGATGTGAGAACTCCTACCGTGTCGGTGAACGACGGTGACCCGCTCGAGCCACTCTCCACCCGTCGTACAGAGACACGTTTACCCACGTCAGCCGGGGTAATACGGATCTCCAGCAGCCCACCGGCAGTGATTTCCACAGCTCTGTCCGCCCCTCCTGTTCGGATCGTGCCCGGGAACGGAGATACTAGGCGTGGGCATCGACGACGCCGCGCTCCCGCGCGATATGGAAAGCCCTACCGAGGAGGAACGAGAGCGTGACCTACGTCATCGCGGAGCCTTGTGTCGACGTCAAGGACAAGGCATGCATCGAAGAGTGCCCCGTCGACTGCATCTACGAGGGCCAGCGGTCCTTGTACATCCACCCGGACGAGTGCGTCGACTGTGGTGCGTGTGAGCCGGTCTGCCCGGTCGAGGCCATCTTCTACGAGGACGACACTCCGGAAGAGTGGAAGGACTACTACAAGGCGAACGTCGAGTTCTTCGACGAGCTCGGTTCGCCCGGTGGTGCCTCCAAGCTGGGCCTGATCGAGCGCGATCACCCCTTCATCGCCGCGCTGCCGCCCATGGGCGAAGGCCACTGACGGCCACTGCCCCACACGGCAGAACGCGTGCTTCGGTCCCGTACGGCCCCCGTGCCGCGCGGGACCGAGTCGTTTGCCCGTACGTCCAGCACGTCCAGCACCAGTAGAGAGCAGAGAACACCGTGGCCGCAGTATCCGCACGTCTTCCCGCCTTCCCCTGGGACAAGCTGGAGCCGTACAAGAAGACGGCGGCGGCCCACCCGGACGGCATCGTCGACCTGTCCGTCGGCACGCCCGTGGACCCGGTCCCGCAGCTGATCCAGGACGCCCTCGTCGCGGCCGCGGACTCCCCGGGCTACCCCACGGTGTGGGGCACCGTCGCGCTGCGCGACGCGATCACCGGCTGGCTGAAGGGCCGCCTCAGGGCGAGCGCCGCCGGGCACCGCAACGTCCTGCCGGTCGTCGGCTCCAAGGAGCTGGTGGCCTGGCTGCCGACCCAGCTGGGCCTGGGCGCCGGCGACAAGGTCGCGTACCCCCGGCTCGCGTACCCCACGTACGAGGTCGGCGCGCGGCTGTGCGGCGCCGAGGCCGTCGTCTACGACGACCCGATGGACCTCGACCCGGCCGGCGTGAAGCTGCTGTGGCTCAACTCCCCGTCCAACCCCACCGGGAAGGTCATCCCGAAGGAAGACCTGATCCGGATCGTGGCCTGGGCGCGCGAGCACGGGATCCTGCTCTTCAGCGACGAGTGCTACCTGGAGCTGGGCTGGGAGGCCGAGCCCGTCTCCGTCCTGCACGACGACGTCTGCGGCGGCTCGTACGAGGGCATCGTCGCGGTCCACTCCCTCTCCAAGCGCTCCAACCTGGCGGGCTACCGTGCCGCGTTCATCGCCGGTGACGCCGACGTGCTCGGCGAACTGCTGGAGATCCGCAAGCACGGCGGCATGATGACCCCGGCCCCGGTGCAGGCGGCCACGGTCGCCGCGCTCGGCGACGACGCGCACGTCGAGGAGCAGCGCGTGCGCTACGCCGCGCGCCGAGAGGCGCTGCGGGCGGCCCTGGTGGCGCACGGCTTCCGGGTCGAGCACAGCGAGGCCAGCCTGTACCTGTGGGTGACCCGGGACGAGCCCTGCTGGGAGACGGTCGCCCACCTCGCCGAGCTGGGCGTCCTGGTCGCGCCGGGCGACTTCTACGGCGAGGCGGGCGCGCAGTTCGTCCGCGTCGCCTTCACGGCCACGGACGAGCGCGTCGAGGCGGCGGTCAAGCGTCTCGCCTGATCCGGCGCCGGGTCCGTCCGCACCCGGCACAGGCCGAGGGGCCGGGAGTTCGTGCTCCCGGCCCCTCGGCGTTCGTGCTCGCGGCGGATCAGCCGCCCAGGGGGAGGGCGCCCAGCGGCAGCCCCTGGGTGGGCACCGCGCTGGTGAGGTCGCCGGCCGGCACGGCGTCGGTCGGCAGGTTCCCGGTCGGCAGGCCCTTGGCCGGCAGTCCGCCGAGCAGGCCGGTCGCGGCGTCGGTGACGCCGGCGGGGGCGGCCGGTACGGCCTTGGCGGCGGTGTCCGTCGCGGTGGTGGCAGCGGCCTCACCGGTGCCGACCACGTCGCCCGCGGTACCGACGGCGTCCGCGGTGCCCGCGGCGTCCGGGCTGGTGAGGGCGCCCAGCTGCGGCACGGACTCCAGGCCCGCGGCGCTGGCCGCGCCGGCCGCACCGACCACGGGAGCTGCCCCGGCTGCGAGCAGCAGCGCGGTACGGGCGATCCGGCGGGTCAGGGGGAGGGACATGATGCTCCTAAGCGGTAGCGGCTGAGTACGCCGTGTACAACCGCTCAGGGGGCGGGTGGAGTTGCGGAGCCACCGGGTAAAGGATCAGTAACGCATCGTTTAATCGGCTTCCGCGAAAAGCCCATTGAATGCGCGCCGACCAGGGCTTCCGTCCTCCCGGGGGTGGATCGGGCCGCCCGCCGGGTCACCCCCGTACGGGGGACGTCTCGTACGCGTGACCGCGCCGCGCGGCGGGGCGTCAGCGGGCCACGAAGATCCGTACCTCGTCGTGCTCGGCGCCGTAGGGATCGCCGGAGCCCGACTTCCCGCCCTGGGCGCCCTTCTGCTGCCACTTGCCCTTGGCCTCGCCCGCCACCCAGCCGTCCCGGCCGTACGAGACGCGCGCGATGCCCATCCCCCGCGCGTTGGCCACCGCCCAGCCCGCCATCGCCTTGCTGCCGCGCGCCGCGGACGCGCCGCCGCCCTGCTTCTCGACGACGGTCACCTCGGCCTCCTTGACCTCCCCGCCCGCCTCCGCCGCCCGGCGCGGCTGCGCGGGAACGGAGTGCAGCTTGTCCTTGGCGAAGATCCGGGTGAGCTCCGTCCGCACCTTCTCCGGGTCGCCCGGGGCGGTGGGCGCGGGCCCGCCGCACGTCAGCTCGCCGTCACCGGCGAAGGCGGCCGTCAGGACGGTCGCGTCCGGCTCGTGCTTCGCGTACGCCTGGGGGAAGCCGCTGAGCTGCACCTGCTGCGCGGCCTCCGTCAGCGGGAGCCGCGAGTACCCCTTCACCGCGACGAGGCGCTCGTAGAAGATCCCGGCCGAGTACACCGGGTCCATGATCTGCTGCTCGGTGCCCCAGCCCATCGAGGGCCGCTGCTGGAACAGGCCCAGCGAATCCCGGTCGCCGTGGGGCAGGTTCCGCAGCCCGGACTCCTGCATCGCGGTCGCCAGCGCGATGGTCACGGCCCGGTCCGGCAGGCCCTTGGCCACGCCGACCGCGGCTATCGTCGCCGCGTTGCCCGCCTGCTCGGGGGTCATGTCGACGAGGGCCCGACTCGTCCGCATGGCAGCCGTGCAGTGCGGGGCGCCGCCACCGCCGTTCGTGGAGTCGTACTGCACGGCGAAGTAGCCGATCAGCGCGAGCAGCACGAACACACCGGAGACTTTGAGCAGCGGCCGGCGGCGGCGAGGGCGGGGGTGATCGCTCTTGGACACGCCGCCCACCGTACTTGAGCCATGTGACGCGTCCACCGGCCGGACGTGGGACGTTCGTCGCAGCCCGGGGCGTTAGGGTCAGAGCCATGTCCGAATCCGAGCTCGACCTCACCCTGGACGCCGCCGAGCTGACCGCCCGGCTCGTCGACATCCCGTCCGTGAGCGGCGACGAAAAGGTCCTCGCCGACCTGGTGGAACACGCCCTGCGGACCCTTCCCCACCTCACGGTCGACCGGTACGGCAACAACGTCGTGGCCCGTACGAACCTCGGCAGGGCCGAGCGCGTCGTGCTCGCCGGCCACCTGGACACCGTGCCGATCGCCGACAACGTCCCGTCCCGCCTGGACGAGAACGACGTCCTGTGGGGGTGCGGAACCACCGACATGAAGTCCGGCGTCGCCGTGCAGCTGCGCATCGCCGCGACCGTGCCCGAGCCCAACCGCGACCTCACGTTCGTCTTCTACGACCAGGAGGAGGTCGCCGCCGACCTCAACGGCCTGGGCAAGGTCGCCGAGGCCCACCCCGACTGGCTGACCGGCGACTTCGCGGTCCTGCTGGAGCCGTCGAACGCCGAGGTCGAGGGAGGCTGCCAGGGCACCCTGCGCGTCCTGCTCCGCACCTCCGGCGAGCGCGCACACTCCGCGCGCAGCTGGATGGGCTCCAACGCCATCCACGCGGCGAGCCCGATTCTCGCCAAACTCGCCGCCTACGAGCCCCGCAAGCCCGTCATCGACGGCCTCGAGTACCACGAGGGCCTCAACGCGGTCCGCATCGAGGGCGGCGTCGCCAACAACGTGATCCCGGACGCGTGCACGGTGACGGTCAACTTCCGCTTCGCCCCCGACCGCAGCATGGACGACGCGATCGCCCACGTCCGGGAGGTCTTCGCGGACTGCGGCGTCGACGAGTTCGTGATCGACGACTTCTCGGGCGGCGCCCTGCCGGGCCTCTCCCACCCCGCCGCGGCGGCCTTCATGGAGGCCGTCGGCGGCCGCGCCATGCCGAAGTTCGGCTGGACGGACGTGTCCCGCTTCAGCGCCCTCGGCGTCCCGGCGGTGAACTACGGCCCGGGCGACGCCCTGCTGGCCCACAAGGTGGACGAGCGCGTGGAGACGAAGGCGATCCTCCACTGCGAAGAACGACTCCGCGCCTGGCTGACCTCCTGAATTCCGCTTCTCGTCACCTTTGTGCGCCTACCCTGATCCAACGATCAGCAGGAGGGAGCACATCATGGGCAACCCCGAAGGCAACGCTCGTCGTCGGCCCGAGGAGCAGCAGCTCGGGCCGGTGCTGCGCAGGCGGAGCCAGGTGCAGGCGGGCAGTACGACGGACCAGCGGCTGCTGGATTCGGCCGGGCCTTCCGAGTGGGTGCACACCGATCCCTGGCGGGTCCTGCGCATCCAGTCGGAGTTCATCGAGGGCTTCGGCACGCTCGCGGAGCTGCCGCCGGCGATCAGCGTGTTCGGCTCGGCCCGTACGCCCGCCGGTTCGCCGGAGTACGAAGCCGGCGTGCAGATCGGCAGCGCGCTCGTCGAGGCGGGCTTCGCGGTGATCACGGGCGGCGGCCCGGGCGCGATGGAAGCGGCCAACAAGGGAGCCCGGGAGGCCAACGGCATCTCCGTGGGCCTGGGCATCGAGCTGCCCTTCGAGCAGGGGCTCAACCAGCACGTGGACCTCGGGCTGAACTTCCGGTACTTCTTCGTCCGCAAGACGATGTTCGTGAAGTACAGCCAGGGCTTCGTGGTCCTGCCGGGCGGACTCGGCACGCTGGACGAGCTGTTCGAGGCCCTGACCCTGGTCCAGACCCAGAAGATCACCCGGTTCCCGATCGTGCTGTTCGGGTCGGAGTACTGGTCCGGTCTGATCGACTGGCTCAAGAACACGGTGATCGCGCAGGGCAAGGCCTCGGAGCGCGACCTCTACCTGTTCCACGTCACGGACGACGTGGACGAGGCGATCGCGCTCGTCACCAAGGAAGTCGGCAAGTAGCCGCGCCGCGGGGCCCCGGCCCTCGGGTCGCGCGCTACGCGAGCCCCCGGCGGGCGACCGCCGGGGGTCGGTGGCCCTGGATGGACGCCACCATGTCCAGGATCTGCCTGGTCTCCGCGACCTCGTGGACGCGGTAGACCCGGGCGCCCAGCCAGGCCGAGACGGCCGTCGTGGCCAGGGTGCCCAACAGGCGCTCCTTGACCGGCTTGTCGAGGGTCTCGCCGACGAAGTCCTTGTTGGACAGCGAGACCAGCACCGGCCAGCCGGTGTCCGTCATCTCGCCCAGGCGCCGGGTGGCCTCCAGCGAGTGGCGGGTGTTCTTCCCGAAGTCGTGGCCCGGGTCGATCATGATCGCGTCCCTGCGGACGCCGAGCGCGGCGGCCCGTTCGGCGAGACCGACCGTGACGCGCAGGATGTCCGCCACCACGTCGTCGTACGTCGTCCGGTGCGGCCGGGTGCGCGGCTCGACCCCGCCCGCGTGGGTGCAGACCAGGCCGACGTCGTGCCGGGCGGCGACCTCCGCCAGCTTCGGGTCGACGCCGCCCCAGGCGTCGTTCAGGAGGTCGGCCCCGGCTTCGCAGACCGCCTCGCCGACCTCGTGCCGCCAGGTGTCGACGCTGATCACCACGTCCGGGTGGCGGCGCCGTACCTCCGCCACGAAGCCGACCGTGCGCCGCGCCTCCTCGGCCGCGTCCACGTGCTCGCCCGGGCCCGCCTTGACCCCGCCGATGTCGATGATCGCGGCGCCCTCGGCGACCGCCTGCTCGACCCGGTCCAGCGCGGGCTCGTCGCGGAACGTCGCGCCCTGGTCGTAGAAGGAGTCCGGAGTCCGGTTCACGATGGCCATGATCACCGGCTCGTGGGTGTCGAACTCGCGCCTGCCCAGTCGCAGCATCCCGTTCTTTCCTCCTCCGGCGGCCCTCGCGCCTCGCTGCGACCTTAACCTGGTGGCCGGTGGCCCGATGTCTCTCAGGGAGTTGCACGTGTTCTGGTTCTTGCTGATCGCGCTGGTCGTGGTCGTCGCGGCGGTCACGCTGGCCGTGGTGGGCGGTGGTTCCGAGGCCGTGCTGCCGGACGCGGAGCCGGACCGGGTGGCCGACGCGCTGCCGGAGAGCCGCCCGGTCGTACGGGCCGACATCGACGCGCTGCGGCTGCCGGTCGCCGCGCGCGGGTACCGGATGGCCGAGGTGGACGACGTACTGGAGCGGCTCGCGGCGGAGCTCGCCGAGCGGGACGCGCGGATCGCGGAGCTCACGGCAGCGGCCGCGCACGGCCGCGCGCAGGCGCAGGGCGGCGCGGTCGACCTGCACAAGGAGGAGCAGTGACGGCCGTCGCGGGTCCGGACGGCGACCTGCGCTGTCCCTGGGCGCTGGCCACCGAGGACTACATCGCCTACCACGACACGGAGTGGGGCCGCGCGGTGCACGGGGACGACGCCCTGTACGAGCGGCTGTGCCTGGAGGCCTTCCAGTCCGGGCTGTCCTGGCTGACGATCCTGCGGCGGCGCGAGGGCTTCCGTACGGCCTTCGCGGGGTTCGTGATCGCCGAGGTCGCGGAATTCGGGCCGGCCGACGCGCAGCGACTGCTCGCCGACGAGGGGATCATCCGCAACCGGGCCAAGATCGAGGCCACGCTCGCCAACGCGAAGGTCCTGGCGGGGTGGGAACCGGGCGAGCTGGACGCGCTGATCTGGTCGCACGCCCCGGAGTCGGGCCGCCCGGCCCCCGCGACGATCTCCGAGGTGCCGGCGGTGACGCCCGAGTCCACGGCCCTGTCCAAGGCCCTGAAGAAGGCCGGGATCCGCTTCGTCGGCCCCACGACGGCCTACGCCCTCATGCAGGCCTGCGGGCTGGTCAACGACCACCTGGCCGCCTGCGCCGCCCGCACCCCCGCCTGAGCCGGGCGGCGGCCGGGGCGGGGGCGGGCGGCACCCGGGGGCGCCGGGCTCAGCGGCCCAGGTACTTCGGCGGCTGCTTGGCGAGGAAGGCCTCGACGGCGATGGAGTGGTCCTCGGAGGCGCCCGCGCGGGCCTGCAGGGTGTCCTCGTGGGACAGGGCCTCCGCCAGCGAGTGACCGGCGCCGTAGGCCAGGGACTCCTTCAGGGCCGCGTAGGCCACCGTCGGGCCGGCCGCCAGGGTGCGGGCCACCGCCTCGGCCTCGGCGTGCAGGGAGTCCGAGGGCACCAGGCGGTTCACGATGCCGAGCTCGTACGCCTCCTGCGCCTTCACGGAGCGGGGGAAGAGCAGCAGGTCGGAGGCCCGGGAGGCGCCGATCAGGCGGGGGAGGGTCCAGGAGACGCCCGAGTCCGCGGTCAGCGCCACCCCGGCGAAGGAGGTGTTGAAGGAGGCCGTGTCGGCGACGACCCGGAAGTCCGCCGCCAGCGCGAAGCCGAAGCCCGCTCCGGCCGCGACGCCGTTGACGCCCGCCACCACCGGCTTGGGCATCTCGGTCAGGGCCCGCACGATCGGGTTGTAGTGGTCCGCGACCGTGCTCATCGTCAGCGAGGACCCGTTCTTGCGGTCCGCCGCCAGGTTCCCGATGTGCTCCTTGAGGTCCTGGCCGACGCAGAACGCCCGGTTGCCGGCCGCGGTCAGCAGCACCGCCCGGACGGCCGTGTCCGCGGACGCCGCCTGGACCGCGTCGCGGAGCGCCACCTTGGCCTCGGTGTTCATCGCGTTCATGGCGTCGGGACGGTTGATCGTGATTTTTGCGAGTCCGTCGGTCACTTCGTAGAGCACGCTGTCGGCCATGGCAGGGGGTCCCCCTTCGTCGCGGGCTTGGCTACCGGCCGGTACCGGCCGGTGCAAGGGCCAGCATGGCGGACCGGACCGTCCCGGGGCATGTGATGTGCGTCAAAGAAAGCGGAGGGCGGACGCCGGGTGCAGCGGCGAAGTATCGCAGGCACGTCCCCGAAATGAGTGGTTTTGGCCGAGCGCGTTGCCCAAGCGTTCCCTGCCGATGTTGGTCATCGGGTCCTGACATGCGGGATAATGGCCAGGAAGCAATGTGTTCGATGCCGGGTTCCAGGCGCCTGAATGGGGCCGTCGGCTGACGATGAGCTGGTTTCAGGAAGGGGAACGAGCATGGCGGCCATGAAGCCGCGGACGGGCGACGGCCCGCTCGAGGTCACCAAGGAGGGGCGGGGCATCGTCATGCGCGTACCGCTCGAGGGCGGCGGTCGGCTTGTCGTCGAGCTGACTCCGGACGAGGCGGACGCCCTGGGTGACGCCCTGAAGAAGGTCGTCGGCTGACCCGCTGACAGCACTGCCACCTTCTGGTTTTTCTGCATACTCTGCGCTGCCCCGACCGCGATGAGCGGCCGGGGCAGTGTTGTGTCGTCTCCGGGCACGCCGTCTGCGACGGGCCACCGGGTCCCGCCGGGCCGCGAGGGCCTCAGCGCCGGACCGCGCACAGCAGGCCGTCGCCCACCGGGAGCAGGGCGGCCTCCAGCGCCGGGCTCTCCCGGACGCTGCGCAGCAGCTCCCGCACGCGCATCACCTCGATCTGCTGGGCCGCCGAGTCGACGGTGCGGCCGTCGGAGAAGACCCCCTCGAAGCACACCAGCCCGCCGGGGCGCAGCAGGCGCAACGATTCGGCGAGGTAGTCGAGGGACTCGGACGGGTCCCCGTCGCAGAAGACGAGGTCGTACCCGCCGTCGGCGAGCCGGGGGAGTACGTCGAGTGCGCGGCCGGGGATGAACCGGGCGCGGTTGCCCGCGAAGCCGGCGGCGCGGAAGGCCTGGCGGGCGAAGGCCTGCCGGTCGGCCTCGGGGTCCACGGTGGTCAGCACCCCGTCGGGGCGCATGCCGTGGAGGAGGTGGATGCCGGAGACGCCGGTGCCGGTGCCGATCTCGGCGACCGCCTTGGCGTCCGCGGTGGCGGCGAGCAGGCGCAGCGCGGCCCCGGTGCCCGGGGAGACGGAGCGCAGGCCCGCTTCCCTGGCCCGGTCGCGGGCCCACCGCAGAGCGTCGTCCTCGGCGACAAACGCGTCGGCGAACGCCCAGCTCGTCTGCCGGTTGCCGGTAATGACCCTCTCCTGTCCCCATAGTTGGCGCAACGGTGACTGTATCCGTTGACGTCGGGAACCCGCAGATGGGACCGGGCGTTGAAGAAAGCAGCGGCGGAAAGGCCCAGCGAGGCAAAAGGGGCGTAAGGGCGGGGCGCAGCCGGGATAGATGGGGACGGCACCGGGCAGATCGACGGCCCGGCGTGTCGAAGGCACGGGCAAAGTTACTGCAAAAATGCTTATCCGGAGCTGACGGGAGGGGTGGCTATGGTAGGGACTCCACTGGACACCACCAGAGCCGATAGGGGAGGTGCGGCTGCGCCTGTGGATCGTGGAGGCGTATTCAGACGCCTCTTCTGGTCGGCGGGTGAGCCGAAATCCGTGACCAACATTGCTGACCGTTTCCACGTTGCCGCGACCGCAACCACCGCGACCTTTGCCGCCGATGCGGGCACCCAGGCGTGGACCCCTCCCTCGTGGGAGGAGATCGTCAGCACGCACAGTGCGCGGGTCTACCGCCTTGCCTACCGTCTGACGGGTAACCAGCACGACGCCGAGGACCTGACGCAGGAGGTCTTCGTCCGCGTCTTCCGCTCGCTGTCCACGTACACGCCGGGCACGTTCGAGGGCTGGCTGCACCGGATCACCACCAACCTGTTCCTGGACATGGTCCGCCGCAAGCAGCGGATCCGCTTCGACGCGCTCGGCGACGACGCCGCCGAGCGGCTGCCGAGCCGCGAGCCGTCCCCGCAGCAGGTCCTCCACGACACCCACTTCGACGCGGACGTGCAGCAGGCGCTGGACACCCTTGCGCCCGAGTTCCGCGCGGCCGTGGTGCTGTGCGACATCGAGGGCCTCTCGTACGAGGAGATCGCCGCCACGCTGGGCGTGAAGCTCGGCACCGTGCGCAGCCGTATCCACCGGGGCCGTTCGCATCTGCGCAAGGCGCTCAAGCACCGGTCTCCCGAGGCCCGTGCCGAGCAGCGTGCGCTGGCGGGAGTGGCGGTGGGCGCGCCGGGCGCCGGGGGAGAGGGCGGAGCCGAGTGAGCGGAGTCAGTCCGTCTCCTGCCGAACAGCACCTGGGCGACCGTCTCGCCGCGCTGGTCGACGGGGAGCTGAGCCATGACGCGCGCGAGCGGGTCCTGGCGCATCTGGCCACGTGCGCCAAGTGCAAGGCCGAGGCCGATGCGCAGCGCCGTGTGAAGAGCCTTTTCGTCGAGAGCGCGCCGCCGCCGCTGTCGGCCGGACTGCTGGCCCGGTTGCAGGGGCTGCCGGGCGACGGTCCCGAGGGGCCGGCCGGTCCACAGGGTCCGCAGAGTCCGCCGGGGGCGGAGCTCTTCGGGTACGTGCCGCCGACCGCACCGCAGCAGGGTTTCCGCATTCACGAGGTGGGGCGTCCGCGCCGCCGCTTCGCGTTCGTGGCGGCCGGCGCGGTCTCGCTGGCCGCGATCGCGCTGGGCGGTTCGCTGCCGGTCGACACCCTCGAGCCGAACGTGCGGGGCGAGGCCCCGGCGACGCGGCCCGGCCCCGCGGTGTCGGTGACCGATGCGGTGGTCCGGGACCGGGCGCCGAGCCCCGGATTCGTCGCCGGCCCGCGCCCCACGGGCCCGCTGCCACCGGTCCACCCGTCGATCTCCGCCTCGCCCCGCCCGGTCTCCCTGACCCGCTGACGTCCGGGGCTGCGGGGTTACGGGAACCAGGGGTGCGGCCCCCGGAAGGCGGGGGACCTGGTTGAATCTGCGGCAGATGCGCCGCCCGGCGGTGCTACAGGTACCCCCGGGGAGCGCCCATGGCCGACCAGCAGCAGTCCGACACGGCTCCGTCGTGGTGGAGCCGCCCCGCCGGCCCGGCGGC
Source organism: Streptomyces sp. NPDC031132 (assembly GCF_055570595.1). Lineage (NCBI taxonomy): Bacteria > Bacillati > Actinomycetota > Actinomycetes > Kitasatosporales > Streptomycetaceae > Streptomyces > Streptomyces sp. NPDC031132. The sequence goes on from NZ_JBVIGX010000001.1 coordinate 59,512, forward strand.
AGCGGCCGGGGCGGAGCCCGGGCCGGAGGCCGAGCCGGGCGCAGGCTCCGATCCGGCGGACGGGCCCGCTCCACAGGCGACGGTGCCGGCGCCGCGGTACGACCCGTGGGGCGAGCGGCCGCTCCAGGTCGCCGACCAGGGCAAGGCGCAGGGCGGGCGCGGCATCCGGCTGCGGCAGGCCGCGGCCCTCAGCCTTGGCACGGCCCTCCTCGCCGGCGGCATCGGCGGCTGGCTCGGCGTCCTCGCCGAACGGCAGAGCAGCACCCGCCTCGAACTCCCGCAGGCCGCCGTCGAGAGCAAGGGCCGGGCCCCCGAGAGCGTGGCCGGCATCGCCGCCACCGCGCTGCCCGGCGTCGTGACCCTGCACGTCCGCGGCACCAGCGGCAGCGGCACCGGAACCGGGTTCGTACTCGACCAGCAGGGCCACATCCTCACCAACAACCACGTCGTCTCCGACGCCAAGGACATAACGGTCACCTTCAGCACCGGCGAGAGCGTCACCGCCGAACTGGTCGGCCGGGACAGCGGCTACGACCTGGCCGTCGTCAAGGTCGAAGGCGTACGGGGCCTGCAGCCGCTCTCCCTCGGGAACTCCGAGAACGTGAAGGTCGGCGACCCGGTGGTGGCCATTGGCGCGCCCTTCGACCTCTCCAACACCGTCACCGCCGGCATCATCAGCGCCACCGGCCGGCCCATCACCGCGGGCGGCGACAAGGGCGACGGCAGCGACATCAGCTACGTCGACGCCCTGCAGACCGACGCCCCCATCAACCCCGGCAACTCCGGCGGCCCCCTCCTCGACGCGAAAGCCCACGTGATCGGCATCAACAGCGCGATCCGCGGAGCCGACAAGGGCGAACCCGACAAGCAGAGCGGCAGCATCGGGCTCGGCTTCGCCATCCCGGTCAACCAGGGCAAGCGCGTCGCCGAGGAGCTCATCCGCACCGGCCGCGCCACCCACCCCGTCATCGGCGTCACCCTCGACATGGAGTACACCGGCGACGGGGCCCGCGTCGCGACCAAGGGCGACGGAGGCAAGCCGGCCGTCATCGCCGACGGCCCGGGCGCCCGCGCCGGGATCCAGGGCGGCGACGTGATCACCAAGGTGGACGGCGTCCGCGTACACGGCGGCGACGAGCTCGTCATCAAGATCCGGGCCCACCGTCCGGGTGACCCGCTCACCCTGACCGTGCTGCGCGACGGCCGGGAGCGCACCCTGGAGCTGGTCCTCGGTTCGGCGAACGGATCATGACCATACGGAGAATCCGAGGCTGATGCCGCACCGAGGTATGGGCCCGTCGGCAACGCCGGGTACCGTGTGTCGTGGCCCGAAGTGAAGAGAGCCGAGGAGCGGCAAGGTGTTCAACGACATAGGCGCACTCGAGCTGGTCACGATCGTGGTGCTCGCCATCCTCGTCTTCGGCCCGGACAAGCTGCCCAAGGTGATCCAGGACGTCACCGGGGTCATCCGGAAGATCCGCGCGTTCTCCGACAGCGCGAAGCAGGACATCCGCTCCGAACTCGGTCCCGAGTTCAAGGACTTCGAGTTCGAGGACCTGAACCCGAAGACGTTCATCCGCAAGCAGCTGACCGAGAACGAGGACCTGAAGGAGATCCGCAGCACCTTCGATCTCCGCAAGGAGCTGAACGACGTCACCGACGCCGTCAACAGCAGGGAGACGGCCCCCGCTCCGGCCGCCGGCACCTCCGCCGCGCCCGCCGCCACCGGCCCGGACCTGCTGAAGAAGCCCGCCGCCCCGGCCGCCGAACAGCGCACCCCGTACGACGCCGACGCCACCTAGCGGGTGTCCGACGAGACACCCCCTGATTCGAGCCTTCCCCGGTGATCCGGGGTCCGGTGGCTATCCTCCATGAGTCCGGACCCAGGACGCCCCAGGGTGGGGGTCCCCCCGACGAGATGTGGGGGAGGGCGCGTTCCGGACCCCACGGAACGAGAGGCCGCATCGATGGAGACGACGAGCAGTAGCCGGGTAGGGGTGCAGCCCGCCGAGGCGCCCGCTCCCGCTGCCGCACCAGCAGAACCAGCCGCACCGGCGGAGGCGGCGGCTGCATCCCCGCAGCCCGCCCCCGCGCAGCCCCAGGAAGCCGCAGCACCCGTCCCGACGGCCCGCCGGACGGCCGACGGGTACCTGCGGGCCGATTTCCCCTGGTACGGGCTGGACGGGGCCTTCACCGGCCCCCGCTGGCTCATGCAGGTGGGCACCGGCGCCGACGGCACCGTCGAGCACGGTTCCACCGGCCACGGAGACGAGCCCTCCGCGCGCGGGGAGCTCGCCACCGGTGAGAAGGAGCGCTTCGCGGTGGTCGTCACCGTCGCGAGCAACCCGCTGCGCCGCAGCAGCGACGGCACCGGCGTCCTGGAGGCCACCTCGGTCTCCTCGGCCGCCTGGCTGGCCGGCTCCGGGCTGCTGGCGTACAGCTGGCCCGGCCAGATGGACCACACCCTGCGCGACGACTGGCTCGACCAGCAGACCGAGGCCGCGTGGGAACTCGCCGACGACCTCGAGGGCGCGGACTGGTCGACGCTCTCGCTCCCGGTCGACGGGGAGCCGACGCCGTTCCACTACCGCGAGTCGGAGTTCGGCTGGGTGCTCGCCGGTTCCACGCGGGGTGGCGTGCACCTGGGTGCGTACGGGCGCGGGATGAGCGCGTACGGGCTCGGCTTCTCGGTGATCGGCGACATCGCGTCGTACGAGTAGCCCGGGTATGGGAAAGGGCACCGCCGGCCGGCGGTGCCCTTCGCGTCGTACGGGTCAGAACTTGTTGCGCGGGGTGATGCCCAGGGACATGCCGGCCAGGCCGCGGGCGCGTCCGCCCAGCTTGCCCGCGATCGAGCGCAGCGCCGCACCGGCCGGGGAGTCCGGGTCGGACAGGACGACCGGCTTGCCCTCGTCGCCGCCCTCGCGCAGCCGCACGTCGATCGGGATGGAGCCGAGCACCGGGACCGTCGCACCGACCGTCTTGGTGAGGCCGTCGGCGACCTTCTGGCCACCGCCCGAGCCGAACACGTCGACCATCTCGTCGCAGTGCGGGCACGGCATCCCGGACATGTTCTCGACCACGCCGACGATCTTCTGGTGCGTCTGCACGGCGATCGAGCCGGCCCGCTCCGCGACCTCGGCCGCAGCCTGCTGCGGGGTCGTCACGACCAGGATCTCCGCGTTCGGCACCAGCTGGGCCACGGAGATCGCGATGTCGCCCGTACCCGGCGGCAGGTCCAGCAGCAGCACGTCCAGGTCGCCCCAGAACACGTCCGCCAGGAACTGCTGCAGTGCCCGGTGGAGCATCGGACCGCGCCACACCACCGGGGTGTTGCCCGGGGTGAACATGCCGATGGAGATGACCTTCACGCCGTGCGCGGACGGCGGCATGATCATGTTCTCGACCTGGGTCGGGCGGCCGTCCACACCGAGCATGCGCGGCACGCTGTGGCCGTAGATGTCCGCGTCCACGACGCCGACCTTCAGGCCGTCCGCAGCCATCGCCGCGGCCAGGTTCACCGTCACGGACGACTTGCCGACGCCGCCCTTGCCGGACGCGACCGCGTAGACGCGGGTCAGCGAGCCCGGCTTGGCGAACGGGACCTCGCGCTCGGCGGTGCCGCCGCGCAGCGTGGCCGCCAGCTCCTTGCGCTGCTCGTCGCTCATCACGTCCAGCGTGACGGCGACCGACGTGACGCCGGCGACCCGCTCGACGGCCTCGGTGACGTTCTTGGTGATCGTCTCGCGCATGGGACAGCCCGACACCGTCAGGTAGACCGTGACGGCGACCTCGCCGCCGTCGCCGATCTCCACCGATTTGACCATGCCGAGCTCGGTGATCGGCCGGTGGATCTCGGGGTCGTTCACCGTCGCCAGGGCGTCGAGGATCGCATCCTGCTCAGGCACGGCGGCGGAGCTTGTGTCGGTAGCCATGCCCCGATGGTACGGCTCGGTAGCCTGCCTCAGGAAAGGCCGCTAGCGGTCGCCTTCGTCACTCTCGAGCGGGAATAGCCGCCGCTCGTCCATCTCCTTGATCAGGTCCTGGAACTCCGACCGGATCCAGTCGCGGGTCGCGACCTCGCCCAGGCCCATCCGCAGCGCCGCGATCTCCCGGGTCAGGTACTCGGTGTCGGCGATGGAGCGCTCGTTCTGCTTGCGGTCCTGCTCCAGGTTCACCCGGTCCCGGTCGTCCTGCCGGTTCTGCGCGAGCAGGATCAGCGGGGCGGCGTACGAGGCCTGCAGCGACAGCATCAGCGTCAGGAAGATGAACGGGTACTGGTCGAAGCGCAGGTGGTCCGGCGCGAAGATGTTCCACAGCACCCAGACGATGATGACCAGCGTCATCCAGACGATGAACCGGCCCGTGCCGAGGAACCGCGCCACCCGCTCCGACAGCCGCCCGAACGCCTCCGGGTCGTAGACCGGCAGCAGCCGCCGCCGGTCCGTCCGGGGCTGGTCCAGCCGCGCGCGCGGCGACCGGGTCAGCGCGGTCGACCCGGTCCCGGAAGCGGCCGTCCTGGCCCGCAGCCGCTCGGCGACCTCCTCCTCCCGGCCCGTGAGCCCCTGCTCCCGTGCGTGCTCGCGTGCGTGCTCGCGCGCCAGCTCGCGCCGCACGCGGATCTGCTCACGGCGCCGTTCGCGCGCCGGCTCACCCCGTCGCTCACCGGGCACCGGGGACCTCCTCGGCGTGGTAGTCCGTCTCCCGCCAGTCGTCCGGCAGCAGGTGGTCCAGTACGTCGTCCACGGTCACCGCGCCCAGCAGCGAACCGCTCTCGTCGACCACCGGTACCGCCACCATGTTGTAGGCGGCGAGATAGCTCGTCACCTGGGGCAGCGAGGCGTCCGGGCGCAGCGGCGGCAGGTCCGTGTCCACGATCGAGCTCACCAGCGTGAACGGGGGGTCCCGCAGCAGCCGCTGGAAGTGCACCGTACCCAGGTACTTGCCCGTCGGCGTCTCGTCCGGCGGTCGGCACACGTACACCTGGGCTGCCAGCGCCGGCGACAGGTCCGCCTGCCGTACGCGCGCCAGCGCGTCCGCAACCGTGGCGTCCGGGCGCAGCACGATCGGCTCGGTGGTCATCAGACCGCCCGCGGTGTTCTCCTCGTACGACAGCAGACGGCGCACGTCGGCCGCGTCGTCCGGCTGCATCAGCGTCAGCAGCCGCTCCTTGTCGTCCTCCGGGAGCTCCGAGAGCAGGTCGGCCGCGTCGTCCGGGTCCATCGCCTCCAGGACGTCGGCGGCGCGCTCCTCCTTCAGCTTGCCGAGGATCTCCACCTGCTCGTCCTCGGGCAGCTCCTCCATGACGTCCGCGAGGCGGTCGTCGTCGAGGGCGTTGGCCACCTCGGCGCGCCGCTTCGGCGTCAGGTGGTGCAGGACGTTCGCGACGTCGGCCGGGCGCATCTGCTCGAAGGTGGCCACCAGGTTCTCGGCACCCTGGCCCTCCTCCTCCAGCGAGAAGCCCGTCACCGCCGACCACTCCACGGTCAGCGTCTCGCCGCGCCGGCGCAGCGCGCCGCCCTTGCCCTTGCGTACGAAGATCTTGTCGATCTCCCAGTCGCGGCGGGCCGGCAGCTGCTGGATGGCGACGTCGAGGACGGTGACCTCCTCGCCGGTGCCGCTTAGCGTCACCCGGCGGTCCAGCAGTTCGCCGAGGACGAGCCGCTCGGTGGGCCGCTGCTCGAAGCGCCGCATGTTGACGACGCCGGTGGTGATGACCTGTCCGGACTCCACGCCCGTCACCCGGGTCATCGGGAGGAAGATCCGGCGCCGGCTGACCACCTCGACCACCAGGCCCAGCAGTCGCGGCGGACGGCCGCCGACGCGCAGCATCGCGACGAGGTCGCGGACGCGGCCGACCTGGTCGCCGTTGGGGTCGAAAACGGGCACACCCGACAGATGCGAGACGAAGATCCGCGGGGCGCCACCAGCCATGCGAGCGCCTCCTAGAGCGTCGATCTCAGTCCTGCCGCCCCTCAGGCTAGCCCGTGCCCTGGGAGACCGTCCTGGTGGGGCGGTCCGCCCGGGCGCAGCCGGGGGAGGCGCGTCGGCCGGGCGGGCCGGGTGGGCCGACCACCCGCCCGGCACGGTGGCTACGGGCGGGTACGCTGCCTGCTGCTCGAAGACGCACGACGAGAGGCACCTGCCCGTGACTGCCTACCTCCCCGCCGCACGGCTACGCCGGGCGGCCTTCGCCGGTGTCCTGTTCGCGGGCCTGGCCGTCACCGGCGCGGGCTGCGGGGCGGACCCCGACGAGGGCACCAACGGGGTCGGCAAGCTCTCCGCCGACCAGATCGAGGACAAGGCGAAGGCCGCGGCCGGCGCCGCGGACTCGGTCCACCTGTCCGGCACGCTCGTCAGCGGCGGCAAGTCCTTCACGCTCGACATGCGGCTCAAGAAGGACGGCGGCTCCGGCGAGGTGAAGTCGCAGGAGGACACCTTCCAGGTGCTGCGGGTCGGGGAGCAGCTCTACCTCAAGGCGAGCGCCGCCTTCTGGGGCAAGTCCGACTCGGCCGGCAAGCTCGGCGACAAGTACGTGAAGGTGCCCGAGAGCGACCCCACGTACAAGCAGTTCCGCGGGTTCACCGACATGCACGTACTGCTCGACGGGCTGCTCGGACTCGACGGCAAGCTCGCCAAGGGCGACTACACCAAGGTCGGGCCCACCCGCGCGGTCCTGGTCACGGCGGACAAGGGCAAGGGCGGCAAACTGTCGGTCTCCCTGGAGGGGACCCCGTACCCGCTGCGCCTGGAGCGGGCCGGCGGGGCGGGCCGGGTCGACCTCGCCGAGTGGGGCAAGGCGTTCCCGCTGGAAGCGCCCGCGCAGGACCAGACCGTCGACTACGGGTCCCAGATGCCGACGACCAAGGAGCAGAGCGGGGCCCCCGCCCCGGGCAAGGGCTCCGGCCAGGGCTCGAACCCGACGAAGTAGCAGAAGGGGAGGGGCCCCTAGGGGGTGTCGTCAAAGTCCCACTCTGGCCGGCGGGGCCCGGCCCCGCCCTCACGGGCGGACGACGCTACTTTGACGACACCCCCTAGCGGGCCGCCTTCTTCCGCTTGAGCAGCAGCTTCGGCAGGCCGGCCGGGACGGGGCGGCGGGTGACCGCCGGCGAGCCCAGCGGGGCCGCGGCCAGCGATCCGCCCGGCAGGTCGGTGCTCGCCGTCACCGGCTCCAGCCGCAGCAGCCGGCACTCGCGCGCCCACCGCTCGGTCATCTGCTCCGAGTCGGGCGCGTTCAGCCGCTTCCCCTTGAGCTCGGCGACCGCGGCCTGCCACTCCTCGCCGCGGGGCGGGAGCTCCCGCACGGTAGCGGTCCAGGCCACCAGCCGGCCGCCCTTGTCCTTGCTGCGTACGGTCACCTCGGCGGTCGCGCCGTCCGCGAGATCCGGGAACGGCTGCTCACCGGGACCGTCGCCCAGCACGTGCGCCGCGCCGTCCACCCAGGCGTGCCACAGGGCCCGGTCGGCCCCGGAGCCGCGGACCCAGATCAGGCCGGACTTCTTGGTGGCCTCCTCGACGAGGGCCAGGTCGAGCGTGCTGAGAGTCATGCGCACCAGAGTAGGGGGTGCCCCCGGAGCCGGAGCCGGGCCCTCGAGACGGTCTAGAGCCAGCCGTGGCGGCGCAGGGCGCGGTGGATGGTGAAGCAGATGCCGACGATGGTCGCCATCACCATCGGATAGCCGTAGCGCCACTGGAGCTCCGGCATGTGCTCGAAGTTCATCCCGTAGACCCCGCAGATCATCGTCGGGACGGCGATGATCGCCGCCCAGGAAGTGATCTTGCGCATGTCCTCGTTCTGGGCGACCGTCGCCTGGGCCAGGTTGGCCTGGAGGATCGAGTTCAGCAGCTCGTCGAAGCCGACGACCTGCTCGTGCACCCGCGCCAGGTGGTCGGCGACGTCGCGGAAGTACTTCTGGATGTCCGGGTCCACCAGCCGCATCGGACGCTCGCTCAGCAGCTCCATCGGCCGCAGCAGGGGGGCGACGGCCCGCTTGAACTCCAGCACCTCGCGCTTGAGCTGGTAGATGCGGCCCGCGTCGCCGCCGCGCGCACTGCCCTTGGCGGGCGCGGCGAAGACCGCGCTCTCCACCTCGTCGATGTCGTCCTGGACGGCCGCCGCGACCGCGATGTACCCGTCGACGACGTGGTCGGCGAGGGAGTGCAGGACCGAGGAGGGGCCCTTGGCCAGCAGTTCGGGGTCGTCCTGGAGCCGGTGGCGCAGCCCCTTGAGGGATCCCTGGCCGCCGTGCCGGACCGTGATGACGAAGTCCGGGCCGGTGAAGCACATCACCTCGCCGGTCTCCACCACCTCGCTGGTGGCGGTCAGTTCGGCGTGCTCCACGTAGTGGATCGTCTTGAAGACGGTGAAGAGGGTGTCGTCGTAGCGCTCCAGCTTCGGCCGCTGGTGCGCGTGCACCGCGTCTTCCACGGCGAGCGGGTGCAGCCCGAAGGTGGCGGCGATCCCCGCGAACTCCGCCTCGGTCGGCTCGTGCAGGCCGATCCACGCGAATCCGCCGCCCTCGCGGACCCGGGCCATCGCCTCACGCGGCGTCAGGCAGGCCTTTCCCAGGGCGCGTCGGCCGTTGCGGTACACGGCGCAGTCGACGACTGCGCTGCTCGCGGACGGGTCGCGGGTGGTGTCGTAGCCGGGCTGGGCCGGGGTGGACCTGCGCAGGGCCGGACGTACGGCGGCACGCAGGTAGGGCAGCATCGACATGGCAGGCTCCTTCGCACGCACGGCTGCGGACCGTACGGGTGGGAGGCCTTCCGTCGCCGCCGGCGGGCAGGGCCGGGCAGACGGAAGGAAGCAGGACGGGAGGACAAAGTTCTGCCGTCGCTCTTCGACTGATCAGATGATCAAACGGGCTGGAACGTGCCCGTACCGGGAGTGGAAGAGCGGTTGGTACTGCACGATCGACTTCGATCCATTGCAGCCCCACCTCCTCCGGCCGGTCCCCCGTGGAGGACGTCCTGTCGTCGGACGCCCCGAAACAACTCTTCCAGAGTGTGGCCCCGACCAGCGGTCAACATTATCAGCCGACGGATGGTCAAGACCCGCCCTTTACCCGCCTCATACGAGTTCTATGCTCGCTTCATGGCAGAAATTCTGGCTCTCGTCGAAGCCCGGCTCCGCAGCGCACTCGGCGAACCCGACGCCCGCGCCGCCGTCACTTTCCTCGGCACCGACCGCATCGAAGTACTCCGCTTCGCCGAGGGCGACCTCGTGCGCTACGCGACCCTCGGCATGTCCGCGCATCCGATGGCCGACCCGACCGCCGTGGTCGCCGACCCGCTGCGCGGACCGCGCGCCGAGCTCGTGCTGACCGTACGGGCGGGTCTGGCGCCCACCGACAAGCTGCTGCGGCCCCTCGCGGTGCTGGGCGCCTCGCCGCAGGTGGAAGGGCTGGTCGTGGCCCCCGGTGCCTCGCTCGACGTCGGCGGCCCGCTGTGGGACGGGGCGCCCTTCACCTCCGTACTCGTCGCGGAGCCGGGCGGACTGGTCGAGGACCTGGAACTCGACGAGCCCATGGACCCGGTGCACTTCCTCCCGCTCCTGCCGATGACGGCGAACGAGGCCGCGTGGAAACGCGTGCACGGCGCGGCGGCGCTCCAGGAACGCTGGCTGTCGCACGGCACGGATCTGCGGGATCCTCTTCGTACCGCCGTGGCGCTGGACTGAGACATCCGGACGGGTGATCGTGTCTTGACGGGGCGCCGGGCGGGGAGGAGCGTGGCTTCTTATGAGGGGCGAACCAAGTTGCCCGAAGTGCGGTGGCCGGGTCAGGGCGCCCGGGCTTTTCTCCGACTCCTGGCAGTGTGCGCTGCACGGCACGGTGCACCCCCTGCAGCCCGTCATCCCACCCAGCGTCGAAGGCCTGGGCGTCGTGGTGAACCGGGCGAAGGTGCCGGTGTGGATGCCGTGGCCGCTGCCGGTGGGGTGGCTGTTCACCGGGGTGGCGGCGGCCGGTGACGACCGCAGCGGGGGCCGCGCGACGGCAGTGGCCTGCTCGGGTCCCGGACCGCTCGGCGGGATCGGGGAGCTGCTGCTGGTCGCCGAGGAGTTGGGGGTCGGCCTCGGCGCGCGGTACGCGGGGATCGACGGGCCCGACCCCGGTACGTACATCGACGTCTCGGCGCCGCCGCACGCCAAGGTCGTCGCGGCGGGCCGCCCGACACCGCTGTGGCACGTGAAGGGAGCCCCGGAGGACCGGGCCGTGTTCGCCGGCGAGGCGCGCGGGCTGTGGCTGTGGGCCGTGGTCTGGCCGGAGCAGTCGGGCCTGCTGATGTACGACGAACTGGTGCTGACGGACCTGCGGGACGCGGGCGCCGAGGTCGAACTCCTCCCGTGCGGCGCCCTGAGCCCGCGCGTCCTGGGTCCGTAGCCCCGGACACCCCCAAGGCCCCTGCCGGGGCCGGGCGTCGGGTGGCGTGGCGCCTGCGCGGCAGGCGGGCGGTATCCTGGGGTGTCCCCCCGTACCCGCGAGACCCCTGGAGCCCCGGCCGTGCGCATCGATCTGCACGCCCACTCCACGGCCTCCGACGGGACCGACACCCCCGCCGAACTGGTCCGCAATGCGGCCGCCGCCGGGCTGGACGTGGTCGCTCTGACCGATCACGACACCGTCGGGGGATACGCCGAAGCCCTCGCCGCGGTGCCGCACGGGCTCACCCTCGTCACCGGCATGGAGCTGTCCTGCCGGCTCGACGGCATCGGGATGCACATGCTCGCGTACCTCTTCGACCCCGAGGAGCCCGAGCTCGCGCGGGAGCGGGAGCTCGTCCGCGACGACCGTACCCCGCGCGCCCACGCCATGATCGGCAAGCTCCGGGAGCTCGGCGTCGACGTCACCTGGGAGCAGGTGTCCCGGATCGCCGGCGAAGGCTCCGTCGGGCGGCCGCACATCGCGACCGCGCTCGTCGAGCTGGGCGTCGTACCCACCGTGTCCGACGCGTTCACCACGGACTGGATCGCCGACGGCGGCCGCGCGCACGCCGAGAAGCACGAGCTGGACCCGTTCGACGCCATCCGCCTCGTCAAGGCGGCCGGCGGGGTCACCGTGTTCGCGCACCCCGCAGCCGTCAAGCGCGGCCGGTGCGTGCCCGAGTCCGCGATAGCCGAGCTCGCGTCCGCAGGTCTGGACGGGATCGAGGTGGACCACATGGACCACGACACCGACACGCGCGCGCGGCTGCGCGGCCTGGCCGGCGAACTCGGACTCCTCACGACCGGGTCCAGCGACTACCACGGCAGCCGCAAGACCTGCCGCCTCGGGGAGTACACGACCGACCCCGAGATCTACGGCGAGATCACGCGCCGCGCGACGGGGGCCTTCCCCGTTCCGGGCGCCGGCGGAGCGAGCGGCGCGTAACCGCGCCTCGCCGCCCCTTCTTCCTTCTTCGTGACACCCCTCTCTCCTGCAAGGCATCACTGTGTTCGACTTCGCCGTCTTCGGATCCCTATTTCTCACCCTTTTTGTGATTATGGACCCCCCGGGGATCACGCCGATCTTCCTCGCCCTGACCTCCGGCCGCCCCGCCAAGGTGCAGCGCCGCATGGCCTGGCAGGCCGTCTGCGTGGCCTTCGGCGTCATCGCCGTCTTCGGCATCTGCGGCCAGCAGATCCTGGACTACCTGCACGTCTCCGTCCCCGCGCTGATGATCGCGGGCGGTCTGCTGCTCCTGCTCATCGCGCTCGACCTGCTCACCGGCAAGACCGACGAGCCCAAGCAGACCAAGGACGTGAACGTCGCCCTCGTCCCGCTCGGCATGCCGCTGCTCGCCGGTCCCGGTGCGATCGTGTCCGTCATCCTCGCCGTGCAGAAGGCGGACGGGGTCACCGGTCAGGTCTCGGTCTGGCTGGCGATCATCGCCATGCACGGCGTGCTGTGGCTCACGATGCGCTACTCGCTCGTGATCATCCGGGTCATCAAGGACGGCGGTGTCGTCCTCGTGACGCGGCTCGCCGGCATGATGCTCTCCGCGATCGCCGTCCAGCAGATCATCAACGGCGTGCTCCAGGTCGTGCACGGCGCCTGACCGGCGCGCGCTCCTGGTCGACGCCGCGTACGCGAACGCCCCCGCACCGGATCGGTGCGGGGGCGGCTGCGTCTTGGATGGATGGTGCGAATGGTGCGGAGGTGTCAGGAGGACGCACTCTCGGCCGGTCGGATCAGAATGCGCTGGCCTACGGCGGCCGCCTGCTGCACGATCCGGTTGACGGAGGCCGCGTCCACGACGGTGCTGTCCACGGCGGATCCGTCGACATCGTCCAGGCGCAGAATCTCGAAGCGCATGGGGCTTCTCCCTTCGTCAGTGTTCTCCTTGCACTGTTCCAACGAAGTGTAAGAGGCAAACATTCCCTACGCTAAGGAAATTTTTTCATTCGCTAACTAAACCTGGGGGTGGGCATCCCAGAACGCGGCCAGCGCACCCGCCGTGACCTGCGGATCCTCCGCGTTGGGGGAGTGCTCGGTACCTCGTACGACCACCCGCTCAGCACGCAGTCGATGTGTCATGTCGTCCATCAAGGGGACCGGCCACGCGTAGTCGACCTCGCCCGACAGCACCAGCTTCGGCAGGTCCACGCCGCTCAGCCCGTCCACCCGGTCCGGCTCGGAGACCAGGATCCGGCCCGTGGCGATCAGCTGCTCGGGCACCGTGGCCAGCCACCGCCCGCGCAGGAACTCCGCGAGCTCGGGGGGGTCGGGCACCGCGTCCTCGGGATCGAAGGACCGCATCGCCGTCCATACGCCCGGCATGTCGTCCCGCATCGCCTCCAGGGCGGCGACCAGCAGCTTCGTACGCTCCTGCTGCGGCTCCGAGATCGCGGCGGGCCCGCTGCTCATCAGGGTGAGGGAGGCGAAGGGCGCCGCATCGCGCAGTACGGCGGCCCGTGCGATCAGCCCGCCCAGCGAGTGGCCGACCAGGTGGACCGGACCCCCGCCCAGCGCGGCGGCCTGGGCGAGGACGTCCAGGGCCAGCTCGTCCAGCGCGTACGCCGATTCCTCGCGCGGTCCGGGGCTCTCGTGCTGGCCGCGCCCGTCGACCGCGACCACCCGGTACCCGGCGCCGGCCAGCGGCTCGAGGAGGCCGATGAAGTCCTCCTTGCTGCCCGTGAATCCGGGGACCAGCAGGGCGGTGCCGCGGACGGGCTCGCCCGCCTCGTGCACGGCGAACCCGCCGCGGGCGGTGGACAGGACGTGCGCGCGGGCACCGGGCGGCAGCGTGAGGCGGGGCGGCTTGCTCATGGCCAGAGGTTACCGGCCCGTAGGGGCGTCTCGAGCCCGGGTACGCCGATGGCCCCGGCCCCCTCGGAAGGGGACCGGGGCCACCGGACGGCGGAACGGGGGATCAGGCCTCCGTGGTCTCCGCGACGGCCTTGCGGGTCCGCGTGCGCTTCGGCTTCGCCGGGGCCTCCTCGGCGGCCGGCGCGGCCGGAGCCTCGACGACGGCGGCGACGGCCTTGCGGGTCCGGGTGCGCTTCGGCTTGACCGGAGCCTCCTCGGCCACCGCGGCGGCCTCGGCGACCGGAGCGGCCTCCGCGACCTTGCGGGTCCGGGTGGTGGCGGTACGGCGGGCCTTGACCGGGGGCTCCACCGGCGGGGCCACCTGGAAGTCCGGCTCCGGGGCCGCGGCGACGACCTTGCGGGTCCGGCGGGCCTTGACCACCGTCTCCGCGGCCGGAGCCTCGGCGATCGGGGTCACCTGGGCGAGGACGGGCTTCTGGGTCGGGACCCGGCGGGCCCTGACCGGCTCGGCCTTGACGGGCTCGGCCTTGACCGGCTCGACCGGCGGGACCTGCTGGAACTCCGGCTCGGCCGCGACCGGCGCCTCGGCGACCTTGCGGGTCCGGGTCCGGCGGGCCTTGACCGGGGCCTCCTCGACGGGCGCCTCGGCGACGGGGGTCACCGGGGCGGCCTCGACGACCGGAGCGACCGGGGCCGCCTCGGCCACGGCAGCCGCAGCGGCGGCAGCCGTCGTCGCGGAACGCGTCCGGCGGCGCCGCGGCTTGCGCGACTCGTCGGCGGCCGGAGCCTCGGGGGCCTCGGCCTCGGCCTCGACCACGGGGGTGACGGCCGCGCCCTCGGCGAGCTCGGCCCCGCCCCGCGTACGGCGACGCTGGCGCGGGGTGCGCGTACGGGCGGGACGCTCCTCGACCACCGCAGCGGCGGCGGCCGGGCCACGACCGCCACGGCCACCGCGGCCGCCGGTCTCGCCCAGGTCCTCGAGGTCCTCGGCCTTCAGGCCGGCCCGCACGCGCTCGGCGCGCGGCAGGATGCCCTTGGTGCCGGCCGGGATGTTCATCTCCTCGAACAGGTGCGGCGACGTGGAGTACGTCTCGACCGGGTCGTGGAAGTCCAGCTCCAGCGCCTTGTTGATCAGCTGCCAGCGCGGGATGTCGTCCCAGTCGACCAGCGTGACGGCGATGCCCTTGTTGCCCGCGCGGCCGGTACGGCCCACGCGGTGCAGGAAGGTCTTCTCGTCCTCCGGCGTCTGGTAGTTGATGACGTGGGTGACACCCTCGACATCGATACCGCGCGCGGCGACGTCCGTGCACACCAGCACGTCGACCTTGCCGTTGCGGAACGCGCGCAGCGCCTGCTCGCGCGCGCCCTGGCCCAGGTCGCCGTGGACGGCGCCGGACGCGAAGCCGCGCTTCTCCAGCTGCTCGGCGATGTCGGCCGCCGTGCGCTTGGTACGGCAGAAGATCATGGCCAGCCCGCGGCCCTCGGCCTGCAGGATGCGGGAGACGAGCTCCGGCTTGTCCATGTTGTGCGCACGGAAGACGTGCTGCTTGATGTTGGCGACGGTCACGCCCTCGCCCTCGGGCGAGGTGGCGCGGATGTGCGTCGGCTGCGTCATGTACCGGCGGGCCAGGCCGATGACCGCGCCCGGCATGGTCGCCGAGAACAGCATCGTCTGACGCTTGGCCGGCAGGTAGTTGATGATCTTCTCGACGTCGGGCAGGAAGCCCAGGTCGAGCATCTCGTCGGCCTCGTCCAGGACGAGGGCCTTGACCTGCGACAGGTCGAGCTTGCGCTGACCGGCCAGGTCGAGCAGGCGGCCCGGGGTGCCGACGATCACGTCGACGCCCTTCTTGAGCGCCTCGACCTGGGGCTCGTACGCGCGGCCGCCGTATATGGCGAGGACGCGGACGTTGCGGACCTTGCCCGCGGTCAGCAGGTCGTTGGTGACCTGGGTGCACAGCTCGCGCGTCGGGACGACGACGAGGGCCTGCGGGGAGTCGGTGAGCTGCGCGGGCGTGGCCCGGCCGGCCTCGACGTCCGCGGGAACGACGACCCGCTCCAGCAGCGGAAGGCCGAAACCGAGCGTCTTGCCGGTTCCGGTCTTCGCCTGGCCGATGACGTCCGTGCCGGAAAGGGCGACGGGGAGGGTCATCTCCTGGATCGGGAAGGGGGACACAATGCCGACGGCCTCAAGGGCTTCGGCCGTCTCGGGAAAGATCCCGAGGTCTCGGAACGTAGTCAGGGTGCTGCCTCTTCTGTGAGACGCGGCGCGAGGCGGCGAGGGGGGTCGTACCGTGCCTGGCTTGCAGTACTGCGCCCTCCCAAGGTTCGGGAGAGCCATTACGAAGCTGCGCGGGACCACTAGCCTTCGCTCAAGCGCTTGTGCCGCTGAGGGGGCCCCTCGTGGAGAGGCGGTACGCATGGACGTACGCATCACGCCGAGGGCGGTCGGGTGGAGCCGATCGGGCCACCGACCGGGCATCCTCATTCGGATGGCCCGCCGAGTATCCGGCAGGCGCATTACCACTGTACCCCGGAATCGCGCAGCTGTGTCGGGTGAATTCACCTGGTAGTCGCGTTTAGGCGGACCGTCAGTGACCGGATGCGGTGCCTTGCAGGGCGTTCCGGCGGGCTATTGTGCGGAGCATGTCGACCGTTGAAAACGCATCGCCCTCCGACGACGGCGCCGCCGCCCAGGCGACCGGGATCGCTGCCCAGGACTGGGCGACCGCCTCCGCCTCGCCGCAGTACCGGGCCGCCGTCGTGGACCTGCTGGGCGCACTCGCGTACGGAGAGCTCGCGGCCTTCGAGCGCCTCGCGGAGGACGCGAAGCTCGCACCCACCCTCGACGACAAGGCCGAGCTCGCGAAGATGGCCTCCGCGGAGTTCCACCACTTCGAGCGGCTGCGCGACCGGCTGGCGGCGATCGACGCCGAGCCCACCGCCGCCATGGAGCCCTTCGCCAAGGGCGTCGACGACTTCCACCGCCAGACCGCGCCGTCGGACTGGCTGGAGGGCCTGGTCAAGGCCTACGTCGGCGACTCGATCGCCAGCGACTTCTACCGCGAGGTCGCCAGCCACCTGGACACCGACACCCGCGCCCTGGTCGTGAGCGTGCTGGACGACACCGGCCACGGCGGCTTCGCCGTCGAGAAGGTGCGGGCCGCCATCGAGGCCGACCCGCGCTGCGGCGGCCGGCTCGCGCTGTGGGCCCGCCGGCTGATGGGCGAGGCCCTGTCGCAGGCGCAGCGCGTGGTCGCGGAGCGCGACGCGCTCTCCACCATGCTGGTCGGCGGCGTGGACGGGATGGCGGCCGGCTTCGACCTGGCGGCCGTCGGCGAGATGTTCACCCGGATCACCAAGGCGCACACGAAGCGGATGGCCGCACTGGGCCTCGCCGCCTGATCGTGCCACCTGCTCGCCCTCATCTGCTCGTACGCCGGCCCCGGCGCGGAATCCCGCGCCGGGGCCGGCGTACGTGGTCAGTCGGAGGAGTCGGAGGAGTCCGAAGTGTCGTCCGAGGTGTCGAAGGCGTGCGGGGCGTCCGAGGGCCGTTCAGCCCTGCGACGGGAGCGAAAACGGAGTCCGGTGGGATGAGCGCCGGGGCCCCGCGCCGGGACGCAGCAGCAGCGACAGCACCACCGCGGACACCAGCACCGAGCCGACGAGGGTCGCCGTCAGCGTGTTGTGCCCCGGGCCGAGCGCGAACTGCGTGAGATAGGCCCCGAACAGCGCTCCCAGCATCCCGCTGACCAGCACCACTCTCGGGGAGGGCAGCCGCTGTGCGAGCACCCGCACGGCCACTCCGGCCAGGGCGAGGCCCAGGAGGGCAGAGCCGAGCGCTTCCATCAGCAGCATGTGGGCCTCCCGCAGGTCAGGGGCAAACCGGTTCACTGCGGTCCTACCCGAAGCGGAAGAAAGGGAAACGGCCCGGTGGGGTCAACCACCGGGCCGTTCCACCCAGTTCTCGAACGCCGGTCGCGCCGCCTCAGAGCGCGCCGAAACCGACCTTGCGCACGCTCGGCTCGCCCAGGTCGACGTACGACAGGCGGTCGGACGGCACCAGGACCTTGCGGCCCTTGTTGTCGGTGAGGCTCAGCAGCGGCTCCGAACCGGTCAGCGCGGCAGTGACGACGCGCTCCAGCTCCTCGGCGCTCAAGTCGCTCTCCAGCACGATCTCCCGGGGTGCGTGCTGCACGCCGATCTTGACCTCCACGGCTTTGTCCCTCCGATGGTCGGTTGTGCGCGATCAGCCGCGCCGTACCGGTCCACATTAGCCCGGAGAGGGGACGCGGATGCGGCGCTCCGGACACGCTCGCAGCGAACAGCGGCCGGTCAGGCCCCGACGGGCCGACGGGGCCGACGGGGCGGCCCGGCCCGGCGGGCCGGGGGTCAGGCCTGCGCCTGCCCGCTCTCCGTGCCGTGCAGCGGGAAGCCGGCGATACCGCGCCAGGCCAGCGAGGTCAGCAGCCCCACCGCCGTGTCGCGGGCGACCGGGCTCTCGCTGGAGAGCCAGTACCGGGCCACGACCTGCGAAACCCCGCCCAGGCCCACGGCGAGCAGCATCGACTCGTCCTTGGACAGGCCGGTGTCCTCGGCGATCACGTCGGAGATGGCCTCGGCGCACTGCAGCGAGACGCGGTCGACGCGCTCGCGCACCGCCGGTTCGTTGGTCAGGTCGGACTCGAAGACCAGCCGGAACGCGCCGCCCTCTTCTTCCACGTACGCGAAATAGGCGTCCATGGTCGCGGCCACGCGCAGCTTGTTGTCCGTCGTCGACGCGAGCGCCGTGCGCACGGCGAGCAGCAGGGCCTCGCAGTGCTGGTCCAGCAGCGCCAGGTAGAGGTCGAGCTTGCCCGGGAAGTGCTGGTACAGCACCGGCTTGCTGACTCCGGCACGCTCGGCGATGTCGTCCATCGCCGCCGCGTGGTAGCCCTGCGCGACGAAGACCTCCTGGGCCGCGCCCAGGAGCTGGTTGCGTCGGGCTCGGCGCGGCAGTCGCGTGCCCCGGGGACGCGCTGCCTCCGTCTGCTCGATGGCTGTCACGCCGCCTCCCACTTTCTCTAAGAACACAGTGCGCTCTGCGCCGCGCCGCCATCGTACTTTTCGGTAACCGAATCTGTAGGGTCGAAGCCGAGTTTTCTCGCTGTACGGACCGCCCGGAGGCGCTGGTCAGCGATGCTCGGCAGGGGTACCGCGCGGTAGCTTGGAGCTGGGGATACCTCCCGGGCCGCCTGGCCCAGGGGGAATCAGCGGTAGTCGTCCTCGTCCAGGGTCACCACCCGCGCCTGCTCGACGGCGTCCCCGTCCGCAGCCTCGTCGCGGTCCACCCCGGTGACCGGGTCGTCGTCATCGGGCTGCAACTCGGCCAGCTGCTCCGCAGCATCGGCCTCGGGCGCCTCGGCGTCGAGGGTTTCCCGGAATCGGTCCTGGAAGGTATCCGGCTCTGCGGGGTCGACGGTCATGTGGCTCCCCTTCTTCCCTCACCCCTCGTGGGCCTGCCCTATCTAAGAGCCTAGGAGGATCGCGGATACCCCGCTACGCGGATCCCCATGCATCTGTGATGCCGAACACAAGAGTCCGGACGTGATCGTCTCGTAACATTGCCGCATGTCTTCGACCGAGCTGCCGGGTGTGCGATCCACATCCGAGCCGTCCCCCCAGGTGGGAGCCGTCCACGTCGCCGAGGGGGAGCAGCTGCGCACCGCCGTGCTGCCCGGACTGGAGCTCGCCGTCCGGTCCCGGCCCCCGCGGCGCACGGATCTGCCCCCCGCGCTGTTCGTACACGGACTCGGCGGTTCGTCGACGAACTGGTCGGACCTCATGGCGCAGCTGGAGGACACCGTCGACGGCGAGGCCGTCGACCTGCCGGGCTTCGGCTGGTCCCCGCCGCCCGCCGACCGGGACTACTCGGTCACGGCGCTGGCCCGCGCGGTCATCCGGCACCTCGACGCCGCCGGCCGCGGCCCCGTGCACCTCTTCGGCAACTCCCTCGGCGGCGCCGTCTCCACCCGGGTCGCGGCCGTCCGCCCCGACCTGGTGCGCACGCTCACGCTGGTCTCGCCCGCGCTGCCCGAGCTGCGGGTGCAGAGGTCGGCCGTGCCGACCGCCCTGCTCGCCGTACCCGGCATGGCTTCCCTGTTCGTCCGGCTGACCCGCGGGCTGACCGCCGAGGAACGCACCCGCGGGGTGACCGTCCTCTGTTACGGGGACCCCTCACGGGTGACGCCGGAGGGCTTCGGGCACGCCGTCACGGAGATGGAGCGGCGGATGGCCCTGCCGTACTTCTGGGACGCGATGGCCCGCTCCTCGCGCGGCATCGTCGACGCCTACACCCTCGGCGGGCAGCACGGGCTGTGGCGCCAGGCGCAGCGGGTACTCGCCCCGACCCTGCTGGTCTACGGTGGCCGGGACCAACTGGTCTCGTACCGTATGGCGCAGAAGGCGGCGGCGTCCTTCCGGGGTTCGCGGCTGCTGACCCTGCCCGAGGCCGGGCACGTGGCGATGATGGAGTACCCCGAGGTGGTGGCGAACGCCTTCCGGGAGCTGCTGCACGACACCGACCGAGATACCGAAGACGGCAGAGGCTGAGGACCGTGGGACGACATAGTCGCAAGGGCCCTGCTCCGGCCCCCGCCCCTGACCGCCCGGCACCGGCGGCGGAACCCGCAGCGGACTTCCCGTACGGGGAGCACGCGCCGTACGGGGAGCAGCAGTCGTACGGACAGCAGCCGTCGTACGCCGAGCACCCGCCGTATGCGGAGCAGTACCTTCCGTACCAGGAGCCCCCGTATCAGGAGCCTCCGTACCAGGAGTCCCGGGAGTACCAGGGCCAGGAGCACTTCCCGTACGAGGAGCAGTTCCCGTACGAGGAACCGCGCGGCGGCCACCCCGAGCAGCGCGAGCCCGGCGGCGCCTGGGGCGTGGGGCCCGACGCGGTCTACGGGGACTGGCGCGGCGTACCACGCCCGCGGCGTTCTGCCGCCGCCGTCATGGACAGCGACACGCCGGCCTTCGGCACCCCCGCGGTCGGCTTCCCGCAGGTGATCCTCCCGCAGCCCGCGGCCGACCCCTTCACTTCCACCGGCTCGCACGGCCTGGTGCCGGGACCCCGCGCACCGGTGGCCGCGGCTGCCGCGGCGCCGCCGGCGGCGCCTGCAGAACCTGTGGCTCCGGCCGCCCCCGCCGACCCGGCCGACGAGGAGCAGCCCGGGCCCGGTCGCGGGCGGAAGGTCCGTGCGTACACCGGGATGGCCGCCGCTGCGGTCACCACCGTGCTCGCGGTCGTCGTCGCCGTACAGATGGGCACCGACGGCGACAGCGGCTCCTCGCCCACCGCCCGGGCGGCCGGCGACAACCCGAAGCGCGCCGAGCCCGACCGGTCCCCGGCCTCCCGCTCCGACGGCCGGGCGACCCCGGCCGCGCCCGCCGCGCCCGGCGTTCCCGTGCAGGAGCTGTCGTACGAGCAGAAGATGGCCCAGCAGCTGCCCATCGACGAGAAGCTGAAGGGACCCGGGACCTTCGACACCGTCCCCGGGGTGGCGCCGGCGCCCGGCAAGGGCAAGAAGATCCGCTACCGGGTCGACGTCGAGCAGGGGCTCGGCCTGGACGCGCAGCTGTTCGCCGAGGCCGTGCACCGCACCCTCAACGACGACCGCAGCTGGGGCCACGGCGGGACGAAGACCTTCGAGCGGGTGCCGGGCGGCGAGGCCGACTTCGTCATCACGCTGGCCAGCCCCGGCACCACCGGCGTGTGGTGCGAGAAGTCCGGTCTGGACACCACCGTCGACAACGTCAGCTGTGACTCCGCGTCCACCGAGCGGGTCATGATCAACGCGTTCCGCTGGGCGCAGGGCTCGCCGACGTACGGCCCGGCCCAGATGTTCGCCTACCGGCAGATGCTCATCAACCACGAGGTCGGCCACCGGCTCGGGCACGGGCACGTGAACTGCCAGACCCCGGGCTCGCTCGCGCCGATCATGCAGCAGCAGACGAAGTCGCTCGACATCGGCGGCATCCAGTGCAAGCCCAACCCCTGGGTGTTCCCCGGGAATTGACGCTCTCCGGCGGCGCGCTGCCGCCGTGGCGGCCCCGGCCCGGGGCTTCCCGCGGAGCGGGAGAGACGTGAGAGGCGCGCGAGGTACGAGGGCCGCAGGCCCTTTGTAGCGCGCTCGAACGCGGGCCGCAGGCGAAAGTTACGACTCTTCACCCCTTCCGGTGGCGCGACGGACAACCGTCCGTCGCGTCATCGGCATATCCGCTTGAGTTTCCCGCGGCGGGTCACCGGACCGACGGCGACCGCCTGAACGGGAGATCGGGGGTGCCACTCGTGCGGATCGGACTGCTCACGGAAGGTGGTTATCCGTATGCGACGGGAGAGGCGAGGCTGTGGTGCGACCGGCTGGTCCGCGGGCTGCCGCAGCACGAGTTCGAGCTCTACGCGCTGAGCCGCAGCGCCGAGCAGGAGGAGCGCGGCCGGGTCGTCCTGCCCGAGCACGTCACCCGCGTCTGGACCGCCCCCCTCTGGGCCCCGGCGGACGACGGCCGCACGTACTCCCGGCGTGAGCGCCGGCGCTTCGCCGAGTGCTTCAGGGACCTGGTCCGCGGGATCTGCGCGGGCGAGCCCGAGCCGTTCGCCGCCGGCCTGTACGGGCTGGCGGAACTCGCCCGGGAGCAGGGCGGGTTGTACGCGGCCCTGCGCTCCGAGACCGCGGTGCGGGCGGTGGAGTCCGCCTGCCGGGCCCCCGGGGCGCTGCGCTCGGTACAGCGCGCCCAGGTGGCCGATCTGCTGGACTTCGTCGACGAACTGGAGCGGCTGCTGCGGCCGTTGTCCCTCGACTGGTACGAGGACCTGCGCGAGGTCGACGTCTGCCACGCCGCCGCCGGCGGGGTGGCCGCGCTCCCCGGCCTGCTGGCCAAACGCTTCTTCGGGGTCCCGCTGCTGGTCACCGAGTACGGGGTCCAGCTGCGTGCCCACTATCTGGAGCACGCGGCGGACGCTGTCTCCGGGCCCGCCGGACCCGGCGGCCCGGGAGCGGGCCGAGGCGCCCCCCGGCCCGCCGTCCGGGCCCTGCTCGCGGCCTTCCACATGCGGCTGGCCGCCGAGATCTACGCCCGGGCCGACCTCCTCACCCCCGGCAACGCGCACGCCCGGCGCTGGCAGGAGCGCTGCGGCGCCACCCGCGACCGGCTGCAGACGGTGTACCCGGGGATGGAGGCGGACCGATTCGCCACCGTCGGCGAGGACCCGGACTGCGGGGACCCGGACACCCTGGTCTGGGTCGGCCGGATAGAGCCCGCCAAGGACCTGATCGCCCTGCTGCACGCCTTCGCCGATGTGCGCAGGGCCGCCCCGGACGCCCGGCTGCGGATCTTCGCGACCGCCGTGGTCCCCGGCTACCTCGCCGACTGCCGCTCGCTCGCCGCGCAGCTCTTCCCCGACGAGGCCGCCGACGCCGTCACGGTCGGGGAGAACCCCGTCACCTTCGAGGAGATCGGCGGGCCCGAGGCCCCCTCGCCGGCCGACGCGTACGGCGCCGGGCGGGTGGTCGTGCTGTCCTCGGTGATCGAGGGCTTCCCGATCACCCTCGCCGAAGCGATGCTCTGCGGCCGGGCCACCGTGTCCACCGACGTCGGCGCCGTGTGCGAGGTCATCGGCGGCACCGGCCTCGTCGTCCCGCCGCGCAACCCGCGGGCGCTGGCCGACGCCTGCCTGTCGCTGCTGCGGGACCCCGAGCGGGCCCACCGGCTCGGCGCGGCCGCCCGGGCCCGGGCCCTGGAGCTGTTCACCGTCGAGCAGAACGTGGCCGCCTTCCGGGAGATCTACCTGCGGCTGCTGGCCCGCGGACCGGCCCGCCCCGACGGCGGGATCCCCTTCGAGCAGCCCCCCGAGGCCCGGGTCCCCGGCCACTGGACGAGCCCCACCTGGGCGGCTCCGGCTGCGGACCGGGTCCCGGTGGCCCCGGCCGGCGCGCCGGGGGCGGGTGCGGGTGCGGGTTCGGGTGCCGGGGCGGCTTCGGCGGCCGGCCCGGTTCCGGTCCCGGCCCAGACCCCGGCCACCACCACGACCACGGAGGCGACGGTATGACCCTGGACGAAGCCGCCCCCGTCGCCCCGGCCCCCCGCCGCAGGGCCGGCGGGGATCCCGTCAAGACGCTGCTGCACCGGCACCGGGCACTGTGCGAACGGGCCGTGGACCCGCTGGAGATCGCCGCCGGGCTGGAGGTGCAGGGCATCACCGACCGCACCGCCGCGCGCTTCCGGCACCGGGACGTGTTCTCGCTCGCCGAGGAGCTCTACGCCCGCACCCCGCGCGGGGACGAGCCGGCCGCGCCCCGTGCCGTCCGCCCGTCCGACGCCCGGGCGTTACGCGGCTTCGGGTACGCCCTGCTCCCCGGGGCCCTCGCGCTCGGGGCGGCCGCCGCCGGGATGCCGTACGCCGGGCCCGTCGCCGTGCTCGCCACCGTCGCCGCCCTGGTGTGGCCCGGCAGGCCCGGGCGGACCGGGCGGCCCGCCGCGGGCCGGTTCCCGTACGCCGCGCTCCTGCTCGCCGCGGGCGTCGTCGGCTGGGCGGTGCTCCGCCACGGCACGCCCCTCGGCGTCGGCCTCGCACTGGCCGCGGCCCCCGGCCACGTGGTCGGCGCCGTGTACGCCGCGCGCGCCCGGAGCCGGCTCGCCGGCAGCCGCGCCCTGGAGGACTTCGCCGACCGGGCCCGGCCGCTGCTGATCGCGGCCGCCCTGGCCTTCGCCGCGACCGCCGCGGGGGCGGCCGCGCTCGCCGGGACACCGCCGGCCGTCGCCGTACCGCTCGCCGTGCTGCTCTTCCTGACCCGGCTGCTGCTCGCGCACGGCGCCGCGCGCGGGCCCGTCGCCGCAGCCCTGGCCCTCGCGCTGGTCCCGACCCCGGCGGCGGTGTCCGCCGCCGCGGCGGGGCTCCTCGTACACGCCGTCCTGGTGCTGTCCCGCGCGTCCGCGCACGCCCGGCCCTGAGCCGGCTCCCTCCTGTCCCGCCGCCGCTCTGCCGCTCTTCGGAGCCGGCGCCGAAAACGCCGTACCCCCACCGGATCCCCGACCCCCGACCCCCTGCCCATCGACCAAGGAGACACAGGATGACCGGCCAGCCAACCAACCGAGGGACCGCGCGATGAGGGTGCTGCTGATCGGAGCCAACGGATACCTCGGCCGCTACGTCGCCGACCGGCTGCTCGCCGACCCCGCCGTCCAGCTCACCGCGCTCGGCCGCGGCGACGACGCGGACGTCCGTTTCGACCTCGCCACCGGCAGCCCCGGCGCCCTCACCCGGTTCCTCGACGCCGTCCACCCGGGCGTCGTCATCAACTGCGCCGGCGCCACGCGCGGCGGGGCCAGGGAGCTGACCCGGCACAACACCGTCGCCGTGGCCACCATCTGCGAATCCCTGCGCCGCAGCGGCTGCGGGGCCCGCCTCGTCCAGCTCGGCTGCGCCGCCGAGTACGGTCCCAGCCAGCCCGGATCGTCCACGGCCGAGGACGCCGTGCCGAGACCGGGCGGACCGTACGGCGTCAGCAAGCTCGCCGCCACCGAGCTGGTGCTCGGGTCGGGGCTCGACGCCGTCGTCCTGCGGATCTTCTCGCCCGTCGGACCCGGCACCCCCGCCGGATCCCCGCTCGGCCGGCTCGCCGAGGCCATGCGGCGCGCGATGCAGA
This sequence comes from Streptomyces sp. NPDC031132, assembly GCF_055570595.1. Lineage (NCBI taxonomy): Bacteria > Bacillati > Actinomycetota > Actinomycetes > Kitasatosporales > Streptomycetaceae > Streptomyces > Streptomyces sp. NPDC031132. The sequence continues at coordinate 84,443 of NZ_JBVIGX010000001.1, forward strand.
ACGGGGACGGCGAGCTCAAGCTCAGCGGGCTCGGGGTCCAGCGCGACTTCGTGGACGTACGGGACGTGGCGCGGGCCGTGCACGCCGCCTCGCTCTCCGCCGCCCAGGGCGTCGTCAACATCGGCACCGGGCGCGCGGTCCGGCTGCGCGACGCGGCGGCGGTGCTGGCCCGGGTCGCCGGGTACGGAGGCGCCCTGCACGAGCTCGACGTACCGCAGCAGGGACAGCACGGGCAGGGGCACGGCCACGGGCCCGGGCACGGCTCCGGCCACGGCCTCGGGCCCCAGGGCCGCTCGTCCGGGCTCGCCGCCATCGGCGCCCCGCGCTCCGAGGCGACGGCCGAGCAGCTCGCCGCCGGCGCCGGGGCGCCCGCGTACCCGTACCCCGACGGCTGCGGCGCCTGGCAGCAGGCCGACGTGCGCACGGCCCGGGACCGGCTCGGCTGGCGGCCCCGGATCAACCTGGAGGAATCCCTCGCGGACATCTGGATGGAGGCGGCGTGCCGCATCTGACGACGGCAGCCACGGCGGCCGCCGCGACCGAGGCGGGCCGCCTCGGCCTCGGCGTCCCCGGCTACGCCCACCCGCTGCTCGCCCCCGTCGAATGGGCCGAACTGACCCGGCCCGGGACCCCGCTGCACTGGACGGTGCTCAATGTCACGGACGGGCCGGGCGGCCGGCCCGACCCGCACTGCACGGAGGCCGCGGGCAAGCTCAGGGAGGCCGGCGGCACCGTCCTCGGCCATCTCGCGATGCGAGACGGCGTGCGGTCGTTCGGTGAGCTGGTCTCCGACGCCCACCGCTTCCTCGACTGGTACCGCGTGGGCGGCTTCTACCTGGCCGACGCCCCGGCGGGCAAGGCCGAACTGGCCGAGGTGCGCCGGGTCGCCGACACCCTGCGCGGGCTCGGCGACGGCCTCCGTATCGTGCTGGGACACGGCACGCACCCGTACGAGGGCTACGCGGAGGCCGCCGACCAGCTGGTCACCTTCTCCGGGGCCTGGGCCGACTACCGCTGGTCGCAGGTGGCGGAGTGGACCGCCGAGTACCCGCCCGAGCGCTTCTGCCACCTGGTCCACGGGGTGCCGCGGACGCATCTGGAGGAGGCCGTCCGGGTCGCCCGCTGGCAGGGCGCCGGCACGATCTGGTTCACCGACCGGGGAGGCGCCGCCGGGCGCGATCCGTGGGCGTCGATGCCCGCGTACTGGGACGAAATCGTCTCGCGGATCGGACCGGGTGTCTCGGAATGAAGGAGGGCGTGGCAGTGTTACGGGAAGAACCACCGTTAAGACTTAACCATCTACGGAGTCCCCGTGTCGCTGCCACCCCTGGTCGAGCCAGCTGCTGAGCTCACCGTTGACGAGGTCCGTCGGTACTCCCGCCACCTGATCATCCCGGATGTCGGGATGGACGGCCAGAAGCGCCTGAAGAACGCCAAGGTGCTGGCCGTGGGCGCGGGCGGCCTCGGCTCCCCCGCCCTCATGTACCTGGCCGCGGCCGGTGTGGGCACGCTGGGCATCGTGGAGTTCGACGAGGTCGACGAGTCGAACCTGCAGCGCCAGATCATCCACAGCCAGTCGGACATCGGCCGCTCCAAGGCCGAGTCCGCCCGCGACAGCGTGCTGGGCATCAACCCGTACGTGAACGTGGTCCTTCACGAAGAGCGGCTCGAGGCCGAGAACGTGATGGAGATCTTCAGCCAGTACGACCTCATCGTCGACGGCACGGACAACTTCGCCACGCGCTACCTCGTCAACGACGCCTGCGTGCTGCTGAACAAGCCGTACGTGTGGGGCTCGATCTACCGCTTCGACGGCCAGGCCTCGGTCTTCTGGTCCGAGCACGGGCCGTGCTACCGCTGCCTGTACCCGGAGCCCCCGCCGCCGGGCATGGTCCCGAGCTGCGCCGAGGGCGGCGTGCTGGGCGTGCTCTGCGCGTCCATCGGGTCCATCCAGGTGACGGAGGCCATCAAGGTCCTCACCGGCGTCGGCGAGCCGCTGGTCGGCCGTCTGATGATCTACGACGCCCTGGAGATGCAGTACCGCCAGGTCAAGGTCCGCAAGGACCCCGACTGCGCGGTGTGCGGCCCGAACGCGACGGTCACCGAGCTCATCGACTACGAGGCCTTCTGCGGCGTCGTGTCGGAGGAGGCCCAGGAGGCGGCTCTCGGCTCCACGATCACTCCCAAGCAGCTCAAGGAGTGGATCGACAGCGACGAGGCGATCGAGATCATCGACGTCCGTGAGATCAACGAGTACGAGATCGTCTCGATCCCCGGCGCGAAGCTGATCCCCAAGGGCGAGTTCCTGATGGGAACCGCCCTCCAGGACCTCCCGCAGGACAAGCGCATCGTCTTGCACTGCAAGACGGGTGTCCGCAGTGCGGAAGTCCTCGCGGTCCTGAAGTCCGCGGGCTTCGCGGACGCGGTCCACGTCGGCGGCGGCGTGATCGGGTGGGTCCACCAGATCGAGCCCGAGAAGCCGGTCTACTAGTCACGTCCCGGGGGGGGGGGGGGGGGGGGGGGGAAGAGGGGGGGGGGGGGGGGGGGGGTGGCGCGGTTGTCGGGGGCCGTAACAGGAGGGGGCGATGTGTCGGGTGTGCTAACCGGGG
>NZ_JBVIGX010000001.1:87061-165267 GCF_055570595.1 Streptomyces sp. NPDC031132
CCACGCTGGAGGAGCTGGGGGGGGGGGGTCCAACCGGGCGGATTCGGAGAGTCCGTTTGCCTAGCCCCTTCCGGGGGGGCCCTTTCCGCGTCTGGGAACCGCCCCCTCCGCGTGTCGGGCGCCGCGCGTGCTTCAGGCACCCGCCGGCGGCGGCTCCGGTGCCACGGGCGTCCCCGAGGGGTTCTGCGAAGGGGTGCAGACCGTGTCGGCGGCCGGCACCTTCCCGTCCAACAGGTAGGAGTTCACCGCCTGCTGCACGCACTTGTCGCCGCTGTTGTACGCGCCGTGCCCCTCGCCCTTGTACGTGAGCTCCACGCCGACGCCGGGGCCGAGCCGCTCCACCATCTTGCGGGCGCCCTCGTACGGGGTGGCCGGGTCGCCGGTGTTGCCGATGACCAGGATGGGCGCCGACCCGGGGGCCGAGACGTCCGGCGTCTCCCAGGCGCCCGGGACCGGCCAGTCGGTGCAGCTCATCAGGGCCCAGCCGAGGAAGTCCCCGAAGACGGGGGACGCGGCGCGGAAGGAGGGCAGCTTCGCCTTCGTCTGCTCGAGCGTGAAGCGGTCCTTGAAGTCGGCGCAGTTGATCGCCGTGTTGGCGGCGCCGATGTTGCTGTAGTGCCCCTGCTGGTCACGGCCGTTGAGCGCGTCGGACAACGCCATCAGCAGCTGCCCCTGCCCGCCTTCGGCCTCGTCCAGCCCCTGCTCGAGCAGCGGCCACAGCTCCTGGGAGTACAGGGCCTGTGCGATGCCGTTGGTCGCGGCGGAGTCGGTGAGCATCCGGGTGCCGATGCCGGGGATGGGCTTGTCGGCCAGGCTCTTCTGCAGCTTGATGATGTTGTCCTCGATCTCCTTGGCGGTGCTGCCCTGGAGCCGGCACTCGTCGCCGCGGTCCACGCAGGCCTGCGCGAAGTTGCCGAGGGCCAGCTGGAACCCCTTGGCCTGGCCCAGTGCCCCCTCCTCGGAGGTCTTGGTCGGATCGACGACCGCGTCGAAGACGGCCCGGCCGACGTTCTTCGGGAAGAGGTGGGCGTAGACCCCGCCGAGCTCGGTGCCGTAGGAGATCCCGAAGTAGTTCAGCTTCTCGTCGCCGAGGGCCTGGCGGATCCGGTCGAGGTCGCGGGCGGCGTTCTCGGTGCCGACGTACGGCAGCAGGCGGCCGGAGTTGTCCTTGCAGGCCTGCTGGTACTTGTCGATGTTGCCGACGAAGGTCTTCTCCTCGGCCGGTGTCTCGGGACTCGAGTCCTGGGCGTAGTAGGCGTCGAGCTCCTTGTCGTCCTCGCACCGCACGGGGGCGCTGCGGCCGACGCCGCGCGGGTCGAAGCTCACGAGGTCGTACCGCGAGCGGAGGGCCTCGTACTCCTTGGCGGCGCCGGGCAGCGTACTGATCCCGGACCCCCCGGGCCCGCCGAAGTTGAACACGAGCGACCCGAGCCGCTTGCCCTTGTCCCGCGCCTTGGCCCGGATGAGCGCGAGCGGAATGGTCTCGCCCTCGGGCTTGGCGTAGTCGAGGGGCACGTGGAGCGTGGCGCACTCCCAGTCCTTGGGCGGAGCCTGCCCCCCGCCTTCGGCGACGGTGGGCGCCTCGCACTCCCCCCACTTCAACGGCGCGGCCCCCTTGGTCCCGCCGGCCTTGGGCGTCTTGCTGCTCTCCTCGGAACACCCACCGACCCCGCCCAGCCCAAGGGCAACCACAACGGCAACGGCGCCCCGCACCACGTTTCGACCCATGCCCCCATCGTGCGTTCCCGGGCTGCGCCCCGCCCGTGCGCTGACCCATTCGGGTCGCACCGGTCGGGGCGCGTGCGCCGCCCCCGTAAGCCGTTCATCGCCGTCGGTCGTCCGTCCCCGACGCTGCTGAGGCGGCGGCCTCGGGTGTGGGTGTCGCGCTCCTGCGACCTGGCAGATCAGTGGTCGGGAACGAAGACGAGTAGTTCCTTGACACTGATCCGCCCTGCTCCGTTGCCGACGAGGGTGACTTTGGCCAGCGGGCCCCGACGCACGGTTTCCGGCCGGGGCGGGTACCAGTGGAGCGTGGTCAGTTGAACCTCGACGTCGGGCACACCGACGGCTCGGAACACCATGCCGACCTCTGCCTCACCGGTGAGGTTTTCCGCCACGCACAGCAGCTCCTCGGCGGAGCTCTTCGCGAGCTGGGTCACGTACAGCCGCGTCGCAGTCGGCGGCGCAGGCTGCGCGGCGATCGCCTGAATGATGAGTTCGATGTCCTCGGACGCGGCGATACAGAACTCCTGATCAGGCTGGCTGATGGCCGTTCCGAGTTCATGGAGGTCCCCTCCGTCCGGTCCGGTCTCGTTGAGCAGCCTCGACGGCATGATCAACGAATTCTTCCTTTCACCGAAGGACCAGGCCATGTTCCGCGGTGCATCTCGCACCACAGAAGTGAACATGTCCTTCAACTCCGGGTGTGGCTCGCTGAAACGCCAACCGAGCGTGGGTACCTGAATATGCCCAGTGGCGTGATCTATTTCGCTGGGCGATCTGAGCCACACTACAGGTGCAAATCGCTCAAGGGCCGCTTTTGCCCGCTGGAAGCGCGGCAGTGGTCCCGCCATGCTTTCTCACCTCCACTGCGTGTTCCTGCGTAGCTGCCACAGCGCGCTCAGGTCGGCTCGGCCTTCCAATCGTATGACCCGCTCGGGGTTCTGCGATCGCAGAGCCCGCTCGTAGTCTCCTCTGGGTATCGGGTCCAGGCTCAGGGTCGGATCGTATACGTAACGACCGTCGGTGTAGACCTGATGGAATTCATACTCGACATTTGTGATTCCGTTGGCCCCGGCCTCAGGAGTCCTGAGTGTCCCGGATGGGGTGATGTAGTGGACGATCTTTCCTTCGCCGTTTGCCTGTCGCATGATGAATTCGGAGATTTCGGTGCAGTCCACGTATTCGCCTCTAGGCGCATCCCGCATGGCGTCGATCAAATTCTGTTTCGGCGGGTGAGCGGGGTTCGGCTCTCTGAAATCAAAGGGATCGCGCTCCGGGCACCCATCCGGTGCAAGGCCATGAGGATCCGACCAGGTGTGGGGGTTGGTGACGTACGTGGCCGGGTTGGGGGCGGGGGCCAGGCCCAGGGGGTCCGGGGAGAGGTAGCGGGCCGATTCGGGGTCGTACGTGCGGAAGTAGTTGTGGTGGAGGCCTGACTCGGGGTCGTAGTACTGGCCCGGGAAGCGGAGCGGGGTGTAGGCCGTCGCGTCGCTGTTCCACGTGGTCGTGCCCCACAACGTGGTGCGGGTGCGCCACGCCGTCGTGCCGTCTTCGGCGAGGAGCTGGGTCGGGGTGCCGATCAGGTCGGTGACGATCGCGAAGAAGCGGTCGTCGACTTCCGCCTGGTCGAGGCGTTCCGTCTGGGTGAGGGGGTGCAGGCCCTGATGGGTCCAGGTGAGGGTGACGCCGCCGGTGGTCTGTTCGCAGAGGGTGGTGCCGTCCCAGGTGAAGAGGACCTCTTCCGCCACTGTGCCGTCTGCCGACAGGCTTCGCTTGGCGGTGCGGCGGCCCAGCGGGTCGTACGTGTACTGCCAGCGGGTGCCGTCCGGGGTGATGACCGCCGTGAGCTGGTCTTCCGGGTTCCATTCGTAGCGCCACGTGTCCGGCCTGCGGGACAGCCGGGTCTTTTGGCGCAAGGTGACACGGCCCAGCGCGTCGTGTTCGTACCGGATCGAGCCCGCGCGCGTGATGCGGGTGCCCGTGTACGCGCGCCCGCCCTGCGCCTCCGAACCCGGGTGACGGGTCGGCCAGGAGGCGCTGGTCTGGTTGCCCGCCTCGTCGTACGCGTACCGCTCCGACCAGGACGCGGCATCCACCGCCGTGACGCGGGCCGCCGCGTCGAGGGTGAAGGTGCGGGGGCCGGTCAGCGAGTCGTCGATGCCGTTGAGGTAACCGTCCGCCCGGTAGCTGTAGCCGCGGCGCTGGAGGGTCCGCCCGTCCTGGCCGACGACCGACTGAGCGGTCCGGCGGCCCATGTCGTCGTACTCGTGGGTGAGGCAGAGCGACGGGCTCAGCGTGCGGGCCAGCTCTTGGCCTGCCGCGTCTCGGTCGAAGCTCAACGTGCGACCAGCGGTGGTCAGCGTCGAGCGCCTCCCGACCGCGTCGTACGCCCACGAGGACTCCGACCCCGTGGGGGTGATGCGGCTCGTGCGGCGGCCCAGGGTGTCGTAGCCGTACGTGAGGGTGCGGCCGTCGACCGTCTCCGAGAGCAGCCGGGCCGCCTCGTCGCGCAGCCAGGTGACCGTTGCGTCCGGGGACACCGCACTCGACAGGGCGTCGAAGGCGTCGTACGCGTAGGTCGTGACCAGACCTGCCGCGTCCTTGCGAAGGACCTGGCCGAGCGCGTTGTGCTCGTACGTCGTGATCTCGCCCACCGCGTTCATGCGTGCGCTGAGGCGGCCGGCGCCGTCGTAGCCGTACGTGAGGGTGCGGCCGTCGAAGTCCGTCTCGGCGGCCAGGCGGCCGGCCGGGTCGTACGCGTAGTCCCAGGTGAGGCCCTGAGGGTTGGTGACCCCGGTGAGGCGGAGCTGCGTGTCGTGCGCGAAGGAGTAGCGGGCGCCGTCCGGGCCGGTCCGGGCGACGAGGAGGTCGAAGTCGCCGTACTCGGAGACGGTCACTCCGCCCACCGCGTCCGTGTGCGTCAGGCAGTTTCCTTCTCCGTCGTACGTCCACGATTCCGTGCTGCCATCGGCATTCACGCGGTGGAGCAGACGGCCTTCGACGCTCCAGGCGAAGCGGGTGGTGTGGCCCAGTGGGTCGGTGACGGCGATCGGGCGGCCGAAAGCGTCGCGGGCGTACTGCGTCGTCGCGCCGAGCGGGTCCGTCGCCGACACCACCTGGCCCGCCGCATCGCAGCACACCGTCGTCGTATGGCCCGAGGCGTCCGTCACCGCGGACAGGTGGCCGCGGGTGTCGTACGTGAACCGGGTCGTGATGCCGGACGGGTCGGTGACGGAGGTCCGGTTGCCGTGGTCGTCGTACGTCTGCCGGGTCACCCGCCCGTCGGGAAGGACGACCTCGACCGGCAGCCCCAGGGTGTTGTACGCCGCGTGGATCTCGCGGCCGTCCGCGCGGACCACCTTGATGAGCCGGCCCTGTTCGTCGTAGCCGAAGCGGATGGTGTGACCGAGCGGGTCCGTGCGGGAGAGCAGACGGTTGTACGCATCGTGGGTGAAGTGGGTGGTCGCGCCCGTCGGGTCGATTTCCGCCGTGATCTGGGCGCGGTCGTTGACCAGGAACTGGGTTCGGTGGCCCAGGGAATCGATCAGGGTGGTGCGGCCCGGCTCGTACGTGAAACGGACGTTGAGATGGCCGTTGGTGCCGGACTGGGCTGTGCAGCGGTGCCGGTCGTCGTAGACGTAGTCGAAATGGCGGTCGTTTGTGTCGGTCCAGGAAGTGATCCGGCCCAGTTCGTCGTAGCCGAAGCGCAGGGGACGGCCCGAGGAGTTCGTGACGTCGGTGAGGTGGCCGTCCGTGTAGCCGTAGCGGAGGACCTGGGGGCCGTCCGCCAGGGCGAGGCCGGTTACACGGCCGTCCGACGACGTCAGGTGCAGCTCGTGGCCGCCGCTGTGGGAGATGGCGCTCGGCGCGCCGGACCCGTCGTAAGAAAAGGCGATCCAGGCGCCGTTGCGGTCGTCGACCTGCAGGAGCGCGCCGTCCTCCGCGAAGTGGCGGACGTGCCCGGACTCGGGGTCGGTCACCGTGTACGCGCCGTCGACGTCGAGCGTGAGCGGCCACCGCTGGCCGTGAGTGGGCAGGACGGCGATCCCGGGCTCGGGGACCGGATAGGCGAGCAGGCTGCCGTCCTCGCGGACGAGGATGACGCCTTCCTCGTCTATCTCCAGGCGCTGGTCGACCGTACTGGCCCAGGTCGGGCCGAACCACCGGCCCGAGCGGTACGAGGATTCGAAGGTACGGCTGAACACCAGCGGCAGTGAGCCGGGGAGCACGAGGTCCGTCTGCGGGAGGATCATCCGGCCCGTCGCCATGTCGACGGGGTCCTCACGGCAGGTCAGGTCCTCCTTCTTGGCGCGCGCCGCGGCTTCCTGCTCGGCCTGCTGCGCTGCCCGCGTCGCCTCCTTCCGGGCTGCGCTCTCCGCTCCTTCCTCCGCGAGGCGGACGCTGGTACGGGTGGCGCCGACCGTGCCCTTGGTGCCGAAGAGCTCGGGGACGAGTCGGCCCAGGAACTCGCTCGGGTCTTCCAGGAAGCTGTCGAGCATGGGACCGGGAATGCGTTCGGGATGGGAGGCCGCGGAGACGAGGCCCGCCAGGGTCGTGTTGACGTGCTCGAGGTAGTCGGCGGGGTGGGTGAGGTTGTAGGGATCCGCGGGATTGAGTCCGCGCCCGAAGTTGAGGAGGCCGGCCGTGCCCTTGACGACTCCGCCGAAGAAGTGGCCGAACTCCACCGCCTGGGCGCCTTCGTAGTCGGCGAACTCGGCCAGGAGCTGCTTGGTCGTCGACGGTACGGCCGGGGCATGTGCCAGGGCTGCGGTGAGCGCCCGCTCGGCTGCCGAAGCCGCGTCGTCGCGCTGGCGACGGGCCTCGCTGAGGTGGTCCTTGGCCTCCTGGCGGCCCGCCTTGCCCGGGTCGGCGCCGAGGACGGGTTCCGGTCCGGCGTCGCGGCCCGCCGCAAGGTCTGCCTTGTAGGTCTCGGCCTTGGTCCGGTGCGCGTCCTCCGCGTCCTTCGAAGCCTTCTCGGCGGCCTTGTAGGCGTCGATCGCCGCCTGGGCCTGGCGCTGGGCCCACTCCAGCGTCTCCATGTAGCGCAGGAGCGCACCGGCGGCCGCCTCGCAGGCGTCGGCTGCGTACAGCCATTCCGTCGGGTGCATCGCGAACTTGGCGCGGAAGGCGTCGGCCGCCGCCCCTTTCCAGTGCCCCGAGTCCAGGGCCCGCATGCCCTGGCCGACCCGGTCGAAGGCGCCCTGGAAGTCCTGGAAGTGCTTGACGGTTTCGCGGATCGCGGACGGTGAGCCGTGCACCAGCTCGTTGGGCTGCTCGGTCTGGCCGAGTTCCTTCTCGCGTACTGATACTCCGAGTTTCGAGGCTACATCGTCGCCGAAGTCCTCGACCTTGTCGGCCAAGTCGTGGGCGCCGACCGTGTCGAGGGCCCTGCCGAGACCCTCGGAAGCCTTGTCCACGACATGTCCGGTGAACTCTCTCGCGTTGTCCAGGCCCTTGTCGACCAGCCGCCCCCAGTCCGTCATCGGCCGTGGCCTTCCGGTGCCGGGCCGAGCACGTCCTCGACCACGTCGTCGACTTCGCCGCGCAGCCCGGCCGCGTCGATGGCCTGGTTGCTCAGGAGCATGTCGGAGCTGTTCACGTCGTGGGCCGCACCCTTCCAGGCCTCCTTGATGTTTCCCGAGGAGCGGTCGAAGGACTCGAGGCTGTAGTCGGCGTCGCGGATCTGCGTGAAGGGGTTGTCCGACACGACGTCGCCCCAGCCCTTCCCGGTGATGTCGTCCTCGGAGGCGTACGGGTTGCCCCAGGCCGCGTTCACGGCGATCTTGAAACTGCCCTGGATGTTCTGGTCCTGCTCGTGGAGGACGCCTGCCGACAGGCCCACGTTCGCTGCGAACGCGTTCCCCTGCTGGACCAGGGACCGCACACCCCACTCCCAGCGTTGGCAGAACGACCTGAGGGTGGAGGCCAGGCCGTCGTGGCCCGTCTGCATGCCGGAGAGGCCCAGGTGGGAGAAACCGCGGCCCATGCCGGCCGTGCCGACCATGCCGAGTTCCTCCAGCTCGGACAGCGTGTCCGTGATGCCTTTCGCGATCTGATCCAACGCCTGCTTCGAGACGTCCAGATCTGGCTGATCCCCGCTCACGCGGCCGCCTCCCCGTCGAGCGCTGCCGCGGCAGGAACGATTCCGCGCATGGGCGGGAAAACCGCGCCGTCGGGGCCGGCAGCGTTCAGGGCCACCCCGCACGGGAAGTCCAGCGCCGGGATGACCTCATCGAGCAGCCGGGCTCCGGTCACCCCCCGGTACGTCCATTCCCGCGAGGCATCGCCCCGTGCTACGGCGAACCGGGCCAGCGCCTCCTCGTCGGAGAAAGCGCAGATCCAGTCCAGGCCGCCGAGTTCGGCCGTCCACAGGCCGCCTTGTTCGTCCAGCGGCACGAGTGCCACCCGGCTGCGAAAGCCCGCCAGTCGTTCCAGCACTGCTGCACGGGCCGACTCGAAGGGATCGGCTACGGGTTCGTGCGTTCGCCCCGCGGCCTCCGTCCGCAGCCGGCCCCACTCCTCGTCGAACCCCATTCCGACACCCCCCGTACCGTTTGCAATCGAACGCAATTCTGTGGGGTGTTCGAGTTGGATCCAACTTTGCGCCTTGCCCGGCGCACATATTGAGACGGCGTCAGGGCTCGGAGAGGGTTGCGCGCCGTGCGGGCCGTGGCGATGCAGGCCGCCACGCCTATGCCCTCGTACGCCGCGCCGCACAGGGTGAGGCCCGGGAGCATGACGTTGCCTCGCGGTTGCGGGTAGGCGCCGGCCGGGGAGGGGTGGAAGGAGCTGCCGTCGTCGTCTTGAGGACGTGGGCTCCGCAGGACTTCGACGGCTTGCGGAAAGGAGCCCGCGCCGCCGGCTACTTGGAGGGCTACCGGGGCGCAGGCCCCCGCCGCCTGCGTCCGGCGCGGGGCAGGAGGGCGCCCCTGCTCGGCCGGGGCCGCGCGCCGCGAGGGGTGGTCGGTGCGGCCGGCGGAAGTCCCGTCGGCGAACTCCGGCCCCGCCCGGCGTTCGAGGCGCGGGCCCGGCGCAGGCGGGCTGTGCGACGGGGGTCACAGCCGCGGCGCGGCGCGGGCGGGGTTCGCACCCGCGGAGTCAGATGGCTTCCTTGCGGGTCAGGTAGTTGAACGAGATCCAGCCCGGCAGTACCGGCAGCCAGAACGTCATCAGGCGGAACAGCAGCACCGCCGAGATGGCGACCTCCTTGTCCAGCCCGGCCGCGATCAGGCCCAGCGTCAGCGTCGTCTCCACCGCGCCGATACCGCCCGGCGTCGGCGCCGCCGAACCCAGGGCGTTGCCCGCCAGGAAGACCACGGCGATGCTCGCGTAGCTGATGGCCTGGCCGCCGCCGAACGCCCGGATCGACGCGTCCAGGCACATCACGAAGCAGCCCGTCAGCAGCAGCATGCCGCCGATGCCCGTCATGAGCTTCTGCGGCCGCTGGAGCACGTCCAGCATGCGCGGCACGACACCCGCGAACAGCGCCCGCACCCGCGTGGCCACGAACTTCCGCAGGAACGGCACCGCCGTCACCACCAGCACCAGCACCGCCACCGTCAGCAGACCCGCGATGACCGTCCGGGACGGGGTCATCTCCGGGGTCTTCTCGGTGCCCGTCAGGTAGCCGAAGGCCAGCAGCAGCAGGACGTGGCTCGCCAGCCCGAACAGCTGCGAGGCACCCACGCTCGCCACCGCCAGCCCCGGCCGGATCCCGGCCCGCTGCAGGAAGCGGGTGTTCAGCGCGACACCGCCGACCGCCGCCGGTGCCACCAGCTTCACGAAGGACCCCGCCACCTGCGCGACCACCGTCCGCAGGAACGGCACCCGCTCCGGTACGAAGCCCAGCAGGCTCATCGCCGCCGCGAAGTACGTGAGCGCCGAGAAGGCCAGCGCGGCTCCCACCCAGCCCCACTCCGCCTCGCCGACGATCGTCGCGAAGTCCACGTGCGCCAGCTGCGTGAGCAGGAAGTACGCACCGAACGCCCCCGCGATGAACGACACCAGCGTCCGCGGCCGGATCCGCTCCAGCCGGGCCGGCTCCACCGGCGCCTGCGGGCGGATCAGCAGCACCTGCTGGCGGATCTGGCTCAGCAGGTCCTCCTCGCGGGCCCCGTCGAGTGCGTCGTCGAGCGCCTTCTTCTCGGCCTTCTTCTCCGCGGCCGTGACCGCCGCCGACTTGGCCCCGGCCTTGCCCGCCTTGCCGCCCGCCTTGCCACCCGGCTTGCCGGCCTTCTCCGCCTTGCGGTCCGGCTTCGCTTCCTCCGCAGCCGCCTCGCGCGCCGCCTTCGCCGCCCGCGAGGACTCCAGTACGGCCTCCCGCTGCCGGTCGGCCCGCTCCCGGGCCAGCCTGCGCAGCGTCGCCCGGGTGGAGCGGCTCAGCGCGATCGGCTGGAGCAGCGGCAGGCAGTCCGCCACCGCGTCCGGGCCGAGCACCGACAGCGCCGAGGCCACCGCGCGCTCCGCGCCGATCCGCAGGCCGAGCGTGGTCAGCAGCTGCGCGATGTCCATCCGGAGCACCAGGTCGCCGGCCGCGATCTCGCCGCCGCGCAGGTCGGTGAGGACGACATTGCCGGAACGATCCACCACGAGCGCGTCGCCGGTGAGCCGCCGGTGCGCGATCCGCCGCGACTGGAGCGCCTGTACCTGCTTCCACGTGCTGCGGGTCAGGTCGTCGGTGATCTCCTCGTCGGCGAGCGCGTCGAGAGGCCGGCCGTCCAGGTGCTCGTACACGAGCATCACGGCGTCCGGGCCGAGCTCGGAGGTGGCGATCAGCTTCGGCGCGTTGGCCCCGGCCGCGATGGCCGCGTACGCGAGCAGCGCCTCCTGCTCCAGCGCCTGGCGCAGCGACTGGAGGCTGCGCCGCGTCGTGATGCCGCGCAGGGTGAGCCGGCGCCAGACCCGGTAGAAGAACCCGTGGGCCTGCTGCTCGCGGTCGACGACGGTGACGTCGAGCGGCGGGCCGTCCTCCAACGTGACGTGGTACCGGCGGCCCCGGTCGCTCACCTCCGAGGCGTCGGCGCCGTCCGGGAGCTCCGCGCGCATGGCGCTGACCGGCTTGAAGCCGACCCGGCGCAGGCCGGCGAGGAGGGTCTGCCCGGTGGGGCGGACGTTCGGCGAGCCGACGGCGTACAGGGTCCCGTACGCGACGCTCCAGCCGATCAGCACGGTCAGGATGATCGAGAACGGGGTGGTGTACCCGCTCACCAGCATCGCGAAGGCGTCGAGCAGCAGCACCACCCACAGCGCGACCCGCCAGCGCGGCCTGCGGGTCATGCCGACGGCGGTCATGTACGCGATGACGGGCGCGAGGTAGCCGTGCACCGGGTCGGTGAGGGGGCCGCCGGCGCTGGTGGGACGGGTGAGGGCGTCCTGGATGGTGTCGGACGCGGCCTGGGAGACCCACAGGTCGGTGGCCAGGGTGACGCCGTGCGCGAGGACGGCGGCGAGCACGCCGTCGGCGATGCGCAGCCCGTCCCGCTTGATCAGCCGCTCGATGGCGAAGGCGACGGGTACGAGCAGCACGGCGATGCTGGACACCAGCCCGGCGACCTTGATCAGCAGATCGGGTGCGGCGCCGGTGCCCTGGGAGATGTCGGCCTCGAGGCCGGCGGTGGTGCGGTGCGCGAAGGCGGCGATGCCGAGGACGACGGCGATGCCGAGGACGCCGACGAGGAGGCGTACGAGGTCGGACGGGCGGTGGACGCGGGCGGCGAGCAGCGGCTCGTCGACCTCGACCTGGTCGGCGGACGCGGAGGCGCGCCCGTGCGGCCCCTCGGAGCCGGCCGCGCCGGGCTTGTCCCCCGCTCCGGCTCCCGCCCCGGCGGTGGCCCGGGCCCGGGGACCGGGCTCGGGTGCGGACCCCGTCCGCTCGGGCTCGGGTGTGGCCCGACCGGGGGGCTCGTCGGGGAGCTTCCCGGGCCCGGGGCGCGGGTCTGGGCGCGTGCCGTCGTCCTCAGCCGCGCCGTCCGGAGGGCTCACACCCTGCTCCTTCGTCGTCACTTCCGTCTCTTCTTGATCACGTATCACCAGTCACCGCCCGGAAGATGGTGGCACGGACCGACCGGCGGGCGGGTCATCAGGGTGCGCGCCGGTACGGAAGGAAACCTTCCGGGAACCGGTCCGTGATGTACGGCACCATGGGCGGAATGAGCGAAGAGCTGCCCGCGTACGCGGAGCGGGTGCTGGAGGCGGCCGAGCGGATTCCGCCCGGCCGGGTGATGACGTACGGGGACGTCGCCGAATGGCTCGGCGAGGGCGGACCGCGCCAAGTGGGGCGCGTGATGGCCCTGTACGGGGGAGCCGTGCCCTGGTGGCGGGTGGTCCGGGCGGACGGGCGACCGCTGCCCGGCAGCGAGCACCGGGCCCTGGAGCACTACCGCGCGGAGGCCACCCCGCTGCGTCTGACCGGCGACGGCGAGGCCCGGCTGAACATGCCGCGGGCGCGCTGGGACGGGCCGGAGGAGCACGCCGCACGGGACGAGGGTCACATCTGACAGCTTCGTCCATGCGGGGCCCGGGCGGGCGGTCGGGCGCCCGTACGGGCGACGGTGCGGGGGACCGTCGAGGGCTGCCGCGGCCTCCCTGTCGGTACCCCGGGGAACTGCGCGGGACCCGCCGGTTGCCGTAGCGTTGCCTCTTCGGCAAGCGCGGCAGCGGCCGCGGAGCCCGCAGCGGGCGCAGCAACCGCAGCAACCGCAGACCCACCAGGACCTGGACCGGCACCCCACGTGATCACCTCTCCATCCGACCGCTCCGAGCGGCGGCGTACGCGGACCCCTGACGCGTACCGCCTCGTGCGCACCGGGCCGGAACGGGTGGATCCCCCTCTTCTGGACGCAGCGCAGCAGGCGGTGGTTGATCACACCGGCGGCCCGCTTCTCGTCCTGGCCGGACCGGGCACCGGGAAGACGACCACGCTGGTCGAAGCGGCCGCGGCCCGGGTCGAAGCCGGCACGGACCCCGCCCGGATCCTGATCCTCACCTTCAGCCGCAAGGCGGCCGTGGAGCTGCGCGACCGGGCCGCCCTGCGGCTCGGCGGGGCGCGGGCCCCGCAGGCCACCACGTTCCACTCCTTCTGCTACGGGCTGGTGCGCGCCCACCAGGACACCGACCTGTTCGCGGATCCGCTGCGCCTGCTGTCCGGGCCGGAGCAGGACGTGACGGTCCGGACCCTGCTGGAGGGCCAGCGCCACATCCGGTCCATCCGCTGGCCCGACGACCTGCGGGCCGCGCTGACCACGCGCGGCTTCGCGGACGAGGTCCGCGCGGTGCTCGCCCGCGCCCGCGAGCTGGGCCTCGGCCCGACGGCGCTCGACGCGTTCGCGACCCGGCTGGGCCGCCCGGACTGGAAGGCGGCGGCCGCGTTCCTCTCCGAGTACCTGGACGTCCTCGACATGCAGGGCACGCTGGACTACGCGGAGCTCGTCCACCGGGCGGTCCTGCTGGCGGAACGCACCCCCTCCCTGGCCCTGTCGTACGACGTGATCTACGTGGACGAGTACCAGGACACGGACGCCTCCCAGCTGCGCCTGCTGCGCGCCCTGGCCGGGCCGGCGGGCACGCTGGTGGCGTTCGGCGACCCGGACCAGTCGATCTACGCCTTCCGCGGCGCCGACATCAACAACGTCCTGGACTTCGAGGGCTCCTTCCCGGGAGCGGCGGTGCACGCCCTGACGGTGGCCCGGCGCTCGGGCGCCGACCTCCTCGCGGCGACCCGGCTGCTGACCACCCGCATGCCGGTCCCGCGCCTCCCGTCGGCGGCGGTCCGCGCCCACCGCGCCCTGGCCCCGGTCCGGGAGGGCGGCGGGGTGGAGGTGTTCACGTACCCCACGGCCGGCGCCGAACTGGACAACATCGCCGACATCCTGCGCCGGGCGCACCTGGAGGACGGCGTGCCGTGGCAGGACATGGCCGTCTTGGTCCGCTCCGGCGGCCGCACCCTCCCGGCGATGCGCCGGGCCCTGATCTCGGCGGGAGTCCCGGCGGAAACGGACGGCTCGGACACCCCCCTGCGCCACGAACCGGCGATCACCCCCCTCCTCACGGCCCTCCGCACCGCCGCGACCCCGGCCACGGCTGACTCCGGGGCGGACGGGCGGGGTCCTTCCCCCGACCCCGCCGCCGCGGACACGGCTGACCTCGGCCCGGCCGGGCACGGCATCGGCAGCTCCGCCGCCGCCCTGGCCGCCGCAGGCGCCGGAAGCGACGTCGCCCCCGAGACCGCCGGAAGCGACGTCGCCCCCGAGACCGCCGGAAGCGACGTCGCCCCCGAGACCGCCGCAGGCGACGGCGTGGACCCCGAGGCCGGGCCCGCCGCAGGCGACGGCGAGGGGTGGGTCGGCGTCGAGGCGGCGCTCACGCTGTTGAGTTCGCCGCTCGGCGGGATGGATGCCGCCGATCTGCGCCGGCTCGGGCGGGCCCTGCGCGACGAGGAGCGGGCCGCCGGCATCAAGGTGCCGGCCCCGTCCGACGTCCTGCTCGCGCGCGCCCTCGCCGAGCCCGAACGGCTCACCGCCCACGACCCCGCCTACGCCCGCGGCGCGCAGCGCCTCGGCCTGCTCCTGCGCAAGGCCCGCGAGCTCCTCCAGGGCGGCGGCACCGCCGAAGAGGCCCTGTGGACCCTCTGGGAGGGCACCCCCTGGCCCCAGCGCCTGGAGCGCAACGCCCGCCGCGGCGGCGCGGCCGGCCGCAACGCCGACCGCGACCTCGACGCCGTCTGCGCGCTCTTCGACACCGCCGCCCGCGCCGAGGAGCGCACCGGCGGCCGCGGCGCCCTCAACTTCCTCGAACAGCTCGAGGCCGAGGACATCGCCGCCGACACCCTCACCACCCGCGCCACCCGCTCCGAGGCCGTCCGCCTCATGACCGCCCACCGTTCCAAGGGCCTGGAGTGGCGGCTCGTCGTCGTGGCCGGCGTACAGGAAGGGCTCTGGCCCGACCTGCGCCGCCGCGGCTCCCTCCTCGAAGCCGACCGCATCGGCCGGGACGGCCTCGCCGAGCCCCTCACCCCCGGCGCGCTCCTGGCCGAGGAACGCCGCCTCTTCTACGTCGCCGCCACCCGCGCCCGCGACTGCCTCGTCGTCACCGCCGTCAAGGCCCCCGCCGAGGACGGCGACCAGCCCTCCCGCTTCCTCACCGAGCTCGGCGTCACCCCCAAGGACGTCACCGGCCGCCCCCGCCGCCCCCTGGCCGTTCCCGCGCTCGTCGCCGAGCTGCGCGCCACCACCGTCGACCCCGACGCCTCGCCCGCGCTGCGCGACGCCGCCGCCCGCCGCCTCGCCCGCCTCGCCGCGCTCACCGACGAGGACGACCGCCCGCTGGTCCCCGCCGCGCACCCGCAGCGCTGGTGGGGGCTGTACGAGCCCACCCGCAGCAGCGTCCCCCTGCGCGACCGGGACCGGCCCGTCGCGCTCTCCGGCAGCGCCCTGGACCAGCTCGCCAACACCTGCTCCCTCCAGTGGTTCCTCGGCCGCGAGGTCAAGGCCGACGCCCCCTCCACCGCCGCCCAGGGCTTCGGCAACGTCGTCCACGTCCTCGCCGACGAGGTCGCCTCCGGCCGCACCCCCGCCGACCTCGCCGTCCTGATGGAACGCCTCGACTCCGTCTGGGACGCCCTCGCCTTCGACGCCCCCTGGAAATCCCGCCAGGAGAAGGACAACGCCCGCGCCGCCCTGGAGCGCTTCCTGCGCTGGCACACCACCGACCGCGCGGGCAGGGCGGCCGTGGCCACGGAGCACGCGTTCGACGTCACGCTCGAAGCGGGCGACTACGCCGTTCGGATCCGGGGTTCCATGGACAGGGTCGAATCGGACCCCCAGGGGCGTGCGTACGTCGTCGACTTCAAGACCGGCAAGGCCGCGCCCACGAAGGACGAGGTCGCGCGGCACCCCCAGCTCGCCGTGTACCAGCTCGCGGTGCGCGAAGGCGCCGTCGACGAGGTCTTCGACGGGTTGCGCCCCGAAGCGGGCGGTGCCGAGCTGGTGCATCTGCGCCAGGGCGCCGCCCAGCGCGACGGCGGCGACGCGGTGCCCAAGATCCAGGCGCAGCAGCCGCTGAACGGCGAATGGGTCGGCGACCTGCTCGCCACCGCCGCCGGGCGGGTCCTGGACGAGCGCTTCGCGCCCGCCACCGGCAAGCACTGCGACCACTGCTCCTTCCGCAGCTCGTGCAGCGCGCGCCCGGAGGGCCGCCAGACGGTGGAGTGAGTCACACGGCCGGAACCACGGGGCAACCGGTGACCGGCCATTGGCCGACCGGCCGGTGAGACGGCGGCCGGGAGTGTCCGTGGGTCCGGCTAGCCTCTTCACGTGTCCGCGCGTCCGTCCGTCCTCACCGACCCCGAGCAGCTCAAGGAGCTCCTCGGCATCCCCTTCACGCCCGAACAGCTGGCCTGCATCACCGCCCCGGCCGCCCCTCAGGTCATCGTGGCCGGCGCCGGCTCCGGCAAGACCACCGTCATGGCCGCCCGCGTGGTCTGGCTGGTCGGCACCGGAGCGGTCGCGCCCGAGCAGGTCCTCGGCCTGACCTTCACCAACAAGGCCGCCGGCGAGCTCGCCGAGCGCGTACGCAAGGCCCTCGCGCGGGCCGGCATCAGCGACCCGGACCCTTCCCCGGCCGAGGCCGACGCCGCCGGCGGGGAGCCGCGCATCTCCACGTACCACGCCTTCGCCGGCCAGCTCCTGAAGGACCACGGCCTGCGCATCGGCCTCGAGCCCAGCGCCCGCCTTCTCGCCGACGCCACCCGCTTCCAGCTCGCCGCGCGCGTGCTGCGCGGGGCCCCCGGCCCCTATCCGGCGCTCACCAAATCCGTTCCCGACCTGGTCAGCGACCTGCTCGCGCTCGACGGGGAACTCTCCGAGCACCTGGTCACCCCGGCCGAGCTGCGCGCGTACGACACGGAGCTCCTCGACACCCTCGCCGGCGCCAAGCTCACCAACGAGGACCTGCGCAAGGTCCCCGAGGCCGTGCGCGGCCGCCTCGAGCTGCTGGAGCTGACCGAGCGCTACCGCGCCGCCAAACGCTCCCGCGACCTGCTCGACTTCAGCGACCAGATAGCCCTCTCCGCGCAGCTCGCCACCACCCGGCCCGAGGTCGGGGCGCTGCTGCGCGAGGAGTTCCGGGTGGTCCTGCTCGACGAGTACCAGGACACCTCCGTGGCCCAGCGGCTCCTGCTGTCCGGCCTGTTCGGCGGGGGCAGCGGGCACGCCGTGACCGCCGTCGGCGACCCCTGCCAGGCGATCTACGGCTGGCGCGGCGCGTCCGTGGCCAACCTGGACGACTTCCCCGAGCACTTCCCGCACGCCGACGGGCGCCCCGCGACCCGGTTCTCGCTGAGCGAGAACCGGCGCAGCGGCGGCCGCCTCCTGGACCTGGCCAACGGGCTGGCCGCGCCGCTGCGGTCCCTGCACGAGGGCGTCGAAGCGCTGCGCGCGGCGCCGGGGGAGGAGCAGGCCGGTACGGTCCGCTGCGCCCTGCTGAACACGCACGCCGAGGAGCTCGAGTGGCTCGCGGACTCGGTCGCGCACCTGGTCCGTACGGGGACGGAGCCGCGCGAGATCGCGGTGCTGTGCCGGTCCGCGCGGGACTTCGCGCAGATCCAGGCCGTACTGGTGGCCCGGGACGTGCCGGTGGAGGTCGTCGGGCTCTCGGGACTGCTGCACCTCCCGGAGGTCGCGGACCTGGTCGCGGTGTGCGAGGTGCTCCAGGACCCGGGGGCCAACGCCTCCCTGGTCCGGCTCCTCATCGGCCCGCGCTGGCGGATCGGCGCCCGCGACCTGGCGCTGCTGGGTCGCCGGGCGCGGCAGCTGATCGGCCGCGCGCCGGCCGAGGTCGAACCGGACGAGCGCCTCGCGGCGGCGGTGGAGGGCGTCGACCCGGCGGAGATCGTCTCGCTGGCGGACGCGCTGGAGACGTTCCTGGACGGGGCCGGCTCCGGCTCCGGCTCTGGCTCTGGCTCTGGTTCTGCCTCCGATGACCTGCCGTTCTCCGCTGCGGCCCGGGTCCGCTTCGCGCACCTCGCCCAGGAGCTGCGCGACCTGCGGCGTTCGCTCGCGGACCCGCTGATGGACGTACTGCACCGGGTGCTGGCCGTGACCGGCCTGGACGTGGAGTTGTCGGCGTCGCCGCACGCGCTGGCGGCCCGGCGCCGCGAGTCGCTGTCCGGCTTCCTGGACGTGGCGGCCGGTTTCGCGTCGCTGGACGGCGAGGCGTCCCTGCTGGCCTTCCTCGGTTTCCTGCGCACGGCGGTCCAGTACGAGAAGGGCCTGGACCACGCCCTCCCCGGCGGGGAGAACACGGTGAAGGTGCTCACCGCCCACAAGTCCAAGGGGCTGGAGTGGGACGTCGTGGTGGTCCCGGACCTCTGCGCGGGCTCGTTCCCGAAGGAGAAGGCCCCGGAGCCGTGGACCTCGTACGCCAAGGTCCTGCCGTACGGCCTGCGGGGCGACGCGGCCACCCTCCCGGCCGATCCGCCGTGGACCTCGGCGGGCCTGAAGTCTTTCAAGGCCTCCCTGAAGGAGCACAAGGCGGTGGAGGAACTCCGTCTGGGCTACGTGACGTTCACCCGCCCCCGCTCGCTCCTCCTGGCCTCGGCGCACTGGTGGGGCCCGACGCAGAAGAAGCGCCGCGGCCCGTCCCCGTTCCTGTCCTCCCTCTACGACCACTGCGTGGCGGGCCACGGCGAGATCGAAGCCTGGGCGGAGGAACCGGACCCGGACGCGGAGAACCCCTCCCTCGCCACGGAGTCCACCCCCGACCGGTCCTGGCCCCTGGCCCTGGACCCGGACTCCCTCGAACTCCGCCGCGCGGCGGCAGCCCTGGTCGAGTCCCACCTGGCCACCCCGGCCCCGGACCCGGACCCCTACGTCTGGCCCCCGCACTGCGAGGACCCGTCGTACGCCGACGAACCCGCCCCTGCCGACGACGACCTCTGGGCGGCCGACGAGGCCTGGGCCGCCCCGGCCGCCGCCGAACCGAGCCCGCCGGGCCGGGCCGCCACCCCGTCTCCGGACTCGGACGATGACCTCTGGGCAGCGGATCCGGCCTGGGCCGGGCCGAGCGACGGCGTGGCGATCCCGCACGCCCGCGCCGAGGCGGGCTCGGACATGCCGGCCGGCACCGACCCCTGGCCGGCAGACGCCTCCGGCGCCGACCCCTGGCCTGCAGACGCCTCCGGCGCCGGGCCGGCCGACGGCGCCCCCGCCGTGCCCCGGGCCCGGGGCGGCGCCCCCGCCGACCCGTACGACGATCTGTGGCCGGACGACGACCGGGATTCCGGCGAACCCCGGGAAGGGCCGGGCGCGCCCGCCGCGGGCCCGCCCCCGCTCGGAGCCCGGAGCCGGGGCGGGAGGCGCCCGGCCCCCGGAGCCGGTGCCCGGGGCGCCACGGCAGCGGCCGGTCTCACGCCCGAGGAAGCCCGGGCCGTCGCGTCCTGGGACCGGGACCTCGACGCCCTCGAGGGCGAGCTCCGGCGTGCCCGCGCCGCCGTGCGCGACGTCGAGCTCCCGGCCGCCCTCTCCGCCAGCCAGCTCCTCCGCCTCGCCGCGGACGAGCAGGGCTTCGCCCGCGACCTCGCCCGCCCCATGCCCAAGCCCCCGCAGCCCGCGGCACGCCAGGGCACGCGCTTCCACGCCTGGGTCGAGTCCCGGTTCGACGAGCTCCCGCTGCCGCTCCTCGACGTCCTCGACCCCGCCACCGAGCTGCCGGGCTCCGATCAGGAGATCGCCGACGAGGCCGACCTCGACTCCCTCAAGGCCGCCTTCGAGCGGAGCGAGTACGCCGAGCGCACCCCCCACCGCATGGAGGTCCCGGTCCAGCTCACCCTCGCCGGCCGCGTCGTCCGCGGACGGATCGACGCCGTGTACCGCAACCACGACGACTCGTACGAAATCGTCGACTGGAAGACCGGCCGCACCACCGAGGCCGACCCCCTCCAGCTCGCCGTCTACCGCCTGGCCTGGGCGGAAGCCACCGGCACGCCCCTCGACCGGGTCCACGCCGCTTTCCTCCACGTCCGCAGCGGCCGCGTGATCCGGCCCCGCAACCTCCCCGACCGGGCCCGTCTTGAGCGGATCCTCCAAGGCAAACCGGACACGGACAGTGACCGGCAACCCGACAGTTAGGCTCGTAGGCATGAGCGAAACCCCGGCGGACAGCGTCGTCCGCACGTACATCGAGACCCACCGCGCCGCCTTCCTCGACGACCTCGCCGAGTGGCTGCGCATTCCCTCCGTCTCGGCCCAGCCCGAGCACGCGGACGACGTACGTCGCAGCGCCGAATGGCTCGCCGCCAAGCTCAAGGAGACCGGCTTCCCGGTCACGGAGGTCTGGCCGACCCCCGGCGCGCCCGCCGTCTTCGCCGAGTGGCCGAGCGCGGACCCGGACGCCCCGACCGTCCTCGTCTACGGGCACCACGACGTGCAGCCCGCCGCCGTCGCCGACGGCTGGCACACCGACCCGTTCGAGCCGGTGATCCGCGACGGCCGGATGTACGCGCGCGGCGCCGCCGACGACAAGGGCCAGGTCTTCTTCCACACCCTCGGCGTACGGGCCCACCTGGCCGCGACCGGCGCCGACGCCCCGGCCGTGCACCTCAAGCTGATCGTCGAGGGCGAGGAGGAGTCGGGTTCCCCGCACTTCCGTGCCCTGGTCGAGCGCGAGGCGGAGCGCCTCGCCGCCGACGTCGTGATCGTCTCCGACACCGGCATGTGGTCCGAGACCACCCCCACCGTCTGCACCGGCATGCGCGGCGTCGCCGACTGCGAGATCGACCTCCACGGGCCCGACCAGGACATCCACTCCGGCGCCTTCGGCGGGGCCGTGCCCAATCCGGCCACCGTCGCCGCCCGCCTGGTCGCGGCCCTGCACGACGCGGACGAGCGGGTCACGATCCCCGGCTTCTACGACAACATCGCCGAGCTCACGGACGAGGAGCGGGCGCTGATCGCCGAGCTGCCGTTCGACGAGTCCGAGTGGCTGCGTACGGCCAAGTCGCACGCGGCCGCGGGCGAGAAGGGCTACTCCACCCTGGAGCGGGTCTGGGCCCGCCCGACCGCCGAGGTCAACGGCATCGGCGGCGGCTACCAGGGCCCCGGCGGCAAGACCATCGTGCCCGCCTCCGCCCACCTGAAGCTGTCGTTCCGCCTGGTGTCCGGGCAGGACCCGTACGAGGTCGAGGCGGCCGTCCGGGACTGGGTCGCGGCGCGCATCCCGGAGGGGATCCGCCACTCCATCGTCTTCGGCGCCCCCACCCGGCCGTGCCTGACGCCGCTGGACCATCCGGCGCTGCAGTCGGTCGTACGGGCCATGGGCCGGGCCTTCGGCGAGAAGGTCCGCTTCACCCGCGAGGGCGGCTCCGGACCGGCGGCGGACCTCCAGGACGTACTGGACGCGCCCGTCCTGTTCCTCGGCATCTCCGTGCCGTCCGACGGCTGGCACGCGCCGAACGAGAAGGTCGAGCTGGACCTGCTCCTCAAGGGCGTCGAAACGGCCGCCTACCTGTGGGGCGACCTGGCGGCCGGCCACGGGAAGCCCGCCTGACGCAAGCCCGCACCACTGCACCACCCGCACCACCGCACAGCCCGCACCACCGCACAGCCCGCACCACACGTACCGCCCGCACCGCACGTACCGAGTCACCGAGCCTGCCTGTCCCACCACCGGGGGAGTTGGAAGTACCTGTGAGCACCCATACCGAGCAGCCGATCTCGCTCACCGCGCCCAGCGGAATCGACCGCGCCGCGCACCACCGCCTCGACGAGGCCTGGCTCGCCGCGGCCTGGAGCCACCCGACGACCCGCGTGTTCGTCGTCTCCGGCGGTCAGGTCCTGATCGACGACACCCCCGACGGGGAGACCGGGATCGTGATGACCCCGGCCTTCGAGGCCCCGCTCACCGAGACGCACCGCTACTTCCTCGGCACCGACGAGGACGGCGTACGGTACTTCGCGCTCCAGAAGGACTCGCTGCCGGGCCGGATGGACCAGTCGGCCCGCGCGGCCGGCCTGCGCGAGGCCGGACTGCTGCTGTCCCCGCGCGACGCCGGGCTGATGGTGCACGCGGTGGCCCTGGAGAACTGGCAGCGGATGCACCGGTTCTGCTCCCGCTGCGGCGAGCGCACGGTGGTCGCGGCCGCCGGGCACATCCGCCGCTGCCCGGGCTGCGGCGCCGAGCACTACCCGCGCACCGACCCGGCCGTGATCATGCTGGTCACCGACGAGCACGACCGCGCGCTGCTGGGCCGCCAGGTGCACTGGCCGGAGGGGCGCTTCTCGACGCTGGCCGGATTCGTGGAGCCGGGCGAGTCGATCGAGCAGTCGGTCGTGCGCGAGGTGTGGGAGGAGGCGGGCGTCAGGATCGGCGAGGTCGAGTACGTCGCCAGCCAGCCCTGGCCGTTCCCGTACAGCCTGATGCTGGGCTTCACGGCGCGCGCCACCACGACGGAGATCACGGTCGACGGCGAGGAGATCCAGGAGGCCCGCTGGTTCTCCCGCGAGGAGCTGCGCGCGGCGTTCGAGTCGGGCGCGATGGTGCCCCCGTCGGGGATCTCCATCGCGGCCCGCCTGGTCGAGCGCTGGTACGGAGAGCCGCTGCCTCGCCCGCTCGCCTAGGGCGGACGGACGACGTAAGGCTTCTCACACAGCAGAAGGCCCCCGCCGCGGCGGGGGCCTTTCTGTTCACGCAGCTCGGTTCACGCAGCTCGGTTCACGCAGCTCGGTTCACGCAGTGCGCCGAGCTGCGGCTCAGACGGCGAGGGCCTGCTTGACCTGGGCCAGGCTCGGGTTGGTCATGACGGCCTCGGTGCCGGCCGGGGACACGACGAGGACGGTCGGAACCGTCTGGTTGCCGCCGTTCGCCTTCTCGACGAACGCAGCGGACTCGGGGTCCAGCTCGATGTTGATCTCGTTGTACGCGATGCCTTCCCGGTCCAGCTGGGTCTTCAGCCGGCGGCAGTAGCCGCACCAGGTCGTGCTGTACATCGTGACGGAACCCGTGTCCTGCATGCTGCGCTCTCCTCTGTGGGGTCTGGGTGGTCCGAGTACTCGAACGTACGGGACCGCGGGGCCATTCCCGCACCCGCGGTACGGCTGGTACGTCAAGTACGTCACGTCCGTCAAGGACACCGGTACGAAGAATGCCCGCACCCTGTGGACAAGTTTCCCGTGCGCCCCTGGAGACCTGGCAGCATGGCGGGGTGACATCAGCAACGCACCCCTCATCCTTCCCTGCCGGAGCCGACTCGGCCGACGCGGTGCTCCTGGGCCTGGACCCGGAGCAGCGCGAGGTCGCGACGACCCTGCGCGGGCCGGTGTGCGTGCTGGCGGGCGCGGGCACGGGCAAGACCCGGGCGATCACCCACCGCATCGCCTACGGGGTCCGCTCCGGGCAGCTGATGCCGGCCAGCGTGCTGGCCGTCACGTTCACCAACCGCGCCGCGGGCGAGATGCGCGGCCGCCTGCGCTCCCTCGGCGCGGGCGGGGTGCAGGCGAGGACGTTCCACTCCGCCGCCCTGCGCCAGCTCCACTACTTCTGGCCGAAGGCCATCGGCGGGGAGATGCCCCGGCTCGTCGAACGCAAGGTCCAACTGGTCGCCGAGGCGGGCGCGCGCTGCCGCATCCGGCTCGACCGGGGCGAGCTGCGCGATGTCACCGGCGAGATCGAGTGGGCGAAGGTCACCCAGACCGTGCCCTCCGACTATCCGGCGGCCGCCATCAAGGCGGGCCGCGAAGCCCCCCGGGACATGGCGGAGATCGCCCAGATCTACGGGACGTACGAGCAGCTCAAGCGCGACCGCAGCATGATCGACTTCGAGGACGTGCTGCTGCTCACGGTGGGCATCCTCCAGGACCGGCACGACATCGCGGAGCAGATCCGCAGCCAGTACCAGCACTTCGTGGTGGACGAGTACCAGGACGTCAGCCCGCTCCAGCAGCGGCTGCTCGACCTGTGGCTCGGCGAGCGCGACAGCCTCTGCGTCGTCGGCGACGCCAGCCAGACGATCTACTCCTTCACCGGGGCCACCCCGGACCACCTGCTGAACTTCCGCACCCGCTACCCGCAGGCCACCCTGGTCAAGCTGGTCCGGGACTACCGCTCCACCCCCCAGGTGGTGCACCTCGCCAACGGGCTCCTCGCCCAGGCCAAGGGCCGCGCCGCCGAACACCGCCTCGAGCTGGTCTCCCAGCGCGAGCCCGGCCCCGACCCGGTCTACGCCGAGTACCCGGACGAGCCCGCCGAGGCCGAGGGCGTCGCCATCCGGATCCGGGACCTGATCGCGGCGGGCGTCCCGGCCGGCGAGATCGCCGTGCTCTACCGCATCAACGCCCAGTCCGAGGTCTACGAGCAGGCCCTCGCCGACGCCGGGGTCCCGTACCAGCTGCGCGGCGCCGAGCGCTTCTTCGAGCGGGCCGAGGTGCAGAAGGCGATCCTCGCCCTGCGCGGCGCCGCCCGCTCCGGCGGCAACGACCCGCTGCTCGACGACGTGGTCGAGCTCGGCTCCCAGGTCCGGGCCGTGCTCAGCTCCACCGGCTGGACGAGCGAGCCGCCCGCGGGCTCCGGCGCGGTCCGCGACCAGTGGGAGTCCGTGGCCGCCCTGGTCCGGCTCGCCGAGGACTTCGCCCGGAGCCGGCCCGGGGTCACCCTGGCCGACCTGACCGTCGAGCTGGACGAGCGCCGGGCCGCCCAGCACGCCCCGACCGTCCAGGGCGTCACCCTCGCCTCCCTGCATGCGGCGAAGGGCCTGGAGTGGGACGCGGTGTTCCTGGCCGGCCTGACCGACGGCATGCTGCCGATCACGTACGCCAAGACCGACGAGCAGGTGGAGGAGGAGCGCCGGCTGCTCTATGTCGGCGTCACGCGGGCGCGGTTGCACCTGACGCTGTCCTGGGCGCTCTCCCGGGCTCCGGGCGGCCGGGCCTCCCGACGCCCCAGCCGCTTCCTGAACGGGCTGCGGCCGGGCTCTGCGGCCCCGGGCGGCCGGGCGGGCGCCGGGGGCGCCCCGGCCGAGCGGGGGGTCCGCAAGCGGGGCCGTCGCGGCCCGGCGCTGTGCCGGGTGTGCGGCAAGACGCTGACCGAGGCCGGCGAGCTGAAACTGATGCGCTGCGACGACTGCCCGTCCGACATGGACGAAGGCCTCTACGAGCGGCTGCGGGAGTGGCGCGCGGGGCAGGCCAAGGAGCAGGGCCTGCCCGCGTACTGCGTGTTCACGGACCGGACGCTCGTCGCGATCGCCGAGGCCGCGCCGTCCGAGGAGGGCGAGCTCTCGATGATCTCTGGAGTCGGCGGCCGCAAGCTCGACCGGTACGGAGCCGACGTCCTGGCCATCTGTGCAGGTCAGGAGCCTGGGGGCGCGGAAGCTGACGACGCGTAGAAACTCGTCGGAAAAATAGTTTGCACATGCCCAGCGAATCCCCATAGGTTCTTAGCAACGGAAACGGTGGCTTCTCCGAA
This sequence comes from Streptomyces sp. NPDC031132, assembly GCF_055570595.1. Classification (NCBI taxonomy): domain Bacteria; kingdom Bacillati; phylum Actinomycetota; class Actinomycetes; order Kitasatosporales; family Streptomycetaceae; genus Streptomyces; species Streptomyces sp. NPDC031132. Next base: position 112,232 of record NZ_JBVIGX010000001.1, read on the forward strand.
GCTCCGGATCCGTGCTGTACTTATCCGAATACGTATGGGACAGGCCCCCGGGCCCCGTCCCCGAGACGCCGAGAGGAGGCGAGACCAGTGACCAGCTTCATCACCAGCAACAAAATGACCGATCGCTCGGTCGCCGCTTCCTGCACGCTCGGCTCCTCCTCGCTCCTCCCGCTCCTGGGTACCGGTCTGTCTGCGATGTGCGCTGACAGCCGCGCCCTGCTGGCCGCGCCCGCCGCGCGCCTTGCGAGCGAGCGGAATGAGCGACCGACCCAGGCACCGGTGGCAGTACTGGAAGCCCAGGCGCACGGCGCCTATGGGTTTGCGGCCGCAGCCGGTGCCGGATCCCAGACGAAGCAGACGAAGCAGCAGCACCACCTGATGTGGGCCTTCCGCGGGCTCGAACCCTGGAGTGATCCAGCCTGATTCCAAGATCAGGCCGGCGCCTTCAGGGCCGCGGAACCCCACCCGGGATCCGCGGCCCTTCTGTTTGTCCCCGAACGGGGACGACGGCACGAAGGAGCCTCGGGACTGGCAAGACCAGTCGGTGTGAGACGTAGCCCAGCCGCCCCCGGCCGAACCCGGCCGGAACGACTAGCCAAACAAGACGAGGAAGAAAACACCGTGCAACTCGAAGCGCACGCCCCGTCCGTACCGCAGACCCAGACGATCTCCCCGCCCGCAGTCCCGGAGGACTCCACCTTGACTCCCCTCACCGCGCTGACCGCGCTCGACGACGCCATCGAGAACCTCGGCGTACCCGTCGCCTGCCGTACCTACGACCCCGAGGTCTTCTTCGCCGAGTCCCCGGCGGACGTCGAGTACGCCAAGTCCCTGTGCGCCACCTGCCCGCTGGTCGAGGCCTGCCTCGCCGGTGCGCTCGAGCGCCGCGAGCCCTGGGGTGTCTGGGGTGGCGAGCTGTTCGTCCAGGGTGTCGTCGTAGCCCGGAAGCGCCCCCGTGGCCGTCCGCGCAAGAACCCGGTTGTTGCGGCATGACCGCCATCGGAACCATCGACCGCCCCCTGACGCACGACCCCTTGAAGCAGGCCTCCATGACCGCCCACACGACGAGCGAGCAGCCGTACGGCTCCGCCACCGCAGACTTCATCACCGCCGGCGCGATCACCTCGCGTCAGAACAGGACTCGCGAAATGCAACTCATCCCAGAAGCCCTGGCTCGTGCCCATATGGACGACCGCATGCGTGAGGTCGACGCCGAGCGTCAGGCCCTGCGCCTGGTCGCCGCCCGTCGCATGCAGCGGCGAGCCGAGCGCGTCTCGCTGCGCGCCCGGCGTGCACTCGCCATGGCCGTCATGCACTGACAGCCGAAGAAGACAGAACGTCGGCCCTCACCAACCGGTTCACCGGAGGTGGGGGCCGACGTCCGTTTTCGGCGGTGCGCACGAGCCGGCGACCTGCTGGTGCGTCAGGACCTGGTCCCACGAGCCCCCGCGCGCTGATGACCCGGTGAGCACGGCGGACCGTCGCCCGGCACGACGGACTCCCGCAGGGCCCCTAGGGTGCAGGGCATGCAGCGTGACACGAGGCGCGCCCCGATGGCAGTGAAGCCGGCCGAGCTCGCGCACAACCCGTTCAATCCGCGTCTCCGGCTCGGCGACATCGAGGAGATAGCCAGGTCGCTGACCACCAGGGGACAGATCCAGGCCGTCACCGTGGTGCGGCGCGAAGCCTTCCTCGCCGTCCACACCGGGCAGGAGCACGTACTCGGCGAGGCGGACTACGTCGTGGTCGACGGGAACCGCAGGCTGGCCGCGGCCCGGGTGGCCGGGCTCGCCGAGCTGAGGATCGACATCCGTGACGAACTCGCGGCGAGCGCCGAGGAGATGCTCGAGACGGCGCTGATCACCAGCATCCACCGCGCCGATTTAGGGCCGCTGGAGGAGGCCATGGCGATCCGGCAGCTGGTCCTGGCGTACGGTCGCCAGAAGGACGTGGCGGCGAAGCTCGGCAAGACCGCCGCCTGGGTCTCGCAGCGGCTCGCTCTGCTCAAGCTCACCGATGACCTGAAGGACAAGGTCCGCAGCGGCGAACTCCCGGTGAAGGACGCCCGTCGCATCGGCGGGCTGGCCGCAGAACGGCAGCAGGCGGAGGCTGAGCAGGCGATGAGCCGGGCCAAGTCCGCGCGCAGGACGCCGACTCGGTCCGCGACCGGCTCCGGCGCCGCTGTGGCCGGTACCGGCGAACTGGTTAACCCGGTTAACCCGGTCCAGGTGTTCGCCGCGTACGTCGACCGCGCCGTGGAGTTCGCATCCAGCATGAAGGGTGTTGCCGCCGCGTACCGGGATGCCGCCACGGCCGACCAGGACGAGGCGGACCGCATGGTGGCGCGCCTGCTGGAGCGGATGGACCGGGTCGCACGGCACCTGCGCGACCAAGAGGTTCCGGCCGTCCCCGGCCCCTCGTGCCGCACCGCGGTCGCGGCACAGCCCCTTGACGCCGACCTGGCACCGTAGGCGAAGGCGGGGCAAGCAGAAAGGAGTTGTGGGTGAACAGTTTCGCCGGGAGCAGTCTCGTCAACCGCCGCGTCAGGATCTACCGGAAGACGCCGGAGATCGTCGCCGTGCAGCGGGCACTGATCGCGGAGCAGTTCGCGGCATGCCAGCGGATCGCGTTCACCACGTGCTCCGATCCGCGCGTGGACATCGAATGCGTCGTCGAGGACGCGTACGCCCGGCTCTGCGCCGACTGGGTGCGTCAACAGAACCGGGCGGTGGAATCGTTGCGCCGACTGGTGAAGTTCTACGCTCGCGAGGCGCTCAAGGACTTGCCGGACACCTGGTCCGGCAAGAGCTGGAGCAGCAATGAGTACGCCGTTCTCTTCGCCGACGTAGCCGACCCCGAGGTGATGCTGGGGCTGCGGGCCATCGACGGGATGCCCGACGCGATGAAGCGGGTCTTCGAGGCCCGCCGGGTCTTCGCCTATCCCATGGCTCTGGCCGCAGACCGGCTCGGGGTCTCCATCAACTCGGTCGGGACCACGAAGGCGGATGCCCGCATCAGCGCCGTGACGGACCTCGACGCCGTGGTGACGTTCTTCGCAGATCACATGGAAGGAGGTTCCTGATGCCCGGCAAGGACGCTCGACACAGCGCACTGACCGACCAGCGCTACGCACGAATCATGGAGAAGGCCGATGCGATCCAGGCTCGGCAGCACCGGGAAGACGAACAGACCAGCGTGGTTCTCGGCACGACCTCGCTCGCCACCCTCACGGCCGCCGTGAGTCTGATGGTGACCCTCACCGCCGCAGACATCTCCACGGTTCTCATTCCCGTGATCATGTCCGTATTCGCGGTCATCCCAGGCGTGGTCACGCTCTACCTGCGCTTCAAGAACCGACACTGACAAGCGGGCCCGCCCTCTCACCGACCGTCTCTCACAACACCCGATGAGGGGCCGGCCCACGGCGTATCCGGAGGGACACACCATGTGCAATCGTTGCACAAGCAGCTCACAGACACCCGAGCAGCCGGAAATCAGTCCAGAACCGACCACGGGAGCGACGGCGGCGACCGAACTGCCGCACAAGGCGGTGCGCTGGCTGCCCGATCCCGTCTCCCGGCTGGGCGCTACCTTCTACGCCTTCGCCGGCGCGGTGCTCTGGGAAACCCTGAGCTACGCGGCGCACCACGTCGACCTGACGATCACCCTGGTGTGAGCCGAGGCGGATGAGCCGAGTGGAGGGGAACCGTCCCCTCCGCCGGTGCGTTGCGCGCGGCTGTCGGCTCCGGACGGAGATATCGTCTGGAGGTGGACCAGCCGAATCCCCACCCCGCCCCGTCGGGACCCGAGGCCCAGCCCGCCGTCTGTGCGCGCTGCGGCAAGAAGGCACCCGACGGCGCCCCGCCCACCTGGACCTGCTCGGTGGAGAACGGGACCAGACAGTACTTCTGCGTCGACTGCGCGCGCGCCAACCTCAGGGCGATCGAGGGCCGCCTCGATTCGTCCTGGTGGTGACCTAGAGCCCCAAGGCCTCGGGCCCGCAGGCCTCGGACCGCAGGGTCTGTGCGCTCACTCCTCGGGCAGGAAACCCGGGAGCCAGGACTCCAGTTCACTCCGCAGCCGTACCGTCGCGCCCAGCTGGCAGAGCACCCCGATGGTGCTCAGCGTCACCCGGTGGATCAGCAGGTACGAGGGCGGCAGGTTGATCTGCCGGCCCAACTGGTGTGCGGGGGACCGGGGATCGGCGATCCGGGCCGCCTGCCCGCGCAGCCACGGCCGCGTGAAGGTGAACTCCTCGGCCTGGGCGGGCTCGATGATGGGCAACAGGTAGTCCAGCACCGCCTCCGGGTCCAGTTCTATGGACTCCTTCACGAACCCCTCGGCGCACAGGTGCCCGTATATCCCCTCGGCATCGCCCTCGAGCGTCATCCGCAGCGATGTGCCGATGGACTTGGGCAACCCGCCGGGCAGCCGGTCGACGGTGCCGAAGTCCAGCACGCCGAGGCGCATCCGGCCGTCCGCCCCCGTCAGCAGGCGGAAGTTGCCCGGGTGCGGATCGGCGTGCAGCAGCCCGGTGCGGGCAGGCCCCGAGAAGAGGAACCGCGCCAGCAGCTGACCGGCGCCGTTGCGCTCCTCCTCCGTGCCGTCCGCTATCACCTCCGACAGCGGGGTCCCCTCCATCCACTCGGTCACCAGCACCTGGTCGCCCTGGTGCACGACGTCCGGTACGACGACGTCCTCGTCGCCCTCGAACGCCTCCGCGTGGATCCGCTGGGCCTCGGCCTCGAGCTCGTAGTCCAGCTCCTCCGAGACCCGGTCCCGCAACTCCTTGATCAGCGGCTTGACGTCCATGCCGGGAATCAGCGGCCCCAGCAGCCCAGCGAACCGGGCCAGTTGCTTGAGGTCCGACAGCAGCGCCTCGCCGGCTCCCGGGTACTGGACCTTCACCGCGACCTGCCGGCCGTCGTGCCACACCGCCCGGTGCACCTGCCCGATCGAGGCGGCCGCGGCCGGCTTGTCCTCGAACTCCTCGAACAGGTCCCGCCAGTCGGCGCCCAGCCGGTCCGCCAGCACCTGGTGCACCGTCTCGGCCGGCAGCGGCGGGGCCGCTTCCTGAAGCTTGGTCAGCGCCGCCCGGTACGGCCCGGCGACCTCCTCGGGCAGGGCCGACTCGAAGACCGAGAGCGCCTGCCCGAACTTCATGGCGCCGCCCTTCAACTCCCCGAGCGTGCGGAACAGCTGCTCGGCGGTCCGCTGCTGGAGCTCGCGCGCCACGATCTCCGCAGACTTGCCCCCGATCCGCTTCCCAAGCCCCCAGGTGACCCGGCCCGCGAAGCCGAGCGGCAGCGCGGCCAGCTTGACGGTACGGGTGACCGCCTTCCGGGGAAGATCAGACATGTGCCCCTCCAATTCCCAGACTGCTGTCCCGCAAGCGGCGGTTCAGGTTGACCCTCGGCCAACCGCATCCTGTCATGGCGCCCCCGCCCCACCCCGTCCGAGGCACCCGTCCCGGACCAGGCACCGATCCGGCCATCGCCGCACGGCATGCACCCCCGTGGGACAGCACGCCCGGACAGCGGATCGAGCGCTCACGGCCCCACCGCCTGCTCCGCCGGGACCCGGGCTGCCGCGCAGGGGCAGGCGGCGTGCGGGTGGAGCGGGGTCCGGTCCCAGTGGAGGCCCGGGAGCGCGGCTTCCCAGCGGGAGGCCGTGGAGGCGGGGAGTTCGCCGTCGAGGAAGGACAGGGCGTGGGCCGCGGCGAGGCCGGCCACCGCCGTGGCCAGGCCGAGGTCGCAGGCCGCGGCGGTCCGGCGGCGGTGCGCCGAGCGCCACTGGACCAGCATCCGGGGCCAGGCCGGGTCGGACTCGACCCGGTCGCGTTCCATGCAGCCCGCGCACGCCGTGGCACCCGGCAGCACCAGCGGCCCCACCAGCCCGGTGCCCTCCAGCACCCCGGCATACAGATGAGGGGTACCGGTGGCGATCCAGTCGGCCGCGAGCCCCGGATCCGGGGCCCATGCCTGCAGGCCGTCCCGGGGCGCGACCACGACCAGGGACACCCCCGGCGCGGGTCCCTCGTGCTCCGCGGTCCGCGGCGCGCGCCCCGGGGCCGATGTGCGCACCAGCCCGGCCGCGGCCTCGGCCCGCAGCCGGCCGATGCTGCCGGGCCCGAGACCGCCCGGAGCCACGTCCGCCGGCTCCACGCGGCCGCCGTCGAGGACCTCGACCCGGCCCACGCCGGCTCCCGCCAGGACCCCGGCGATCACCCCGCCCACCCGGCCGCTCCCGCGCACCTGGACCCGTATGGCCCGGCGCGCCGCGACGCCCCGCAAGTCCCCTCCCGGGTCGCGGTGGACCAGCGAGAGCGAGGCCAGATCGGGGCCGAGCCGCTCCAGGGTCTCCGGTCGTTTGCGCACGGCCTGGGCCCGCGGCCCGCCCGCGGTGGCATCGTCCAGCAGCCCGGCCGCCGCCAGCCTCCGCACCAGCGCGTCCACCTGCCCCTCCGGCAGCCCCACGGCCGCCGCCTCCGCGCGCAGCAGTTCCATGCCCCGCGTCCCGTCGATCCGGTCGAGGAGCGATCCCGTCGCCGTGTCCACCGGGCCGAGCACCACCGCATGCGCGGGCGTCACCCCGAACTGCACCGTCTGCAGATCCCGCCAAGCCCTCGCCAGCGCCGGCTTCACCTTCGGATACATGGCCTTTTCCCCCCTCGTACGAACTCCGCCGTTTTCCCTTCCCCCGCAGAGTGCCCGCCCGCCGCATTCCGTGCGCGCATTTGTCCACAGGCAAGGGTTATTAGGCATATGAGATGAAGAAAAGGGGTGTTTCCTGTACCGGCTCCGAATCGGTCATGTTCGAACCGTGGAGCAGGGCGACTTCCTCCACGGCGAGCGGGTACGGTCTTGGGCGTGTCCGCCGACCCACAGCAGCGCGCCGTCGAAGTCCGCCGGAGCGCGCGCCGCCGCAGGACCGTATCCGCCTATCGCGAGGGTGACCGTACGGTCGTCCTCATCCCTGCCCGGATGTCCGAGGCCGAGGAACAGCGCTGGGTGGGGGTCATGCTCGACAAGCTGGCCGCGCAGGAGAGCAAGCGCACCCTCGGGGACGCGGAACTCACCGAGCGCGCCGAGCGTTTGTCCGAGCAGTACTTCGGCGCCCGTGCCCGCCCCCGCTCGGTGCGCTGGGTCACCAACCAGAACACCCGCTGGGGCTCCTGCACCCCGGCCGAAGGCAGCATCCGGCTCTCGCACCGCCTCCAGGGGATGCCGGAGTACGTCGTCGACTACGTGCTGCTCCACGAACTCGCCCACCTCCTCGTGCCCGGCCACGGCCCCCGCTTCTGGGAGCTGCTCGAGGCCTACCCGCGCACCGAGCGGGCCCGCGGCTACCTCGAGGGCGTGGTCGCCGCCGAGCGCCTCCCCAAGGTCCCGGCGGCCCGCGAGGAATGACGCCGTCCGCTCACCGTCGGGCCCGGAGGTATCGATATGTACCGGGTCGGTACCGGCTTGGCCGGATGTCGGCAGATGCAGCTAGCCTGAGCGGCACGCATTTCACTGTCGGGATGGGGGACGGTCGTTACGTATGGCCAGGGAATTCCAACGCGGTCACAAGGCCAAGATCAGCGATCTGACGGCAGGCACCGATCTGTACGTGGGCGTCCAGATCGCCGGCCCCGGACTCGCCTTCGACATCAGCTGCTTCGGTCTCGACGCCAACGAGCAGCTGTCGGACGACCGCTACTTCGTCTTCTACAACCAGCCGAAGTCGCCTGAGGAGTCCATTCAGCAGCTCGGCACGCAGGCCGGCGACACCGAGTCCTTCCGGGTGACGCTGGACCGCGTTCCGGCGAGCATCCACAAGCTGTCGTTCACCGCCACGATCGACGGCGCCGGACAGATGTCGCAGATCGGCCCGGGTTACATCCGGATCGTGGCCGGTGGCGAGGAAGTCGTCCGGTACTCCTTCACGGGCGCGGAGTTCAGCACCGAGCGCGCGGTGATGCTCGGCGACTTCTACCTCAAGGACGTGTGGCGCTTCGCCGCCGTCGGCCAGGGCTTCGACGGCGGACTCGCCGCCCTGCTGAAGAACTTCGGCGGCGAGGTCGCCGAGGAGGACCAGGCGCAGGCCCAGCAGCAGCCGCAGGCCCCCGCCCAGGCCCAGTCCGGCGCCGCGCCGGGATTCGCCCCGCCGCCGCAGGCAGCCGCCCCGGCGCCGTCCTTCGGCGCCCCGGCCCAGGCCCCGCAGGCCCCGCAGGCCCCGCAGGCACCTCAGCCCCCGCACGTCCCGCAGCCGGCCCCGGCCCCCGCCCCCGTGCACTCGGCCCCGACCATGGTCGGCCCGATCACCACCCCGCCGGCCCCCGCGCCGTACGGCCAGCCGCCCCACGCCCCGCAGCCGCCCGGCCCGCCCTCGTACGGGCAGCAGCCGCAGCCCTCGTACGGCCAGATGCCCGGCCACGGCCAGGTCCCGCCGCCGGCCCCGGCCCCCGCGCCGTACGGCCAGCAGCCCCCCGGCTACGGCCAGGTCCCCGGCCAGCAGCCGCCCCCGTACGGCCAGGCGCCCGGGCAGATGCCCGGCCAGCAGCCCGGCTACGGCCAAGGCGTCCCGCAGGCCGCCGGTGCCGGCCTCGCCGCCGCCCTCCAGCCGTACAAGGAAGTCCCCACCGGCACCCGCTGGACCGCGCAGAACCAGCAGCTCGTGCGGGTCGACCTGGCGATGGGCGGCCAGCCCGTCCTCGCCCGCCAGGGCAGCATGGTCCTCTACCAGGGCAAGGTCGACTTCAGCTACAAGGGCGCGGGCTTCGCCGGCCGCATCGTCGGCAACGCCACCGGCCAGGAGATGCAGCTGATGCGCTGCAGCGGCCGCGGCCAGGTCTTCCTCGCCGAGAACGGCGCGCACCTGCACGCCATCGAGCTCCAGGGCGACGGAATCTGCGTCTCCGCCGAGAGCGTCCTCGCCTTCGACGAGTCCCTCCAGCACGAGGTCCGCCGCATCGAGGGCCACGGCATCCCCGGCGGCGCCCTGTTCACCATGCTGTTCCAGGGCTCCGGCACGGTGATCGTCAAGACGCACGGCACGCCGGTCGTGCTGCCCGTCACCCCGACCACCTTCGCCGACAGCAACGCCATCGTCGCGTGGTCCGCGGCCTCCCAGGTGATCGTCTCCAGCCAGGTCCGGCTGCGGCGCAACGCCTACCCCGGCCACAGCGGGGAGACCGTGAACCTCCAGTTCCGCGGCGCTCCCGGCAACTTCATCGTCGTCCAGCCGTACGAGGTCTGAGGGAGCCCGTCATGAACGCAATGAACCAGCAGCTCGCGGGCTACGCCCCCACCCCCGTCACGGCCCGCATGGAGAACCACGGCCGGGCCATGCTCAAGGTCGCCATGCAGAGCGGCCAGGACCTCTTCGCGCGCACCGGATCGATGGTCGCGTACGAGGGCTTCGTCCAGTACGAGCCCAACCCGCCGGCCCTGCGCCAGATGGCCTCGCAGTGGCTCACCGGCGAGGGCGCCCCGCTGATGAAGTGCACCGGCGACGGCCTGCTCTACCTCGCCGACTACGGCGCCGACGTCGTCGTGATCAACCTCAACAACGACGCGCTGTCGGTCAACGGCACCAACCTGCTCGCCTTCGACGCCCACCTCCAGTGGGGCGTCGAACGGGTCAAGGGCATGGCCAAGTTCGCCGGCCAGGGCCTGTTCAACGTGCAGATCGCCGGCACCGGCTGGGTCGCGATCACCTCCCGCGGCACCCCGATCGTGGTCGACTGCGGCCGCGGTGAGGACGAGACGTACGTCGACCCGGACGCGCTCGTCGCCTGGTCCCCGAACCTCAAGGTGAAGGGCAAGCGCAGCTTCAAGGCCTCGTCGATGATCGGCCGGGGCAGCGGGGAGGCCTACCAGATGGCCTTCTCCGGCCAGGGCATCGTCGTCGTACAGCCCAGCGAGGACAGCACCGACCGGCTCCGGACCCGGGGCTGAGGGGGAGCGGACACATCATGCAGAGCGCACTTTTCGCCCACGCCGAGGCGCAGTCCCAGGAGCGGTACGCCGTCCAGAACCCGCAGCTGCTGCGGGTCACCCTGACCGGCTCCGACGACGTGCTCGCCCGCAAGGGCGCCATGGTCGCCTACCAGGGGATCGTCGACTTCGACGGCGAGTACCAGAGCACCAACCAGCGCAACGCCCGCCGCCGCACCGGCGAGGGCCTGGACCTGATGCGCTGTTCCGGGCAGGGCACGGTCTACTTCGCCAACCTCGCCCAGTACGTGCACGTCGTGGACGTCGACCACGACGGGCTGACCGTCGACAGCAGCTACGTCCTGGCCATGGACTCCACCCTGCACTCCGAGGTCATCGCGGTGGACAGCCAGTACGGGATCTCCGGCTCCGGCAAGTACCAGCTCAACATCTCCGGCCGCGGCAAGGTCGCGCTGATGACCTCCGGGCAGCCGCTGATGATGCAGGTCACGCCCGACAAGTACGTCAACGCCGACGCGGACGCGATCGTCGCCTGGTCCACCTCGCTGCGCGTGCAGATGCAGGCCCAGACGCACTCCACCGGCGTCTGGCGGCGGCGCGGCAACACCGGCGAGGGCTGGGAGCTCAGCTTCCTCGGCACCGGCTTCGCGCTGGTGCAGCCGAGCGAGGTGCTGCCGCCGCAGAACTCCCAGCTCGGGCAGGGCATCGCCGCGCAGTACGGCATGGGCCAGCACGGCGCCCACGCCCAGAACCAGAACAACGCCTGGAACTGACCGGCCACGTACGGAAGGGGCGGCTCCGCGGATGCGGGGCCGCCCCTTCCGGGCTGTTCAGAGGGCGTCAGAGCCGCGCCCGGGTCGCCTCCAGCAGCCGCACGACCGAGGTGTCGGCCACCGCCGCCACTTCCTCGTACGGGAACCAGCGCAGGTCCAGCGACTCCTCGCTGATCTCCGCGACCGCGTCGGCCGGCGCCAGCGCCGCGTACTGCACGTCCAGGTGCCAGTTGCACGGCGCCGGGATCGGATGCCGGTCCAGCCGCACCGGGCCGCCCGGCAGCAGGGTCAGCCCGGACGCGATGCCCGACTCCTCGACGGCCTCGCGCAGCGCGGCCCCGGCGAGGGTGGTGTCCTCGGGCTCGCAGTGGCCGCCCATCTGGAGCCAGATGCCGAGCTTCTTGTGCAGGGTCAGCAGGACGCGCCCGCCCACCGGGTCGACGACCAGCGCGCTGCCGGTGATGTGCCCGGTCTGGCAGGGCTTGTAGACCCCGTCGGGGTGCGCGGCCAGGTGCTCCAGATAGCGGTCCCTCAGTTCGGGCTGGCCCTCGTACTGCTTGAGGACCAGCACCGCGTCGTCGTACAGGCTCACTTCTTCGCTTCACCCTCGCCGTCGGAGTCGGAGTCGGAGCTGCTCTGCTCCTCCTGGGCACCCTGCTTGCCCTGGTCGCGCTTCTGCGCCGCCTCGCCGAGCATCTTGTCGATCTCGGAGAAGTCCAGCTGCTCACGGTGCACGAACCCGTCCGGGTCGTCCAGGTCGGAGGCCGTCGGCAGCATGTCCGGGTGCTCCCACAGGCCGTCGCGGCCGTCCACGCCGCGCGCGTCGGTCAGCGAGGCCCACAGCCGCGAGGCGTCCCGCAGCCGGCGCGGGCGCAGCTCCAGCCCGATCAGCGTCGCGAAGGTCTGCTCCGCCGGGCCACCCGAGGCGCGCCGCCGGCGCATGGTCTCGCGCATGGCGTCCGCCGAGGTCAGCCGGGGCTTGGCCGCCTCGTGCACGACCGCGTCCACCCAGCCCTCGACCAGTGCGAGCGCCGTCTCCAGGCGGGCCAGCGCGGCCTTCTGCTCGGGGGTGTCCTGCGGCTGGAACATGCCGCCCTGCAGGGCTTCCTGCAGCTGCTCCGGGTTCGACGGGTCGAGCTGGCCGACCACGTCCTCCAGCTTCGAGGTGTCGACCTTGATGCCCCGGGCGTACCCCTCGACCGCGCCCAACAGGTGCGAGCGCAGCCACGGCACGTGCGCGAAGAGCCGGGCGTGGGCCGCCTCGCGCAGGGCCAGGTACAGCCGCACCTCCTCGGCGGGGACGCCGAGGTCCTTGCCGAAGCTCTCGATGTTCAGCGGCAGCAGGGCGGCCTTGCCGGCCGGGCCCAGCGGCAGGCCGATGTCGGTCGAGCCGACGACCTCGCCCGCGAGCACGCCCACGGCCTGGCCGATCTGCTGGCCGAACATGGCCCCGCCCATCGAGCGCATCATGCCGAGCAGCGGGCCCGCCATGGCCTGCATCTCCTCGGGCAGCACGCTGCCCATGGCCGCGCCGACGCGCTCGGCGACCGGGTCGACGAGCTCCTTCCACACCGGGAGGGTCGCCTCGACCCACTCGGCGCGGCTCCACGCGACGGCCGTCGTGGCGCCCGAGGCCAGCGAGGTCACCCCGTCCAGCCAGTGGTCGGCGAGGCGCACGGCCTCCTCGACGGCGGACTTCTCGGCGACGCCGACGCTCGTGTCCTTCACCCCGTCCGTGCCCTGGGCGACGGTCTGGCGGGCGATGTCCTTGGCCATGTCCCAGTTCACGGGACCGCCCTCGTAGCTGAGCATCTGGCCGAGCTGCTGGAAGGCCGCGCCGAGGTCGTTCGGGTTCATCGATCCGAACATCGCCGCGAACGGATTGTCCGCGCCGCCGGGGCCGCCGGCGCCGCCAGGCAGGCCCATGCCGGGGAACCCGAACGGATTCGGGCCGCCCTGACCGCCCTGATTGCCCTTCTTGTTGCCCTCGTCGCCGTTCTCCGGCTCCTCCGGCGGAAGGCCGAATCCGAATGGGGTGTCGCTCACGGGTTTCCTCGGCTCGTAGGGCCGCCGGCGAGGGCCGACGGGAAATGGTCCGACAACACCACCCAGCGTAGACACCACACCCGCTTCCGGGCTCGGTGCTCCGCCGACTCCTGGGCTGCGGCAGGATGGACATCACCTGGTAGGTACGCGTCACGGCGCGTCCCTACTGAAGACAACCGCTGGAGACGCCTGGTGAGTTCCCCAGATCCGCAGGTTCGCGCGCCGCACGACGCCGAAAACCGCCCTGAGCACGGCGAGAGCGCCCATGGCGTTCGCCAGCCGCGAAACCAGGCAGCCCGAGGCCCCGTGATCGCCGTGACCGGTGCCGCCTCCGGGGTCGGGGCGGCCCTGGTGGCCCGCCTGGCCGCTTCCGACGAGGTCAAGCAGGTCGTGGCGATCGACGAGCGGCGCGGCGAGTGCGCGGCCGCGCAGTGGCACGTCCTGGACGTACGGGACCCCGCGATCGCCGAGAAGCTGCGCGGCGCCGACGTGGTCGTCCACCTGGCGCTGGACCTCGACCTCGAGACGGACCCGGCGGCCCGTACGGCGTACAACGTGCGCGGGACCCAGACCGTGCTGACGGCCGCCGCGGCGGCGGGGGTGCACCGGGTCGTGCTGTGCACCTCGGCGATGGTCTACGGGGCCCTGCCTGACAATGACATCCCGCTGTCGGAGGACGCCGAGCTGCGGGCCACGGCCGAGGCGACCGGCGTCGGCGACCTGCTGGAGATCGAGCGGCTGGGCCGCCGGGCCCCCCGGGCGCACCCCGGCCTGAACGTCACGGTGGTCCGCCCTGCGGTCCTGGTCGGCGGCACGGACACCGCCCTGACCCGCTACTTCGAGTCACCGCGCCTGCTGGTGGTGGCCGGATCCCGGCCGACCTGGCAGTTCTGCCACGTCGAGGACCTGGTCAGCGCGCTCGAGTACGCAGCCCTGGAGAAGGTCGAGGGCGAGCTCGCGGTGGGCTGCGAGGGCTGGCTGGAGCAGGAGGAGGTCGAGGAGCTGAGCGGCATCCGCCGCATGGAGCTCCCGTCGGCGGTCGCGCTGGGCGCGGCGGCCAGGCTGCACCGGATCGGCCTGACGCCGTCCCCGGCGGGCGACCTCGCGTACACGATGCACCCGTGGGTGGTCAGCGTCAGCGGGCTGCACGCGGCGGGCTGGCGGCCGCGCTGGACCAACGAGGAGGTGCTGGCCGAGCTCCTCCAGGAGGTCGCGGGCCGGCACACGGTCGCGGGCCGCCGCCTGGGCCGCAAGGACGCCACCGCCGCGGGCGCCGCGGGCGCGACGGTGGCCCTGCTGGGCGCCGCCGCGGTCGTCCGGGCCGCCCGCCGCCGCCGAGGCCTCTGACCGGCACCGCCCCCCTCCGGGGCCTGCCCCGGCCCGGGACCCGGCCCCGGCCCCGGGACCCGGCCCCGGCCCCGGCCCCGGGTGCCGGCCCAGGTCCGGGCCTCGGGGGTGTCTTGGTTCGGGGAGCGGGCGGGGGGTTCTGTAGGAGGCTCCATATCCGCAGGCCGCACAGCCGGTCGAATTGGCTATTCCGGGATGTGAGAGCGGTGGTGCACGATGGCTGCATGGCACCGCACTTCGACCACCCCGGCGAGCAGGCCGCTCCGGACCCGATCCGGCTGCTCGAGATCCGCGAGACTCCGCTCTCGATCGACGAGGTCTTCACGGCCGTCGGCGACGACGCGACGGGGGGCACGACGCTCTTCGTCGGCACGGTGCGCAACCACGACAGCGGGGCGGACGTCGACGCGCTCGGCTACTCCTGCCACCCCTCGGCCCAGGCCGAGATGCGGCGCATCGCCGAGCGCGTGGTGGCCAAGTACCCGGTCCGCGCCCTGGCCGCCGTACACCGCATCGGCGACCTGTCCGTCGGCGATCTCGCGGTGATCGTGGCCGTGTCGTGCCCGCACCGCGGCGAGGCCTTCGAGGCCTGCCGGATGCTGATCGACGACCTGAAGCACGAGGTCCCGATCTGGAAGCACCAGACCTTCTCGGACGGTACGGAGGAGTGGGTCGGCGCCTGCTGAAGGCGTTCGGGCAGGGCTCCCGGCCGACGGTTCGGCGGGCGGGCTCCGGCGCGGCCGTGCGACGCCTGCGAGGCGCCCGGCGCCGCGCAGCGCGAGGGCGGCCGCGAAGCAGGGGACCCGGGCGTCAGGAGGTTTTCGCGAACCGGTACTGTCCCACCCGTTCGGCCGCGCAACACGCCCTCGATTTGCGTAACCCCCTCCCGGGCACGAGCGTTGAAGCCACCAACGACACGTACTTTCGGGGCAGGGAGGCACGTCCATGGCGTCACTGGCGTGGTTGCTGATTCCGCTGTTCGCCGCCATCGGAGCGGCGATATGGGGCAGCTGGGCGGCGCGCGACCGTACTCAGGGTGACATATCCGAACTCGCGGGCTACGCGAGGTTCCGTGAAGTGATGGACAAGTCCGATCAGGCCAGGGCGAAGGCAGCGGCCCATTCCGGTTCCGACGCGGTGTGACGCGTCCCGGGCGAGGCCCCCTCGGCGCCTGAGAATCCGCTGAGAGTTCCGCGTACGGGCGCCGTACGGACCGGCCCCGGCGGCCGCCCGTCAGGGCCGTCCCGTACTGTCGATCCATGCCACGCCGCACTGCGACGATGCTCGCCTCCACCCTCATGCTGTTCGCGCTGCTCTGCGCAGGGGTGTTCATCACGGTCCCGTACTCGGAAATGAGCCCGGGCCCCACGGTGAACACGCTCGGGGACTCGCGCGGCGAGCCCGTCATCAGCATCGCGGACCACAAGACGTACCCGACCAGCGGGCACCTCAACATGACGACGGTCCGCGTCACGGGCGCCGACTACGACATGAACCTGCTCGAAGCGGTCTACGGCTGGCTGTCCGACGACAACATCGTCGTCCCGCACGAGAACCTCTACCCGGACGGGAAGACGGAGGAGCAGTCCACCCAGGAGAACGCGGAGGAGTTCAGCCAGTCGCAGGAGAGCGCCAAGGTGGCGGCCCTCAAGCAGCTGGGCACGCCGGGGGTCACCTCCCGCGTCGTGGTCTCCACCGTCGTCAAGGGCAGCCCCGCCGAGGGCAAGCTGCACGCCGGTGACGTGATCCGGGCGGTCGACGGCAGCCCGGTCAACGCCCCCGAGGACGTGGCCAAGCTCGTCACCAAGCGCAAGGCCGGGGAGCCGGTCGAGTTCACCATCGTGCCCACGGCCGAGGCGGCCGAAGCCGAGAAGGCCCACCGCGAGCCCACCCAGTCGACCAAGGTCGTGATCACCACCGCCAAGGCGGAGGGCGACGGGCACGCCATCGTCGGCATCCGGGCGGGCACCGACCACACCTTCCCCTTCACGATCGACATCAAGCTCGCCGACGTCGGCGGACCGAGCGCGGGCCTGATGTTTGCCCTCGGCATCGTCGACAAGCTCACCCCGGGCGATCTGACCGGCGGCAAGTTCGTCGCGGGCACCGGAACCATCGACGAAGCGGGCAAGGTCGGCCCCATCGGCGGCATCCAGATGAAGACGATCGGCGCCCGCCAGGCCGGCGCCGAGTACTTCCTGACGCCCGCCGAGAACTGCTCCTCCGCCGCCCAGCACATCCCCGACGGCCTGACCCTCGTGAAGGTCTCCACCATCGGCGACGCCACCCAGGCGCTGGAGAAGATCAGCAAGGGGGACACGGCCGGGCTGCCGCAGTGCGGCTAGGAGGTGTCGTCAAAGTCCCGTCTGGCCGGCGGGGCCCGGCACGCGCGCTCGCCGCGTTGTCGTCGGTCGACGACGCGAGCGTCGCCTCCCTCCTCCGCCTTGCGATCACACGCACCAGACCCCGCCGGCCCCGCCCTCACGGGCGGACGACGCTACTTAGACGACACCCCCTGGCCCTGACCGGTCCGCCGAAGACGAGGCGGCCGGCCCCGCTCAGTCCAGGAACGTCGCCGCCAGCGCGTCGGCCAGGCCCGGGACCAGGCTCGCGCCGGTCAGCACCTCCGTCGACGAGTCCTTCTCGCGCAGGCGCACGGCAGACTCCCGCGACCCGTCGCGCAGCACGCCCACGGTGAGCCGCACCTCCTGCCGGTCCGGGTGCGCGGCGACCCACTTGGCCAGCTGCTTGTCGCCCAGACCCTCCGGTACCGAGGCCTCCGCGGACGGCGGCAGCATCAGCCGCTCCACCGTCAGCGCGCAGCCGACGATCGACGGGGGCCACGCGATGGTTCCCAGGAACTTGTCCAGCGGCGTGCCCTTCGGCACCTCGTCCTGCTCGATCGGCGTGAGCTGGCTCTTGCCCGCGTCGTCCTGGTCGAGGCCGAGCTGGCTCGCGAGCCGGGGCTCCGACGTGCGGAGCTTGGCGGTGTCGACGAGCGCGAACAGCCGGGCGGGCTTGTCCCAGCCGAGGGTGGAGGCGTACTCGTCGATCTCGAGGACGGCACGCGTCAGGGGTGTGGCCGCCATCGGCGTGCCACCCGGGGAAGGCGAAAGGTTGGACATGGACAACATCCTGCCTCCTTTCCGCCCGATACCGGGAACTGACTAAAGCCTCAGTAAGTTGCATGAGTGGGCCCTACCATCGGGGGCCCAGCTTGAGAAATGTCCAGTAACGAGACTCAGCGACTTTCGAGGTGCGCACCTTGGCTTTCCAGATGCCGGACCGCGGCGGAGGCCCCTCCGGGCCACGGATGAGAGTCGGCCGCCCCTCCCGGCGTGCCCGAACTCTTCTGATGACCTTGGGCGTACTGGCCGTCCTCGGCATGGCGTTCATCATGTTCGCGGGCTTCTGGACGGACTGGCTCTGGTTCCGCTCCGTGAAGTACTCGACCGTCTTCACCACCACCCTGTGGACCAAGATCGGCCTCTTCGCCGTCTTCGGCCTGCTGATGGCGGGTGCCGTCGGGCTGAACATCTGGCTGGCGTACCGGCTGCGGCCGCCGCTGTCCGCGATGTCGATGGAGCAGCAGAGCCTCGACCGCTACCGGATGAGCGTCGCCCCGTACAAGACGTGGCTGCTCCTCGGGATCGCGGCGCTCGTCGGCATGATCGCGGGCGCCTCGGCGGCGGGCCAGTGGAAGACCTGGCTGATGTACGTGAACGGGGTGCCCTTCGGGCAGAAGGACCCCCAGTTCCACCTGGACGTGTCGTTCTACACCTTCGACCTGCCCTGGTACCGCTTCCTGCTCGGCTTCGGCTTCGCCGCGGTCGTGCTGTCGGTGATCGCCGCGGTCGTCGTCCACTACCTGTACGGCGGGCTGCGCGTGACCAGCCCGGGCGCCCGGGCCACCGCCGCGGCGACCGGACACCTGTCGGTGCTGCTCGGCCTCTTCGTGACGCTGAAGGCGCTCGCGTACTGGCTCGACCGGTACGGCCTCGCCGTGAAGTCCAGCGACTTCAAGGCCGCGGACAACTGGACCGGCCTGCGCTACGTCGACGCGAACGCGTACCTGCCGGCGAAGACGATCCTCGTCGCCATCGCCGCCATCTGCGCCGTGCTCTTCTTCGCGACGCTGTGGCGCCGCACCTGGCAGCTGCCCGTCATCGGCTTCGGCCTGATGGTGCTCTCGGCGATCCTGATCGGCGGGCTCTACCCGGCGATCGTGCAGAAGTTCCAGGTCCAGCCGAACGAGCAGGCCAAGGAATCGCCGTACGTCGAGAAGAACATCAAGGCGACGCGCGACGCGTACGGGATCGACCAGTCCGACGTGAAGGACTACCCGGGCGTCCCGCAGACCGAGGACAAGACCAAGCTGCGGCAGGCGGCCAACACCACCGCCAGCGTCCGGCTCCTCGACCCGAACATCGTCTCGCCGGCCTTCCAGCAGCTCCAGCAGGTCAAGGGCTACTACGCCTTCCCGTCCACGCTCGCCGTGGACCGGTACAGCGGCCAGGACACGGTCATCGGGCTGCGCGAGCTGAACATCGGCGGCATCCCGAAGAACAACTGGATCAACGACCACTTCAAGTACACGCACGGCTACGGCGTGGTCGCTGCCAAGGGCACCACCGTGAAGGACGGCGCTCCCGACTTCACGCAGTCCGACCTGCCCTCCAAGGGGATGTTCGGCACGGACTTCGAGCAGCGCATCTACTACGGCGAGCAGACGAAGCAGTACTCGATCGTCGGCGGACCGCAGAAGGAGCTCGACTACTCGGACGACAAGGGCGAGAAGGAGACGAGCTACAAGGGCGACTCCGGCGTCAACCTCGACAACCCGGTCAACCGGGCGGCGTACGCGCTCGCGTTCAGCGAGCCGCAGATCCTTTACTCCGGCGCCATCGGCGACGGTTCGCGGATCCTCTACCACCGCACGCCCAAGGAGCGCGTCGAGGCCGTCGCCCCGTGGCTGACCATCGACGGCGCCCCGTACCCGGCGGTCATCGACGGCCGGATCAAGTGGATCGTCGACGCGTACACGACGACGAACGGCTACCCGTACGCCTCGCGCACCACGCTGGGCCAGAGCACCGCGGACTCGCTCACCAACAGCCAGCGCGCGGTGGTGGCCCAGGAGAACCAGGTCAACTACATCCGCAACTCGGTCAAGGCCACCGTCGACGCGTACGACGGCACGGTCGACCTGTACCAGTGGGACACCGAGGACCCGGTCCTGAAGACCTGGATGAAGGCGTTCCCGGGGACGGTCAAGCCCAAGAGCGACATCTCCAAGCCGCTCATGAACCACCTGCGCTACCCGCAGGACCTGTTCAAGGTCCAGCGTGAGCTGCTCACCCGGTACCACGTCACGGACCCGCAGACCTTCCTCAGCGGCAGTGAGGCCTGGGCCGTCCCGGACGACCCGACGACCAAGGCCGGCACGGCGGTCCCGCCGTACTACCTGTCGATGAAGATGCCGGACCAGAAGGAGAAGGACCAGGTCTTCTCGCTCACGACGACGTTCACGCCGAACGAGCGGGACAACCTGAGCGCCTTCATGGCGGTCAACGCCGATCCGGGCACGGCGGACTACGGCAAGATCAGAATCCTGAAGCTGCCGACCAGCAAGCCGGTCGACGGCCCCAAGCAGGTGCAGAGCAAGTTCCAGTCCGAGCCGAAGATCGCCGAATCGATCCGGCTGCTGCGCGGCGGCGACTCCGAGGTCGAGTACGGCAACCTGCTCGCGGTGCCGCTCGACGGCGGGATGCTGTACGTGGAGCCGGTGTACGTGCGCAGTTCGGGGCTGAAGTACCCGCTGCTGCGCAAGGTGCTGGTGACGTACGGCGGCCAGACCGCGTTCGAGGACTCCCTGGAGAAGGCGCTGAACGTGGTCTTCGGAGCCGAGGCGCCGACGGTGCCCACGACTCCCGTGACCCCGCCCGGCGAAGGCACCACCACGCCCCCGACCGCCACGGACCCGACGGTCAAGACGGCCCTCGACGATGCGAAGAAGGCGATCGAGGCAGCCGAGAAGGCCCGTCAGGCAGGCGACTGGGCGGCCTTCGGCAAGGCCCAGGACGACATCAAGGCGGCGCTGCAGCGGGCGATCGACGCGGAGGCGAAGCTGACGGCCCCGACGCCTGGTGGTTGATCGGTAATGGCTCAGTCCCGCGTCGTGATACTGTGGTTTCACCGACGCGGGGTGGAGCAGCTCGGTAGCTCGCTGGGCTCATAACCCAGAGGTCGCAGGTTCAAATCCTGTCCCCGCTACTGAAGATGAAGGCCCGGATCCATGGGATCCGGGCCTTCGTCATGTCCGGGTTCATCACGTCGTTCGCCATGTCCAGGGGGACACGCGGGCGTCATGAGGTAGCTGAGACGGGTGAGTTGGGGCGGGAGCGTGTTTGACTTATCTCTCTGTGGGCATGTCGACAAAACGCTGTAGTGACCTCACAGGCTGCGACATACCAGGTGTACGCGGGTAGCAGGTGATGCGACGATGGGATTTATGGGGGACAGGTCAACTCTGCTGGAGACAGGGCGGTTTGTGAGGGCGGAAGTCGAATCGGGCGCAGAGGCCGACGAGGAGGCTCCGGTCGTTAACGCGCAGACCGCACTGACCGATGCGGATTTCGCGGAAGAAATGTTCGCCGAGACCGACCCGGCGAGCGACACCGAGCTGGAAGCACGGCACCGGGTCGCGGCCGACCGGGGCGACCCGGGCGCGATGAGCGTGCTCGGGGCGCTGCTGCTGCGCCGCGGTGACCTGACCGGCGCCGAGCCGTACCTGCGCGGCGCCACCGCGGAGGGGGACCGCGCCGCGGCCAACAACCTGGGAGTGCTCCTGCTCCAGCGCGGCTACCCCGAGGAGGCCGCCGGCTGGTGGCGGGTCGCCGCCGTCGCCGGATCCGCGCCGGCCGCACACGCACTGGGCCGCCACTTCCGCGAGCGCGGGGACGAGCCCGCCGCCGAGTACTGGCTGCGCCAGGCGGCCGAGTCCGGGCATGCCCTGGGCGCGTACGGGCTGGCCGAACTGCTGGAGCACCGCGGTGACAAGGGCGTCGAGCGCTGGCTGCGCCAGGCGGCCGAGCAGGGGCACCGCGAGGCCGCCTACCGGCTGGCCCGGCACCTGCGCAAGGGCGACCCCGCCGAGGCCGAGCAGTGGTACCGGCAGGCCGCCGCGCGCGGGCACCGGCGGGCCGCGCTGCACCTGGGCGCCCTGCTGGAGGCGCGCGGGGAGCTCAAGGAGGCCGGGCGCTGGTACCTCACCTCCGCCAAGCAGGGCGAGGCACGGGCCGCGTGCGCGCTCGGCTTCCTGCTGCGCGACGCCGGCGACGAGGAGAGCGCCGTCGCGTGGTGGAACCGGGCCGCGCAGGACGGCGACGGGAACGCAGCCAATGCGCTGGGTGCGCTGCACGCCGCGCGCGGGGAGACCCAGACCGCGGAGAAGTGGTACCGGACCGCCATGGACGCGGGCGACCAGAACGGGGCGTACAACCTTGCTTTGCTGTGCGCCGCACAGGAGCGGACCGCGCAGGCCGAGCAGTGGTACCGGCGGGCGGCCTACGCCGGCCACCGGGAGGCGGCCAACGCCCTCGCGATCATGCTGCTGCAGGTCGGCGACGCGGCGGGGGCCGAACCGTGGTTCTCGAAGGCGGCCGAGGCGGGCAGCGTCGATGCCGCGTTCAACCTCGGGATCCTGTTCGCGAGCCGGGACGAGGACCGGACGGCGCTGAAGTGGTACGAGCGGGCCGCGTCGGCGGGCCACACGGACGCGGCGCTCCAGGTCGGCATCGCGCTCGTCCGCGACGGCGAGGACCGGGCGGCCGAGCGGCACCTGCGCTGCGCCGCGGGCGGCGGCAGCGCCGAGGCGGCGTTCCGGCTGGCCGCGCTGCTGGAATCGCTGGCTCCGCCGCCGGAGCCGGTGGCGCTGGGCGAGCCGGTCGGCGGCGCCGAGCGCACCGAGAGCGAGGAGTGGTACGAGCGGGCCGCGGAGCTGGGGCACCGGCGCGCGCAGGTCCGGGTCGGGATGCTGGCCGCTGCGCGGGGCGATCTGGCGGTCGCGGCGCGGTGGTACCGGGAGGCGGCCGAGGCGGGCTCCCGGAACGGGGCGTTCAACCTCGGGCTGCTGCTCGCCCGCGAGGGCAACGAGCCGGAGGCCGCGCTGTGGTGGACCCGGGCCGCGGTGGCCGGGCACGGCCGGGCGGCGCTGCGGCTGGGGCTCCTCGCCGCGCGGCACGGGGACCTGGCGGAGGGGCAGAAGTGGTGCGTCCGGGCCATGGAGCTGGGGCCGGCGGAAGTCTCCGAGCGGGCGGCCAGGCTCCGCGAGGCGCTGGCGGAGGAGCTTTCGGCGTAGGGGCCGCGACCGGGTCCGCCCGGTGGCCCGAACGGCGAACGCCGGGCCGCTCGTCGCGGCCCGGCGTCCGGGTGGGTCGGGTGGCGTCTCGGCTGGTCAGCCGACCGTGCCGAGAGCGGTCCAACCGTTGGACAGGGGGTCACCGCCGTTGAAGGCGTAGACGGTCGCCATGTCGTTGGCACCGGCCACGATGTAGTCGGCGCGGGTGTCGCCGCTGTAGTCGGCGAAGTGCACCTTGTCCTTGTCGCTGGTCAGACCTGACGCGAGCTGACCCGTCCACAGCCAGCCTCCGCGGTTGTCTCCGCCGCGGTTCCAGTAGCCGGAGATGGAGCCGTTCGCGGCGATGACCAGGTAGTCGGCGCGGCCGTCCCCGTCGACGTCGGAGAGCCGGACCCGCGAGCGGTCGGAGGTGGCACCGGTGGTCACCTGCCCGAGGCCCTGCCAGCCGCCGCCGGCGTCCCCGCCGCGGTTCGCGTACACGGTGATGGCGCCGTTGTCGGCGAAGACGGCGTAGTCGGTCTTGCCGTCGCCGTCGAAGTCGCTGAAGCGGACCTTGTCCTGGGTGCTGGTGAGGCCCGAAGCGACCTGTCCGACGGCCTGCCAGCCGCCTCCGCCGTCGCCACCGCGGTTGAGGTAGACGACGATGCTGCCGTTGGGGTTGACGAGCAGGTAGTCGGCCTTGCCGTCGCCGTCCCAGTCCGCGAAGCGGGCGCGGCTGCGGTCGGTGGTGAGACCGGCCGCGACCCGGACGAGGGTCTGCCCGTCGCCGGAGTTCCCGCTCGGGTTCAGCTTGACGTCGACCTGGCCGTTGTCGGCGACGGTGATCCGGTCCTGGCGGCCGTCACCGTCCCAGTCGGCCCAGCGCACCCGGTTGGCACCGCCGGACTCGTTGCCGCCCCGCGGCGTCCGCTTGGTCCAGCCGTCGGTGACTACCTGCTCCAGGGCGCCGTAGTAGGCGTTGGCGAGCTTGACGTGGCCTGAGTCCTGGGGGTGGAGACCGTCGAGCATCTCGTCCGGCAGGGTCATCTTGGGCGGCTCGACGAATCGGAAGTGCTGGCCGGCGGCCTGACGGTTGGCAACCTGTCCTCGTATGACCGAGTTGAAGGCCTTCGTGCGCTCTTCCTGGCCGACGGTGTCGGTCAGCAGACCGAGGACGATGACGGTGACGCCGGGCCGGTTGTACTGGATCCGGTCGATGAGCTCGGAGAGCTTGTTCGCCGCCGCGACCGGGTCGTCGTTGTTCTTCTTGAGGTTGTTGATCCCCAGGTGGAGCAGGACCACGTCCGGACCGGCTGTGGACTGCCACTTGTCGATCTCGGCGCGGATGTCCTCGATCGGCCATCCGCTGTGACCCTCGCTGTCGGGGTCGGCGATGGGGCCGTTTTGCTTCGAGCCGACGAAATCGGGTTTGTACCGGGACTGGCCGGCCATCAGGTCCCACAGAGGTCCGCGGTAGCCGCGCCCGTCGGTGCTGTTCGCGCCCTCGGTGATGGAGTCGCCGAGCGGCATGATCTTCAGGACGGGCGGCTGCGGAGCCGCAGTTGCCGGGGCGGCGCTGATCCCCATGAGGGCAGCCCCGGCGGCGAGCAGGGCGAGGCCGAGTTGAACCCTGGGCTTCTTCACTGGTGTTTTGACTTTCGGTGGAGTGGGTCGAGAGGGCGTTCTCGATAGGGCATGGCGAGACCCGCCTACGAGGTCCTCACGACGGGCAGGCGTAGGTGCGGTTGCGTGATCAGCCGGTGGCGCTGATCTCGACGAGAACGTGACCCGTGTTCTGCCGGGGCCCCTCACCGAAAGTTGCGTACTGGTTCTTGGCCACACTGAGGGTGGCCGACAGGTTCTTGCTGGTGAACACCGCGCTCACCGGCCGCGCCCCCGTGTCGATGGCGAAGACCTGGTCCAGCTCCAGCGTGATCCGCCCGGTGCTGTTGTGGGCGGTGAAGCAGTACATGGAATTCCGCTTAGCCGCGGGATCCGGGTTCGAGTACAGCCGGATCTGCGAAAGGTTGGTTCCGCATTTGTCGAGCGTGATGCCGCCGTTCCCGCTGTTCAGCTTGATGCCGTCCTTGGCGAGGATCGCCGCGGCGTCGGGGTAGGGCCGGTCCTCGTCCGCCGCGGCTGCGGCGCTGCCCGACGGCGCGGGCGAGGGCTGCCCCACCTTGGTCTGCGCGGGCTTGCTCTGTGCGGGCGAAGGCAGCGCGGACGGGGTGGCGGCCACGGGCTGGGCGGCCACGGTCTCGCCGTGCACGTCGGATGTCGCGACGTAGACGCCGCCGGATCCGAGCACGATGACCGCGAGGGCGGCGAGGGCAGGTTGACGCGCGCCAGAAAGCACCGACAGGAGTCCTTTCGAAAATGACTGGTGAAGATCAGGTGCAAAAATTGCGTTGATCTTGATCAATGTCAATCCGATTGTTGGTGACCTCTGTCACCGCCCGTTATGGGCGCTCTACGGGAAGCGGGTTTGCATCTCGCCGAGACCTTCGCGTAAGGTCGTGTTTACCGACGCGGGGTGGAGCAGCTCGGTAGCTCGCTGGGCTCATAACCCAGAGGTCGCAGGTTCAAATCCTGTCCCCGCTACTGAAGGCCGAAGGCCCGGATCCTCTGGATCCGGGCCTTCAGTCGTTTCACGACAGGCTTCACGACAAAAAGACGGGCCCGGGAGCATTGCTCCCGGGCCCGTCTTCGTTCGTCGTTCGTCACGCCCCCGCGCAGGACGGGCACAGGCCCCGGTACGTCACCTCGACCGCCGACACCACGAACCCGAAGCGCTCCGCGTCCGGGAGGTCGGCCAGCGGGTTGCCCGACGGGTGCACGTCGCGGATCGCGCCGCACTGGGCGCAGACCAGGTGCTGGTGGGGCTTGTGGGCGTTCGGGTCGTACCGCTTGGCCCGGCGGTCCGTGGAGACCTCCAGGACCTCGCCGAGGGACACGAGCTCGCCCAGCGTGTTGTAGACGGTGGCGCGCGAGATCTCCGGCAGCTTGTCCACTGCCCTGGCATGCACCTCGTCGGCCGTCAGGTGAACGTGGTCACCGTCGAGCACCTCGGCCACGACGCGCCGCTGTGCGGTCATGCGCCATCCGCGTCCGCGAAGTCGTTCCAGCAGGTCACTCATGGACACCAGCCTAACAGCGAGGGGATTCGGTGTAACTCCCGAACCTGTATGGAGTTGGATCCTTACTTGACTTAGACAAAGTCCATCGTAGGATCGAGTACGGCAAAGGCCATGGACAGGACACGCAGGGAATGACGCAGGAGGCGCACGTGACGCAGGGACCGCTCACCACGGAGGCCGGGGCTCCGGTCGCCGACAACCAGAACAGCGAGACGGCCGGCGTCGGAGGTCCCGTACTGGTCCAGGACCAGCTGCTCCTGGAGAAGCTGGCGCACTTCAACCGCGAGCGCATCCCGGAGCGCGTGGTGCACGCCCGCGGCGCCGGCGCGTACGGCACCTTCACCCTCACCCGTGACGTCTCGCAGTGGACCCGGGCGAAGTTCCTGTCCGAGGTCGGCAAGCAGACCGAGACCTTCCTGCGCTTCTCCACCGTCGCGGGCAACCTCGGTGCGGCCGACGCGGTGCGCGACCCCCGCGGCTGGGCGCTGAAGTTCTACACCGAAGAGGGCAACTACGACCTCGTCGGCAACAACACCCCGGTGTTCTTCATCAAGGACGCCATCAAGTTCCCCGACTTCATCCACACCCAGAAGCGCGACCCGTACACCGGCTCGCAGGAGGCGGACAACGTCTGGGACTTCTGGGGTCTGTCGCCCGAGTCGACCCACCAGGTGACCTGGCTGTTCGGCGACCGCGGCATCCCGGCGTCCTACCGCCACATGAACGGCTACGGCTCGCACACGTACCAGTGGAACAACGAGGCCGGCGAGGTCTTCTGGGTCAAGTACCACTTCAAGACCGACCAGGGCATCAAGAACCTCACCCAGGCCGAGGCCAATGCCCTCGCGGGTGAGGACCCCGACTCGCACCAGCGCGACCTGCGCGAGTCCATCGAGCGCGGCGAGTTCCCGACCTGGACCGTGCAGGTCCAGATCATGCCGGCGGCGGACGCGGCCCACTACCGCTTCAACCCGTTCGACCTCACCAAGGTGTGGCCGCACGAGGACTACCCGCCGGTCGAGATCGGCAAGCTGGAGCTCAACCGCAACCCGGAGAACGTCTTCGCCGAGGTCGAGCAGAGCATATTCAGTCCGGCCCACTTCGTTCCCGGCATAGGCCCGTCCCCGGACAAGATGCTCCAGGGCCGTCTCTTCGCGTACGGCGACGCCCACCGCTACCGCGTCGGCATCAACGCCGACCACCTGCCGGTGAACCGCCCGCACGCCACCGAGGCGCGCACCAACTCCCGAGACGGCTTCCTGTACGACGGCCGCCACAAGGGTGCGAAGAACTACGAGCCGAACAGCTTCGGCGGCCCCTTCCAGACGGACCGTCCGCTGTGGCAGTCCACCGCGGTCACCGGCGGCACGGGCAACCACGCCGCCCCGGTGCACTCCGAGGACAGCGACTTCGTCCAGGCGGGCGACCTCTACCGCCTGATGTCCGAGGACGAGAAGTCCCGTCTCGTCGAGAACCTGTCCGGCTTCATCGCCAAGGTCTCGCGTGACGACATCGCCGAGCGCGCGATCGACAACTTCCGCCAGGCGGACGGTGACTTCGGCAAGCGGCTGGAGGCCGCGGTCCAGGCCCTCCGCGGCTGATTCCCCGCTCGCCGAGAGCTGAAGGGCCGGACCCCGACGGGGTCCGGCCCTCCGGCTTGTGCCGGTCCGTACGGTGCTGCGGACGTACGCGGCTGCGTACGTACGGCGCTACGCCGGTACGGTGCTGCGCCGCGCCGGCACCCAGCAGCGGATGACGTCGCGTACGGACACGATGCCGACGGGCCCGCCGTGCTCCAGCACGATCAGATGGCGGAAGCCGCCGTGGACCATCGCCTCGGCGGCTTCCTGGACGGTTGCCTGCGGGGTGCAGAACACCACGTTGTTGGTGGTGTGCGCACCCACGGACTCGCGGTCGGGATCGTGTCCCGCGCCGATGGAGTTGAGGATGTCGCGTTCGGTCAGGATGCCGATTCCACTGTGGTCGGGATCGAGGACGACGGCTGCGCCGACCCGTCGGCCGGACATCAGGCAGGCCGCCTGCCGGAGGGTGTGGGCGGGTCCGAGGGTGAGGATCACGGTGCTCATGGCGTCGCGGACGAGCATGAAGAGAGCCACCTCCTGGGGAGAGTCCCTCCGCTTGGGTGGGTGCACCCGGTGAAGGTCCGCGCCGAACGGCACGGAACTTAGAGAAGTCCTTCACAAGCGCACAAGCGGATGGATTCTCAGATTCCCATGGACACGGAGGGTCATCAAGAGGGCGCACCCGGTTGTCCGGGCGCAGGGCCCGAACAGCTCAGGCGCGCGGGCGCAGATATCCCAGCATCTCCTCGTGCAACAACCCGTTCGAAGCCGCCGCGTTCCCGCCGTGCACGCCCTCCGCGCCGTCCAGGTCGGTGAACCGGCCGCCCGCCTCCTGGACCACGACCGCGATGGCGGCCATGTCCCACAGGTTCAGCTCCGGCTCGGCGCACAGGTCCAGCGAGCCCTCCGCGACCATCATGTACGGCCAGAAGTCGCCGTAGCCGCGGGTGCGCCAGCACTGCCGGGTCAGATCCAGGAACCCGGCGAGCCGGCCCTGCTCCTCCCAGCCGCTCAGCGAGGAGTACGCGAAGGAGGCGTCGCCCAGGGTGCCCACCTGCGAGACCCCGAGCGGTACGGGGGCACCGCCCAGCGCACCGCCGGCGTACGCGCCCGCGCCCTGCGCCGCCCACCAGCGGCGGCCCAGCGCCGGAGCCGAGACCACGCCGACCACCGGCCGGAAGACCCCGTCGGCGCCCTCCGCCATCAGCGAGATCAGCGTGGCCCAGACGGGCACGCCGCGCACGTAGTTCTTCGTACCGTCGATCGGGTCCACGACCCAGCGGCGCGGGCCGCTGCCCTTGAGGCCGTACTCCTCGCCCAGGATGGCGTCGGCGGGCCGCGCGGCCTCGATCCCGGCCCGGACGATCTCCTCGGCGGCCTTGTCCGCCTCGCTCACCGGGGTCATGTCCGGCTTCGTCTCGACCTTCAGGTCGAGGGCGCGGAAACGCTGCATCGTGGCGGCGTCCGCCGCGTCGGCGAGCTCAAGGGCGAGGCGGAGGTCATCGTCATACTCGGGCATGGCCGAACAGTATCGGGACTCCCCGGACCCGGCGAACGCCGTCCACGGTGCGACCCGCAGGCGCCCTTGACAGGATCTGTCGGTCCGTCAACTCTGGCGGGGAAGCCCAGCGGGTCATCGGAGCGGGGGAAGTGGAGC
This sequence comes from Streptomyces sp. NPDC031132, assembly GCF_055570595.1. Taxonomy (NCBI): domain Bacteria; kingdom Bacillati; phylum Actinomycetota; class Actinomycetes; order Kitasatosporales; family Streptomycetaceae; genus Streptomyces; species Streptomyces sp. NPDC031132. The sequence continues at coordinate 141,054 of NZ_JBVIGX010000001.1, forward strand.
GGGGAGGCGCGGATGCCGGCAGCCCGGGAGTCCTTGCTGGAAGCGGCGGGAGCGGCGCTGCTGGCGCGCCCCTGGCCGTCCGTGCGGATGGTCGACGTGGCGGCCACCGCCGGAGTGTCCCGGCAGACCCTCTACAACGAGTTCGGCGGCAAGGCGGGCCTGGGCCGGGCCCTGGTGCGCCGCGAGGCCGACTGGTACCTCGAAGGGGTGGACCGGGTCCTGCGGTCCCCGGCCGGGGCCGCAGAGCGCCTCGCCTCGGTCGCGGAGTGGACCGTACGGGCGGCCCGCGCGCGTCCCCTCGTACGGGCCCTGCTGACCGGGTGCTGGGACGGGAACTTACCCGTGCCGCCCGGGCAGGGAGTGCGGCCGGGCGTACCGGCCCAGGGGCCCGGGGAGCTGGCCCGGGCCGTCCGCGACCGGGCATCGGTGGCGCTCACGCCGGGGGAGGGGGCGCAGCGGTGCGAGCTCGCCGTGCGCCTCGCGCTGTCGTACGTGATAGCCCCGGGCGAGGAGCCGGGGCTCGGGGAGCTGATGCGGCTGCTGCGCCTGCTCAGTGAGCCGAACCGGACAGCTGGAGGCCGATGACGCCCAGGATGACCAGCGAGATCGAGACGAGTTTGAGGGTCGAGACCAGGTCGCCGAGGAAGACCATGCCGTAGATGGCGGTCCCGGCGGCCCCGATGCCCGTCCACACCGCGTAGGCCGGGCCCACGTCCAGCTTCTTCAGGGCCAGGGTCAGCAGCCCGAAGCTGCCGAGCGCGAACGCGGCGAAGGCGATGGTCGGCCACAGCCGGGTGAACCCGTGGGACAGCTTGAGGCAGACCGCGAAACCGGTCTCCAGGATTCCGGCGACGACCACCAGCAGCCACGCCATGGCCATGCCTCCCCGCGTCAGGTGACGTCGTGTCACGTGGTGCGATTATGCATTTACCAGACGTGGTACCCGGCAAACCCCGCCGGACGATCAGTCTCCTTCGCGGCGCTCGCGGGTCTGGAGCAGCCGCCGCAGCGAGTACAGGCGCGCCGGATCCGCGTGGCCGTCCTCCACCCACTTGTCGAGCGCGCAGTCCTGCTCGTCGTGGCTGCAGGCCCGCGGGCAGCCCTCCGTACCCGGAACCAGTTCCGGGAAGGCCAGGATCACCCGGGACGGGTCCACGTGGTGCAGGCCGAAGGAGCGCACGCCCGGGGTGTCGATGACCCAGCCGTCGCCGCCCGGCAGCGGCAGCGCCAGCGCCGAGGTGGTGGTGTGCCGGCCGCGGCCGGTCACCGCGTTGACGTGGCCGGTGGCGCGCTGGCGGCCCTCGGCGACCAGCGAGTTCACCAGGGTGGTCTTGCCGACGCCCGAGTGGCCCACGAAGGCGGTGATCCGGCCGTTGAGGCGCTCGCGCACCCGGTCGGCGGCGTCGCCGCTCGCGAGCTCCTCGCGGTTGGTCACCACGTAGTTCAGGCCGAACGTGGAGTAGATCTCCAGGATCTTGTCCGGGGAGGTCAGGTCCGACTTCGTGAGCACCAGCAGCGGCTCCAGCCCGGCGTCGTACGCGGCCACCAGACAGCGGTCGATCATCCGGGGCCGCGGCTCCGGGTCGGCCAGCGCCGTGACGATCGCCAGCTGGTCCGCGTTGGCGACGACCACCCGCTCGTACGGGTCGTCGTCGTCCGCGGTGCGCCGCAGGACGGACTTGCGCTCCTCGATCCGCACGATCCGCGCGAGGGTGTCCTTCTTGCCCGTCAGGTCGCCCACGATCCAGACCCGGTCGCCGACCACCGCCGCCTTGCGGCCCAGCTCGCGGGCCTTCATCGCGGTGATCGAGCGGCCGTCGACCAGGCAGGTCAGCCGACCGCGGTCGACGGTCAGGACGAAGCCCTCGGCCGCGTCCTCGTGCTTGGGCCGGATGGTGGTCCGGGGCCGGTTGCCCTTGGGGTTGGGCCGCTGGCGGATGTCGTCCTCGTCGGTGTGCTTGCCGTACCTGCGCATGACGGGCCCTACGCTCCCGCAACCCGCGGGGCTTCGCCGAGCATGTGAGCCCACATCTTCGGGAAGTCCGGCAGGGTCTTCGCGGTCGTCGCCACGTTCTCGATCTCCACGCCCTCCACCGCCAGGCCGATCACCGCGCCCGCGGTGGCCATCCGGTGGTCGTCGTACGTGTGGAAGACGCCGCCGTGCAGCCGGCGCGGGCGGATGTGCAGGCCGTCCGCGGTCTCGGTGACCTCGCCGCCGAGGCCGTTGATCTCCGCGGTCAGCGCCGCCAGCCGGTCCGTCTCGTGCAGCCGCAGGTGCGCCACCCCGCGCAGGGTGGACGGGGAGTCGGCCAGCGCCGCGACGGCCGCGATGCCGGGGGTCAGTTCACCGACCTCGCTCAGGTCCACGTCGATGCCGTGGATCTTGCCGCTGCCGGTGAAGACCAGGCCCGCGTCGGTCAGCTCGCAGGAGCCGCCCATCTCGGTGAAGATCCGGCGCAGTTCGTCGCCGGGCTGGGTGGTGCGGCGCGGCCAGTCCCGGATCGTGACCGTGCCGCCGGTGATCAGGGCCGCCGCCAGGAACGGCTGCGCGTTCGACAGGTCCGGCTCCACGACCATGTCGCGGCCCAGCAGCGCGCTCGGCGCGACCCGCCACACGTTCGGCTCGCCGCCCGCCTCGGGGGTGTCGACCTGGGCGCCCGCCGCGCGCAGCATCTCCACCGTCATCCGGATGTGCGGCATCGACGGCAGGGCGGTGCCGGTGTGCCGGACCTCGACGCCCTGGTTGAAGCGCGGGCCGGAGAGCAGCAGCGCCGAGACGAACTGCGAGGAGTTGGAGGCGTCGATCTCGACGACGCCGCCCTCCAGGGCCCCGCCGCCCTGGACCGTCAGGGGCAGCGCGCCCCGGCCGTCGTCGTCGATCCGGGCGCCGAGGGTGCGCAGGGCGCTGATGACCTGGCCGAGCGGGCGCTCGTAGGAACGCGGGTCGCCGTCGAAGCGGATGTCGCCGGCGGCCAGCGTGGCGACGGGCGGCAGGAAGCGCATGACCGTGCCCGCGTTGCCGACGTCGACCGTGGCCGGGCCGTGCAGGGCCGCCGGGATGATCCGCCAGGCCTCGCCGCCGGCTCCGTCGCCGGAGCTGGAGGAGGCGGTCTCCTCGATGCCGACGCCCAGCGCGCGCAGCGCGTCCGCCATCAGCTGGGAGTCGCGCGAGCGCAGCGGGCGGCGCACCCAGCCCGGCTCGGCGGCGAGCGCGGCGAGGACGAGGGCGCGGTTGGTGACCGACTTGGACCCGGGCACGGTGACGGTGGCGTGGACGGCGCCGTCGGCGAGCGGAGCGGGCCAGAGGGCGTGGAGCGCGGGGGTCTCGGTCATGGCCCCCACTTTAGTGGCTCCTGCCGAACCCAGATCTTGATCGCGCCGCCGCAGCGGGGCCGGGCAGGGGTCCGTCTCAGAGGTTGAGAAGCCAGCGCCCGCCGCCGATGAGCGAGCACAGCGCGACGGCGTGGAAGAGGAGCAGCCAGGCCACCGGGTGGACGTGGGTGAGCCGCCCCAGCTGGTCCGCGTCGGAATCCGGCGCCCCGCCGTGCCGGCGCTTGGCGCCCAGCTCGAAGACGGGCCGTACGCCGCCCAGCAGCAGGAACCACACCACCAGGTACGCGAAGACCGCCTGGACCTCGGCCGGGGCGAGCCAGGAGACCAGCACGAACGCGGCGCCGGACAGCACCACCGTCAGGGCGCCGTACGCGTTCCGGATCATCACCAGCATCGCCAGCAGCAGCACGGTGGCCGCCCACAGCAGCAGCGTGATCCGGTGGGCCGACAGCAGCGCGGCCCCGCCGAGCCCGAGCAGCGAGGGCGCCGGGTACCCGGCGGCGGCGGTCAGGATCATCCCGGGCCCGGTCGCCTTGCCGACGCTGACGGTGACCCCGCTGGTGTCGGAGTGCAGCCGTATCCCGTCCAGCTTCCGTCCGGTCAGCAGGGCGATCAGCCCGTGGCCGCCCTCGTGGGCGATGGTCACGGCGTTGCGGGACAGCCGCCACAGCGGGCGCGGCCCCACGGCGGCCAGCGCCACCACGCCCGTCGCGATCACCAGCCACAGGGCCGGCGGGGTCTGTATGCCGGTCAGCCGGTCCCACAGGCCGGCGGTCGTGGTGCTGTCCATAGAGTGGCGGACTCCTTGCGGTGGTGTGCGGGTGAGATGGCAGTGTGGCAGCCATGTGCGGAAGGTATGCAGCGAGTCGCAAGCCCGAGGACCTGGTGGAGGCCTTCGGCATCGAGCGGTGGGAGCCGGAGGAGACGCTGGCCCCCGACTGGAACGTGGCGCCGACGAAGGAGGTCCACGTCGTCCTCGACCGTCCTGTGAAGGACGCTCCGGATCCGCGTCCGGTTCGTCAGCTGCGCACCCTGAAGTGGGGGCTCGTCCCCTCCTGGGCGAAGAACCCCGACGGCGCCGCCCGGATGATCAACGCCCGGTCCGAGACGCTGGCCGAGAAGCCGTCCTTCCGCAGGCCCTTCGCACAGCGCCGCTGCATCGTCCCCGCCGACGGGTACTACGAGTGGGTCACCGCCCACGACGAACGGCAGCTCGAGGTCGAGGGCAAGAAGAAGCGGGCCCGCAAGCAGCCCTACTTCGTGCTCCCCGCCGACGGATCCGTCTTCGCGATGGCAGGGATATACGAGTTCTGGCGCGACCCGACCCTCCCCGGCGACCACCCGCAGGCCTGGTGGGCGACCTGCTCGGTGATCACCGCCGAGGCCGAGACCGGGCCGCTGGCCGTGGCCCCCGCCGAGGGCCCGGCCTCGCTCGCCGAGATCCACCCCCGGATGCCGCTGATGCTGACCCCGGACCGCTGGGACGCCTGGCTGGACCCCGCCCGCACCGACACCGACGAACTCCAGGCCCTGCTCGCGCCGCCGCCGGGCGGGCTGATGCGCGCGTACCCGGTGTCCACGGCCGTCAGCAACGTGCGCAACAACGGGCCGGAGCTGCTCGACGAGCTGGCCGCGCCGGAGGAGTGCACGCTGTTCTGACCCGTGCAGGATGGGGTGCATGACCACGCGTACCGAGAGCGTCGACACCCCGGCGGGCGAGGCCCGCATCACCTGGCACCCCGCTCCGGCCCGTACGGCCCGCCTCGTGCTGGCCGTCAGCCACGGCGCCGGCGGCGGGATCGAGGCCCGAGACCTCCGGGCCCTGGCCGCGGCCCTGCCCGCCCAGGGGGTCACCGTGGCGCTGGTCGAGCAGCCGTGGCGGGTCGCCGGGAAGAAGGTGGCCGCCGCGCCCAAGGTGCTCGACGAGGGCTGGCGCGCCCTGTGGCCGGCGCTGGCCGGGCCCGGGCTGCCCGTGGTGGCGGGCGGCCGCAGCGCCGGGGCCCGGGTGGCCTGTCGGACCGCCACCGAGCTGGGGGCGGCCGCGGTGCTCGCCCTCGCGTTCCCGCTGCACCCCCCGGGCCGGCCCGAGAAGTCCCGGGCCGGGGAGCTGACCGGGGCCGGGCGGCCCACCCTGGTCGTCCAGGGCGGCCGGGACCCCTTCGGGCGGCCCGAGGAGTTCCCGCCGCCGACCGCGCAGACGGCGTACGAACTGGTGGAGGTCCCGCACGCCGATCACGGCTTCGCGGTGCCGAAGAAGGCCGGACCGACCCAGGAGGAAACCCTCGAGGTGATCACCGGGGCCGTCGCCGCGTGGCTCGCCGGAATTCCCCTCTGACGTGATCCCGATCACCTTTCGACGCCGGCCCGGCAGAGGCCCCAAACCCCGGGAATGCGCGGCCCCGCCCCTCTGTTGTGCCGGATGTCGGAAACGCACGGGAAATCGTCGGAGGAGAGGGAGCCGCATGACCCAGGTCATCAGCCAGCACCGTCCGCAGGCGGCAGGCCTGGACTGGACGGTCCTGCCCGGGCCCAAGCGCGGCCTGCTTCAGGCGGCGGAAGGCCGGGATGGTCGACTATTCTCCGATTCGAGTGGGTCCGCTTTCGGAGCCGTCACGCAGTCGGAGGAGGTGGGTCCTGTCGCTGGGACCGACGAAGGCCACGCGGAGGAGACAACCCCGGAGCGCAATGCGCGCTTCGAGAGGGACGCCCTCGGCTACCTCGACCAGATGTACTCGGCCGCCCTGCGCATGACGCGCAATCCGGCCGACGCCGAGGACCTGGTCCAGGAGACGTACGCGAAGGCATACGCGTCCTTCCACCAGTTCCGCGAGGGCACCAATCTCAAGGCGTGGCTCTACCGCATTCTGACCAACACGTTCATCAACTCCTACCGCAAGAAGCAGCGTGAACCGCAGCGCAGCGCGGCGGAGGAGATCGAGGACTGGCAGCTCGCGCGCGCCGAGTCGCACATGTCGACGGGGCTGCGTTCCGCCGAATCGCAGGCACTCGACCACCTGCCCGATTCGGATGTGAAGGAAGCGCTCCAGGCCATTCCGGAGGAGTTCCGCATCGCGGTCTATCTTGCCGACGTAGAGGGCTTTGCGTACAAGGAGATCGCGGACATCATGGGTACACCCATCGGTACGGTCATGTCGCGACTGCACCGTGGCCGCCGTCAACTCCGCGGAATGCTGGAGGACTATGCCCGTGAGCGCGGGCTGGTCCCGGCCGGCGCGGGAGAGTCGAACGACCTGAAAGGCTCGGGCTCATGAGCTGCGGAGAGCCGCACGAGACGGAGTGCTCTGAGGTCCTGGACCACCTGTACGAGTTCCTGGACCACGAGATGCCGGACAGCGATTGCACGAAGTTCGAGACGCACTTCGGCGAGTGCAATCCCTGCCTGGAGAAGTACGGCCTCGAGCAGGCCGTGAAGAAGCTGGTGAAGCGCTGCTGCGGTTCGGACGACGTGCCGACCGATCTGCGCTCGAAGGTCATGGGCCGGATCGAGCTGATCCGCTCGGGCCAGGCCGTCCCCGATCACGACGTGACCGCGGATCCCGCCACCGGCTGATCGAACAACTGCCCCTGGAAATCCACTTCGTTCACCCGAAGGTGCTAATCCGGGGGCGCCCGTACGGCGCAATACGAAAATGTGGCCCGCTGCACAAGGGGCCACACCTATTCTCCCCAAACGGTGCCGGTGCGATCCGGCGGTACCGGTGCGCACGGCACAGGGGAGGAGAGCGCCATGCGGGTACTTCCGCCGGCGGCGCGCCCGTGCCCCACGTGGGCCGTCATCCTGTGCGCCGTCCTCGCGGCATTCGCCTGCACCGCCCCGGCCTTCGCCGGTTCCGGCACCCCCTGGCCCGTCGTCGGGCTGCTCACCCTCCTCTACCTGGGCTGCGAACTCGTCAAGCTGTGCCCCCTGCCGGGCAGCCGCAGCCGGGTCCCCGAGGGCATCGGCGCCTTCTTCCCCGTGGTGCTCGCCGCCGTCTTCCTGCTGCCGCCGGCCGCCGCCGCGCTCGTCGCGCTGCCCGGCGGGTTCGCCCAGGCCGTGGTCCAGCGGCCCGCCACGGTGCGCCGGGTGTGGCACGCGGCGCAGCAGGCCACGGCCGCCTGGGCCGCGGGGTGGACGTTCGCCCTGCTGGGCGGGCCGGCCACGCTCGGCGGCCCCTTCGAGGGCTCCTTCGGCGCGGCCTTCGGGGGGTCCGGGCCGCCCGGTGCGGCCGGCCGGCTCGCGGAGTTCCCGTACGCGATGCTCCCCGCGGGGGCCGCGGCCGCCGCCTTCTGCCTCGTACTGACCGCCCTCGACGCGGGCATCCTGGCCGCCGCCGAGGGACGGCCCGCGCGGACCGCGTGGCGCGGACTGCTCACCCTCTCCCTGGCCCCGCACTGCGTGCACGGCCTCGCCGGCCTGATGATGGCCGTCATGTGGCGCAGCCCCTACGGGCTCCCGGCCGCACTGCTCGTCCTGCTGCCGATGTACATCTCCTGCTGGGTCTTCGCCCAGTACCACCGCGAACGGGCCGCCCACCAGGCCACGATCCGGGCGCTCGTCCAGGCCGTCGACCTCAAGGACCGCTACACGCGCGGCCACAGCGAGCGCGTCGGCCAGGCCTCGGCGATGATCGCCCGCGAGCTGGGCATGGCCGAGGACCGGCTCGAGGTCGTCCGGATCGCCGGGATCCTGCACGACGTCGGCAAGCTCGGCGTCCCGACCCGGCTGCTGCGCAAGGACGGGCCGCTGACGCCCGAGGAGCGCCGGGTCATCGAACTGCACCCCGAGTACGGCCACGAGATGGTGCGCGGCATCGGCTTCCTCGGGGAGGCCCGGTCCGCGATCCTGCACCACCACGAGCGGATCGACGGCACCGGCTATCCGTACGGGCTGGCCGGCGAGCAGATCCCGGTGCTGGCCCGGGTGGTGGCGGTGGCCGACGCCTTCGACGCGATGACCTCGACCCGCTCGTACAGCCGGGCCCGGCCGGTGCCGGTGGCCCTGGCCGAGCTCGAGCGGTGCGCGGGGGCGCACTTCGACCCGGCGATGGTGCACGCGCTGGTGGACGCGATCGGCCGGGAAGGCTGGCACCCGGTGGTCACCGCGGACGACGACGTGCAGGTGATCCCGGCCGGGTCCGCTCCCGCTCCCGGCCGTGCGGTGGCGGCCGTTGCCGCAGCCGCCGCCACTCCTGTGGCGGCCGTCCCCGCCGCGGCCGTCCCGGACCCGGGCGGCCCCGGGCTGTCCGGGCTCCCCGCCCAGGGCGCCCGCCTGGGCGTACGGACCGTGGACCCGCGGGCCGGACAGGAACCGGACGGCGGGGGCGGGACATGAGGGGCGCGGTCGTGTGGACGGTGCGCGGGGCCGCCGCGGCGCTGACCCTGGCCGGGCTCGGGCACACCCTCTGGTACGGCGTCGTCGAGCCCGGCACCGCCCTGGCCTTCGGCACCCTGATCGCCTGCGGCGAGCTCGCCCGCCGCGACACGGGCGACACCCGCGACCGCACGGCCGACCGGGACGCGCACGCCGCCCGGGACGCGGCCGAGGACCGCCAGCCCGCACCGCTGGGCTCCGCCGGCGCCCTCGCGTACGCCCTGCTCGGCCCGAACGCCGCCCAGTCCACCCACCACGGGGTGCTCCAGATCGTCGCGGTCGTCGTCGCCGCGGCGCTCGCCGGGATCGTCCCGCACATCGCCCGGGGGCGCGGCCCCGCCGCCGACCACCTGGCCCGCCGGGTCCTCACCGTCGCCTTCGCCGCCGTCTGCTTCCAGCCGCTCTACAACTCCGGACGGCTGGAGCACGGCATCGGGCAGGGCCCGTACCTCGTCCTCTTCCTGCTCTTCCTGCTCGGCCTCACCGCCCTGTGCGACGCCGTGCTCGCCGCCGCGCCGGCCGGCGCCCGCACGGGCCGGCCCTACGGGCCGCTGCTGCGCGACGAGCTGCGCGCCCAGCTCGGCATCGGCTCGGCGATCTGCGCCACCGGGGTCGTCATGGCCCTCGGCGTGGCCGTCGCCGGGCTGTGGGCGCTGCCCGTCCTCTGCGTGCCCCTGCTGCTGACCCAGCTGTCCTTCCACCGGATCACCACGATCCGCACCACCTACCGCCAGACCATCACCTCCTTGGCCCGGGCCACCGAGATCGCCGGCTGTACCCGCCCGGGCCACTCCCGCCGCGTCGCCGCGCTGAGCTGCGCCGTCGGCCGGGAGCTCGGGCTGTCGGAGCGGGAGCTCACCGTGCTGGAATACGCCGCCCTCATGCACGACATCGGCCAGCTGTCCCTCGTCGACCCGGTCCGGGCCGGGGCCACCGCCGGGCTGCCCGCCGCCGAGGCCCGCCGGATCGCCGTGCTCGGCGGGGAGGTCGCCCGGCAGACCGGGGTGCCCGCCGAGGTGGCCGTGGTCGTGGAGCGGCAGGCGGACCCGTACCGGGACCAGCCCGCCCTGGCGCGCATCGTACGGGCGGTCAACGCGTACGACGACCTGCTGGGCGGGACCCTTCACCCGGGTGGCTCACTGGCGGCCCTGGAGCAGCTGCGGCTGGGCACCGGGCGCGACTACCAGCCAGAGGTCGTGGAGTGTCTTGCAAGGGTTCTGGCCAGGGGCGGACGTGACAGAGTCAGTCAAGTCCCACTTGGGTAACCCATGGGTAATGAGCGGCCGTCCGAGTGGGCATGGTTGGATGCCAGTAGGAGTGTCCGTGAGGGTGTCCGCAAGGCTGCACCGTTGGACCGGCAGGCGGGAATCGTGAGGATCTTCGGGAAGGTACGGCATCGGCCCTCCGCTTCGTGGCGGCAGGCCACCGACCGCGCGTTCACGCTGATCGGCGACGGGCGGTACGAGGACGCGGGCGCGCTGCTGACCAGAGCCGCCGACCTGGAGCCCTGGCTGTCCGAGTCCTGGTTCAACCTGGCCCTGCTGCACAAGTTCCGGCACGACTGGGAGCAGGCGCGGGCCGCCGGGCTGCGCGCCGTGGCCCTGCTGGACCGCGAGACCGGCGCCCCGGACTGGTGGAACGTCGGCATCGCCGCGACCGCGCTGCAGGACTGGCCGCTGGCCCGCCGGGCCTGGCAGGCGTACGGGCTGAAGGTGCCCGGGGACGCCGCCGTCGGCGGGAAGAAGAACAGCGGCGAACCGGTCGGCATGGAGCTCGGCAGCGCCGCCGTACGGCTGTCCCCCGAGGGGGAGGCCGAGGTGGTCTGGGGCCGCCGGCTGGACCCGGCCCGCATGGAGGTCCTGTCGATCCCGCTGCCGTCCTCGGGACGCCGCTGGGGCGAGGTCGTCCTGCACGACGGGGTCCCGCACGGCGAGCGGGTCACCGCGGCCGGGCCCTCGTACCCCGTCTTCGACGAGATCGAGCTGTGGGCGCCCTCGCCGGTGCCGACCTGGGTGGTGCTGCTCGAGGCGGCCACCGAGGCGGACCGCGACGCGCTGGAGCAGCTGGCCTCGGACGCCGGCTTCGCCGCAGAGGACTGGTCGTCGTCGGTGCGGCTGCTGTGCCGGACCTGCTCGGAGAGCGTGATGCCGAGCGGCGAGGGCGACGGCGAGCACCTGGACCCGCACGACCACAGCGAACCGGGGCATCCCGGACCGCTCGGGCACCGTACGAACGGTTCCGGCCCGCTGTGGGTGCCGGAACGGGAATGCGGCATCGCGGCGCCGGCCGGACTGGTGCGCGGACTGCTCGACGGCTGGGTCGCGGACAGCCCGGAGACCCGGGAGTGGCGGGATCTCGAGGAAGTCTGCTGACCGGGCACCGTAGGCTGTACCGGCACATTGGTGAACGGGTGGACTTACGGAAGGCGTACGGCGGACATGGCGCAGCAGGAGAACGAGGTCGTCGAGCTTGTGAACGACGGGTACGTCGTGGACACCGAGGACTGTGCGGAGCGCGAGCTCGCCCACCGCGAGCGCGGCACCGCCCGCCCGATCACGGTCGTCGGCAACCCGGTCCTCCACCGCGAGTGCAAGGACGTCACCGAGTTCGGCGACGAACTGGCGCAGCTGATCGACGACATGTTCGCCAGCCAGAAGGCCGCCGAGGGCGTGGGCCTGGCCGCGAACCAGATCGGCGTCGACGCCAAGGTCTTCGTCTACGACTGCCCCGACGACGACGGCGTGCGCCACACCGGCGTCGTGGTCAACCCGAAGCTCGTGGAGCTCCCGGCCGGCTCCCGCGTGCTCGACGACTCCAACGAGGGCTGCCTGTCGGTCCCGACCGCGTACGCCTCGCTGGCCCGCCCGGACTACGCCGAGGTGACCGGCCAGGACGCGCAGGGCAACCCGATCAAGGTGCGCGGCACGGGCTACTTCGCGCGCTGCCTGCAGCACGAGACGGACCACCTGTACGGGTACCTGTACATCGACCGCCTCTCGAAGCGCGACCGCAAGGACGCCCTGCGCCAGATGGAAGAGGGCACCCCGCGCTACGAAACCGTCCCGAACGCCTGAGCGTTCCGAACGCCCGAGCCTTCCGTAGGGCTTGCGTAGGCCTCGGCCTTCCGTACGCCTAAGCCACGGCCCGGGGGCCGCGGAACGTGCGGCGGAAGGCGTTCGGGGTCGTGCCCAGGGCGCGCAGGAAGTGGTGGCGCAGGGCCGCCGCGTTGCCGAAGCCGCTGCGGCCCGCGATCGCGTCGACCGTGTCGTCCGTGGCCTCCAGGAGCTCCTGCGCCAGCAGGACGCGCTGCCGCAGCACCCACTGGTACGGGGTCGTCCCCGTCTCCTGGAGGAAGCGGCGGGCGAAGGTGCGCGGTGACATGTGCGCGCGCTCCGCGAGCTGCTCGACGGTGATCTCCTCGTCCAGGTGGCGGGCCATCCAGCCGATCACCTCGCCCACCGTGTCGCACGACGTGCGCGGCAGCGGCCGCTGGATGAACTGGGCCTGGCCGCCGTCCCGGTGCGGCGGGACCACCATCCGCCGGGCGATGGTGTTGGCCACCTCGGCGCCGTGCTCCTGGCGGACCACGTGCAGGCACGCGTCGATGCCCGAAGCCGTGCCCGCAGCGGTGATCACCGGGCCCTCGTCCACGTACAGCACGTCGGGGTCCACCTTCGCCTTCGGGTAACGCCGGGCCAGGGCCGGCGAGTGCATCCAGTGCGTGGTGCAGCGCCGGCCGTCCAGCAGCCCGGCGGCGCCGAGCACGAAGGCCCCGCTGCACACGCTCAGCACCCGCGCACCCCGGTCGACGGCCCGGCGCAGCGCCTCCAGCAGCGGCTCGGGGTACTCCCGGGTCGCCGCCGCGCGGTCGGCGGGCACGCAGATCAGGTCCGCGCTCTCCAGCCGTTCCAGCCCGTGCGGGACGACGACGTCGAAGTGCCCGTCGCCGGTCCGGGAACGGTGGTCCTCCGCCGCGCACACGGCGAAGTCGTACACCGGCAGCCCCATCTCGCTGCGGTCGATCCCGAAGACCTCGCAGAAGATCCCGAGCTCGAAGGGGGCGACGCCGTTCACGAGGGCCACGGCCACGTTGTTCAGCATGCCCCCAGTGTGGCAGTAATTCGCACTTCCATGACAGTCCTGCCACTGTCCGGTTTTCTGCGCACTGGCGACAGTGGAGTCATGAACACGTTCCTCGACTTCCTCGTCGTCCTCGCCATCGCCGCCCTGCTGCTGGGGCCCGCGCTCTACGGGGCCCTGCGCGACCGCCGCATCGACCGGCAGCTACGCGCGGCCAAGCAGCGTGCGCAGGTCATCCGGGACGGGCATGGGAGTGAGCAGCCCCGCCGCCGTACGCCCCGTGTTTCCGTACGGCACGCGCCCGGTCACTGACCCGGCCCCCGCGACCAGGATCCGCACCACCTGCCCCACCGTCTCCGCCCGGTCCCGGCAGCGCACCGCGAGCCGGAACATGTGCCAGTGCGCACGGGTGTGGGGCCAGGCCCAGGCCTGGGAGATGATGTGGGCCCGCTCCAGGGCGGTCCACATGACGTCGGTGTCGGGCGCGGCGTCACGGGCGCGGCGCAGCTCGGCCTCGAAGGCCTGGCGCACGGCAGGCGGCATGGTCTTCGGCGTGCAGGCGACGATGCATTTCTTCATCATGTTTCGCATGCGTCCACGGTGCGGCCGAGGGCCCCGCCCACGCTTGAACGAACCTGCTACATCCACTGGATGGTGCGGGTGAAGTCCGACGGCGGGATCCCGAACATCCGCCGCCACACCCGGCTGAAATGTGCCCCGTCGGCGAAACCCGCGCCGTGCGCCGCGTCCGTCAGGGAGTGCCCCTGGGAGGCGAGTTCGGCGGCCCGCATCAGCCGCAGCCACAGGACGTACGGGCGGAACGGCAGCCCCAGCTCCGCCCGGAACAGGTGCGCGAGGCGGCTCTCCGACAGACACGCCACCTCGGCCGCCTCGGAGAGCCGTACGTGCTCCCGCCCGGGCAGCCAGGCCAGCACCCGCGCCAGCCCCGGGTGCGGATCCGCACGCGGCAGCGGCCCTCGGGGCAGTACGGAGTCCAGCGCGCAGGCCGCCTCGAAGGGATCGGCGGGCAGCGCATCCGGTACGAGGTCCCCCGCGTCCCCCGCCAGCGCCGCGAGCCGGCGCCCGGTGACGGAGAGCGGGTCGTAGTGCAGTACCACCCCGCGGGGAACCCGGCCCAGCACGGCGTGCCGCACCCCGGACGGGACCACGTACGCCCGGCACCGGAACGGCTCCCCGCCCGGCCCGGCCATCAGCAGCTCGTCCCCGCCCAGTGCGACGATGACCTGCACGGAGTGGTGCGCGTGCGCGGTGGCGGACCCGACGGCGCCCCCGTACACCACGCCCCCCGGCCGCAACCGCGCCCGCCCGGCCCACCCGGTCACGGACACGACGAAGCGCCCCCGCCCAGGACCCCGGTCACCCGAGTCGTTCTCCCCATGGGCGGGGACGCTATCAAGCCACTGGAGCAGGCGACTTAGAAGTCCTCGTCCAGGTCGACCGTGCCCTCGACCGCGACCTGGTAGGCCGACGGGCGGCGCTCGAAGAAGTTCGTCAGCTCCTGGACGCCCTGGAGCTCCATGAAGGAGAACGGGTTCTGCGAGCCGTACACCGGCGGGAATCCGAGGCGGACCAGGCGCTGGTCCGCGACGCACTCCAGGTACTCGCGCATCGACTCGGTGTTCATGCCCGGCAGGCCGTCACCGCACAGGTCGCGGCCGAACTGCAGCTCCGCCTCCACGGCTTCCTTCAGCATGTCCGTGACCTGCTGCTGGAGCGCGTCGTCGAAGAGCTCCGGCTCCTCCTTGCGGACCGTGTCCACGACCTCGAACGCGAAGTTCATGTGCATGGTTTCGTCGCGGAACACCCAGTTGGTGCCGGTGGCCAGGCCGTGCAGCAGGCCACGCGAACGGAACCAGTACACGTACGCGAAGGCGCCGTAGAAGAACAGGCCCTCGATGCACGCCGCGAAACAGATCAGGTTCAGCAGGAAGCGACGGCGGTCGGCCTGCGTCTCCAGCCGGTCCAGCTTCTCGACCTCGTTGATCCACTTGAAGCAGAACTGCGCCTTCTCGCGGATCGACGGGATCTCCTCGACGGCGTCGAAGGCGGCCGCGCGGTCGTCCGGGTCGGGCAGGTAGGTGTCGAGCAGCGTCAGATAGAACTGGACGTGCACGGCCTCCTCGAACAGCTGGCGCGACAGGTACAGGCGCGCCTCCGGGGAGTTGATGTGCTTGTAGAGCGTCAGCACCAGGTTGTTCGAGACGATCGAGTCGCCCGTCGCGAAGAACGCGACGAGGCGGCCGATCATGTGCTGCTCGGCGGGCGTCAGCTTCGCGAGGTCGGCGACGTCCGAGTGGAGGTCGACCTCCTCGACGGTCCAGGTGTTCTTGATCGCGTCCCGGTAGCGTTCGTAGAAGTCCGGGTAGCGCATGGGGCGGAGGGTCAGCTCGAAGCCCGGGTCCAGGAGGTTCTTGTTCTTGTCGGTGGAGCTCATTACTGGCAGGCCTCGCAGGACTCGGGGTTCTCAAGGGAGCAGGCCAGCGCCTCGGCGTCGGCGACCGCCTGGGGCAGTGCGACGGGGGTGGCCGCCTGCGCGGCGCGCGCGATCCTCGTCGCCGGGCGCGAGCGCAGGTAGTACGTGGTCTTCAGGCCCTGCTTCCAGGCGTACGCGTACATCGAGGACAGCTTCCCGATGGTCGGCGTCTCCAGGAACAGGTTCAGCGACTGCGACTGGTCGAGGTACGGCGTACGGGCCGCCGCCATGTCGATCAGGCCGCGCTGCGGGATCTCCCACGCCGTGCGGTACAGCTCGCGCACCTCGGCCGGGATCCAGCCGAAGCCCTGGACCGAGCCGCTGGAGTCGCGCAGGGCCTCGCGGGTCTGGGCGTCCCACACGCCGAGGCTCTTCAGCTCCTCCACCAGGTAGCCGTTGACCTGGAGGAACTCACCGCTCAGCGTCTCGCGCTTGAAGAGGTTCGAGACCTGCGGCTCGATGCACTCGTACACGCCGGCGATCGAGGCGATCGTCGCCGTCGGGGCGATGGCGAGGAGCAGGGAGTTGCGCATGCCGGTCTCGGCGACGCGGGCGCGCAGGGCGTCCCAGCGCTCGGGCCAGGCGCGCGCGGTGTCGTAGTGGTCCGGGTGCAGGACACCGCGGGCGGTGCGGGTCTCCGACCAGGCCGGGAGCGCGCCGTGGCGCTCGGCCAGGTCGCAGGAGGCCTCGTACGCCGCGAGCATGATGCGCTCGGCGATCTTGGTGGAGAGGGCGCGCGCCTCGGCGGAGTCGAAGGGCAGGCGCAGCTTGAAGAAGACGTCCTGGAGGCCCATCGCACCCAGGCCGACCGGGCGCCAGCGGGAGTTGGAGCGCTCGGCCTGCTCGGTCGGGTAGAAGTTGATGTCCACGACGCGGTCGAGGAACGTCACGGCGGTGCGGACGGTCTCGTCCAGCCGCTCCCAGTCCATCTCACCCGTCTCGGTGAGGACGAACGCGCCCAGGTTGACGGAGCCCAGGTTGCAGACGGCGGTCTCGCCGTCGTTGGTGACCTCGAGGATCTCGGTGCACAGGTTCGACGAGTGGACGACCCGGCCCGGCTCGGCGGTCTGGTTCGCCGTGCGGTTGGAGGCGTCCTTGAAGGTCATCCAGCCCTGGCCGGTCTGCGCGAGGGTGCGCATCATCCGGCCGTACAGGTCGCGGGCGGGCATGCTCTTGCGGGCCAGGCCGTCCGCCTCGGCCTTGCGGTAGGCGGCGTCGAACTCGTCGCCCCACAGGTCGACCAGCTCGGGCACGTCGGCCGGGGAGAACAGCGACCAGTCGGCGTCCGCGTTGACACGGCGCATGAACTCGTCCGGGACCCAGTGCGCCAGGTTCAGGTTGTGCGTACGGCGCTGGTCCTCGCCGGTGTTGTCGCGGAGCTCCAGGAACTCCTCGATGTCCGCGTGCCAGGTCTCCAGGTAGACGGCGGCGGCACCCTTGCGGCGGCCGCCCTGGTTCACGGCGGCGACGGAGGCGTCGAGGGTCTTCAGGAACGGCACGATGCCGTTGGAGTGGCCGTTCGTACCGCGGATCAGCGAACCGCGGGCGCGGATGCGCGAGTACGAGAGGCCGATGCCGCCGGCGTGCTTCGACAGGCGCGCGACCTGGTGGTAGCGGTCGTAGATCGAGTCGAGCTCGTCCAGCGGGGAGTCCAGCAGGTAGCAGGAGGACATCTGCGGGTGCCGGGTGCCGGAGTTGAAGAGCGTGGGGGAGGACGGCAGGTAGTCGAGGCGGCTCATCAGCCGGTAGAGGGAGGCCACTTCCTCGACGGCCTGGACGCTGTCGTTCTCGGCGAGGCCGCAGGCCACGCGCAGCATGAAGTGCTGCGGGGTCTCGACGACCTGGCGGGTGATCGGGTGGCGCAGCAGGTAGCGGCTGTGCAGGGTGCGCAGGCCGAAGAAGCCGAAGCGGTCGTCGGCGCCCTCGGCGAGGGTGTGCTCGACGAGTGCGTCCAGGCGGCTCGCGTGCAGCGCGACGAACTCGGCGGTGCGGTCGGCGATCAGGCCCTCGCGGTGGCCGACCGCGACGGAGGAGGAGAAGGAGGTGGCCCCCTGGCCGGCGGCTTCCTCGGCGACGGCCAGCGTCAGCAGCCGGGCGGCGAGCCGGGAGTACGCCGGGTCCTCGGAGATGAGGCCGGCGGCGGCCTCCGTGGCCAGCCCGCGCAGTTCGGCCTCGTCGGCGGCGGCGCTGCGCCCGCGGAGCGCGGCGGCGGCGACCCGGCCCGGGTCGGTGTCGGGGAGGTCGGCCGTCAGCTCGGTGAGGGTACGCAGCAGTGCGGCCCCAGGTCCCCCGGTCTCGATTCCGGTGTCGGACGGGTCGGACTCGGCGCGCGGTGCGGAAGGCGCGATGGTCACGGGGGGAGCTCTCCCTCGCTCGGCTCCGGGACACCTGCGGTGCGGGCGCGAGCGGGCGCGCGCGGGCACCGCCTCGGGGGCACACCGCACGGCGTCCACCGGCCCAACCGCGAGGCCCGGACGTGTCGGCACCCGGTTCGGTCGAGCCGGGCGCACTGTCGGCAGGTCCTCGGACTTGCGGTGACACCAATGGGTGTACTTCATACCGTTGCGGGACAGTTCCGGATTCACACCGGATTCCCCTGCGACGACAGCGAGCATGAGCATACATGTGGGGGCCGGTTCCTGTGCGACCCCCTAGATGTTGTGTCGGCGTGGCTACAGTTCGAGACCGTACGTGAGCAGAGTGAGGCCGGGGACGGGCTCCCAGTTGCGTTCGGGCGTGCGCACGAAGCCGAGCCGTTCGTAGATCCGGTGGGCCCCGACCATGTCGTCCGTGGTGGACAGAACGAGGCGCCGTACGCCCTCGATGGCCCTCGCCCGCTCCATGCAGGCCCGTACGAGCGCCTCCCCGGCACCCCGCCCGCGGCCCGCTCGGGCGACGGCCAGCATCCGGAACTCGGCCTCGCCGGCCACGGCGATGTCGCACAGCGGGCTCCCGGGGGCGGCGAACGCCACACCGCCGAGGAGCTGTCCGTCGCTCGTGGCGGCGACGAGTATCACGCCGTCGCGCGCCCGCCCGGCCACGTCCCGCAGCCGCGCGAGGTACGGGTCGTCGTCGCCGAAGGTGAGCAGCCCGTCCCCGAGGTAGGCCTGCGCGGTGATCTCCCCGAGCGTCCCGTACTCCGCCGCCAGCGCTTCCCTGATCACGATGTCCATGCGGTCGAGTGTGCCGGACGGATGTCGGTGCCCGGCGCTATCGTCGGAGACAGCACCGTCGAGGAAGGCGAGCGAGGCATGACCGTGATGACCGACCGGCCCCAGATGCTGACCGAAGAGTTCGAGACCGTGGCGCGGATGGCCGCCAGAGAGGTCGAAGGGCTGCGGTTCGAGTTCATCAAGGGGAAGCTGGGGGTCAAGGCGGCGCCGGATGGGAACCACGGGACGATCATCGTGTGGCTGTCGCGCATGTGCATGCAGTCGCGGCCGGACCTGTGGTTCTACGGCGAGCAGGGCATCAAGATCCAGCGGTGTCGCAATGGCCGTGCTCGGCCTGATGGCGTCTTGGTGTTGACCGCCTCCCTTGCAGGACACGGGGAATGGGCCGAGCCCGACCCTGTACTGATGGTCGTGGAGGTGACGTCGTACGACACCGACACGGATGCCCGCGACCGACATGAGAAGCCCCGTGGCTACGCGGAGACCGGCATTCCGGTGTACTTGCTGATCGACAGGGAGACCTGCGAGGTCACTGTCCACAGTGAGCCGGACGGCAGCCGGTACGAGAGTGTCCGCACCGTTCCGTTCGGCAAGGACATCGAACTTCCCGAGCCCGTCGGTATCACCCTGCCCACCGAGCCCCTCAAGGAGTGGGTGCGCTGAGCGCACCGAAGGGCCCCGCCGTGACCGGCGGGGCCCTTCGGCGAGTCAGGGCTCAGCAGCAGCGGAAGCCCTCGCGGGGGTCTGCCTCGCGGGCGTCCGTGCGGGCGCGTTCGAAGGCGCGGCGGGTCAGGACCTCGGCCGCGGGGTCGTGCGCGCGGGCGTGTGCGACGTAGCGGTCGTACGCCGCCTCGCCCGAGAACTCCCGTACGAAGAACCGCGCCTTCGCCAGCGCCGCGCGGACGCCGCTCACGCCACCGGCTCCTTCACGCGGCCGCCGCCCGAGTCCAGGCCGGCGGCGGCGAGCTCCGCCCGCTCCTCGGGCGTCGCGATGAGCCCGGCCGGGGCGATGATCTTCGACTCGGTCCACGGGACCTCGGACAGCCTGACCGTCTCCGGGGCGGCGATCGCCTTGAAGCAGGTCCGCGCCGCGTCCAGCAGCACGATGATGATCAGGATCGCGAACAGCGCCGACAGTGCGCCGTCCACGGTGGCGTTGGTGACCACGGTGTGCATCTCGTCCATGTTCTTGGCGGGCGGCAGCACCTTCCCGGCGTCGATCCCGGTCTGGTACTTGTCGCGCTGCGCGAAGAAGCCGACCTTCACGTCGTCGGAGAACACCTTCTGGTAGCTCGCGGTGAGCGTGACGGCCACGTCCCAGGCCAGCGGGACGCCGGTCACCCAGGCCCACTTGAGCCGCCCGGACTTGACGAGCAGCGTGGTGCAGACGGCCAGGGCGACCGCCGCGAGCAGCTGGTTCGCGATCCCGAACAGCGGGAACAGCTGGTTGATGCCGCCCAGCGGGTCCTTGATGCCGACCCACAGGAAGTAGCCCCAGCCGCCGACGACGAGTGCGCTCGCCAGCCACACGCCCGGCTTCCAGCTGATGTCCTTGAAGGACTTGTGCACGTTGCCGAGGGTGTCCTGGAGCATGAACCGGCCGACGCGGGTGCCCGCGTCGAGGGTGGTCAGGATGAACAGCGCCTCGAACATGATCGCGAAGTGGTACCAGAACGCCTTCATCCCGGCGCCGCCGACCACGGACGAGAAGATTTCCGACATTCCGAGTGCGAACGTCGGTGCGCCGCCCGTACGGGACAGCAGGCTGGCCTCCTCGACGTCCTTCGCGGCCTGCGCCAGGTACTCGGGCGACACGGCGAAGCCGAAGTGGGTCACGGCCTGCGAGGCGGTCTCGACGGTGATGCCGATGACACCGGGCGGGGAGTTGACCGCGAAGAACAGGCCGGGCTCGATGATGGTGGCCGCGATGATCGCCATGACGGCGACGAAGGACTCCGTCAGCATGGCGCCGTAGCCGATGACCCGGACCTGGGTCTCCTTCTGGATCATCTTCGGGGTGGTGCCCGAGGAGACCAGCGCGTGGAAGCCGGACAGGGCGCCGCAGGCGATGGTGATGAAGACGAAGGGGAACATCGACCCGGCGAAGACCGGCCCGTCCCCGCGGGCGGCGAAGTCGGTGACCGCGGGCATCTTCAGCGTCGGCATCGCCAGCACCACGCCCACCGCCATCAGCGCGATGGTGCCGACCTTCATGAAGGTGGACAGGTAGTCGCGGGGCGCGAGCAGCATCCACACCGGCAGCACCGAGGCGACGAAGCCGTACGCGACCATCCAGAGGACGAGCGTCTCCTTCTCCAGCGTGAAGGTGCTCGCCAGCGAGGACTCGGCGACCCAGCCGCCCGCGACGATGGCGAGCAGCAGCAGGGCGACGCCGATGACGGAGATCTCGGTGACCCGGCCCGGCCGCAGGACGCGCAGGTAGAAGCCCATGAAGAGGGCGATCGGGATGGTCATGCCGATGGAGAAGACGCCCCAGGGGGAGTGCGCCAGCGCGTTGACGATGACCAGTGCGAGCACGGCCAGCAAGATGATCATGATGGCGAACACGGCGACCAGGGCGGCGGCTCCGCCGACGGGGCCGATCTCGTCCCGGGCCATCTGGCCGAGCGAACGCCCGTCGCGGCGGGTGGAGAAGAAGAGGGTGACCATGTCCTGGACGGCGCCCGCGAAGATGACGCCCGCGACGATCCAGATGGTGCCCGGCAGGTAGCCCATCTGCGCGGCGAGCACGGGGCCGACGAGCGGACCGGCGCCGGCCACGGCGGCGAAGTGGTGGCCGAAGAGCACCCGGCGGTCGGTGGGGTGGAAGTCGACACCGTTGTCAAGGCGTTCGGCCGGGGTGGCCCGCGTCTTGTCGACCTTCAGGACCCGGTGGGAGATGAAGCGCGCGTAGAAGCGGTAGCCGATCGCGTACGAGCCCAGCGCGGCGGCGAGCAGCCAGGCGGCCGAGATCTCCTCGCCGCGCGAGAGCGCCAGGATGCCCCACCCGAGGGCCCCGACGAGGCCGACGAGCACCCAGACGGCGATCGACTTCGGGGTCATGCCCCCCGACGTCGCGCCTTCCGCCGCCATGTCCCCTGATGCGGAAGGCGAGTCCGCCGCTGTGCCCGGACTCGCCGCGTTCCGTTCTGTCCCTGTTGCTTCCGGTTCCGGCATGATCCTCGTCCCCTCGTTGATCATCTGCGTAAAGGCAGGGAATCTACGGGGGCTCGCCCGGTGAACGTAAGCCCCCGTCCGTATAGCGGAACGAGAGTCAACTACGAATCACACAGCGGGGCGCTGGAGTCGCGCCACGAACTTGTAACGATCGCCGCGGTACACCGAGCGGACCCACTCGACCGGTTCGCCGTCGGCGTCCAGGGAGTGGCGGGAGAGCATGAGCATCGGCAGGCCGACGTCCGTGCCCAGCAGGCCCGCCTCGCGCGGGGTGGCCAGGGAGGTCTCGATGGTCTCCTCGGCCTCCGCGAGCCGTACGTCGTACACCTCGGCGAGCGCGGTGTAGAGGGACGTGTACTTGGCCAGCGAGCGGCGCAGCGCGGGGAAGCGCTTGGCCGAGAGGTGGGTGGTCTCGATGGCCATCGGCTCGCCGCTGGCCAGACGCAGCCGCTCGATGCGCAGGACCCGCCCGCCCGTGGCGATCTTGAGCAGCCCGGCCAGGGTGTCGTCGGCCGTCACGTAGCCGATGTCCAGGAGTTGGGAGGTGGGCTCCAGCCCCTGGGCCCGCATGTCCTCCGTGTACGAGGACAGTTGGAGCGGCTGGGAGACCTTCGGTTTCGCGACAAAGGTGCCTTTGCCCTGAATGCGCTCCAGCCGGCCCTCGACGACGAGCTCCTGGAGCGCCTGGCGCACGGTGGTCCGCGAGGTGTCGAACTCGGCCGCGAGCGTGCGCTCCGGCGGTACGGGCGTGCCGGGGGGCAGTGTCTCGGTCATGTCGAGCAAGTGCCGCTTGAGTCGGTAGTACTTGGGCACGCGCGCCGTGCGAGTGGCTGCCCCGCCCTCCGGCTCCGTGGTCGCCCCTTCGGTGGACATCGCCGCCCGCCTTCCCGACTCCAGTTTCGCTGCCGTCACCGGCTCCTCCGATATGTGCGGTCACATCGTGACACGGGTGGGAGGGCAGGCCTCCTCCCTCCCCCAGGTGTCGGTCCGGTAACGGACCGATCACCCGCTCATTAGACCCTTGACACCCCTAAAGGTCTAGGCCAAGCTCCGGTTACTGGTCTAAACCAATATGGATCAGATCCCGGCCCCACGGGCAGTACTTGGTGCATGTCACCGCGGCGGGCGAGGGAAGTTGCAGGCAGCATCCCTGAGGAGGGTGGCGTGAAGCGCAAGCTCATCGCGGCGGTCAGTGTCGCGGGCATGATGGTCGGAGTCGCGGCGTGCGGCAACGGCGGCGACGACAAGGGGAAGACCGACGCGGGCGGCGCCAAGGAGATCACCGTCTGGGTGATGGACGGCTCCGCGCCCAAGGCCTGGATCGACGCGGTCAACGCGGAGTTCTCGGCCAAGCACCCGGGTGTCACCGTCAAGGTCGAAGAGCAGCAGTGGAAGGGCATCCAGGAGAAGGTCACCACGGCCCTCTCCGAGAACACCCCGCCGGACGTCCTCGAGCTCGGCAACACCCAGACCTCCGGCTACGCGGTCACCGGCGGCCTCGCCGACCTGACCAAGGACAAGTCCAAGCTCGGCGCGGACGCCTGGCAGAAGAGCATGCTCGCCTCTGCCGAGTACGACGGCAAGCTCTACTCCGCTCCCTGGTACGCGGCCAACCGCGTCGTCGTCTACGACAAGAAGGCCTTCGCGAAGGCGGGCGTCACCCCGCCGACCACCCGCGACGAGTGGGTCGCCGGCCTCGACAAGCTCAAGGCCGCGGACCCGGCCTCGCAGCCGATCTACCTGCCCGGCCAGAGCTGGTACGTCCTCGCCGGCTTCGTCTGGGACGAGGGCGGCGAACTCGCCGTCAAGGACGGCGACAAGTGGAAGGGCGGCCTCGGCACCCCCCAGGCCGCGTCCGCGATGGAGTTCTACAAGAAGCTCCAGTCCTACTCCACCGCCCCCAAGGACAAGGACGAGGCCACCCCGCAGCAGTCCACCGACGTCGTTCCCAAGGGCGGCGTCGCCTCCTGGATCGGTCTCGGCTGGGAGGCCGGCGGTGCGGAGAAGGCCCTGAAGGACGCGGGCAAGGAAGCCGACTTCGGCTACTTCCCGATCCCGGGCAAGACCGCCGACAAGCCGGGCACCGTCTTCCTCGGCGGCTCGAACCTCGCCGTCGCCGAGCGCTCCAAGAACAAGGAGCTCGCCAAGGAGTGGCTGGCCCTCGCCGCCGGCAAGGACCAGATGACGAAGTACGCCGCCGAGACCAAGGGCGCGCTGCTCCCCAACCAGGTCGGCGCGAACTTCACCCCGGCCGCGGGCTCCTTCGCCGAGGCCATGGCCAAGGCCGGCGCCAACGGCAAGATCACCCCGGTCACCCCGGGCTGGGCGAACGTCGAGACCGAGCCCAACCCGCTCAAGGAGTTCATGACCAAGGTCCTGAAGGGTGAGGACGCCGCCAAGGCGGGCGCGGACGCGGACAAGGAAATCGCGAACCGCATCAACAAGTAGCACCCAGCACCGGGGGTGGGGGGGGGGGGGGGGGGGGGGGGGGGGGCACGGCGGGGGGGGGGGGGGGGGGGGGGGGGGAGACAACCCCCACCCGAGAACGCACAACACTAAGGCGCCCGCAGCCACACCCGAGAAGCC
>NZ_JBVIGX010000001.1:165277-196741 GCF_055570595.1 Streptomyces sp. NPDC031132
GGGGGGCGCTTCACCGAGGTGGGTCAACCCAAAAAAAAAAAACCCCCCCCCCCCCCCCCCCCCCCCCCCCCCCCCTTCCTTTTCCCCCCCCCCCCCCCCCCCCCCCCCCACCCCCGGTCGCGCATCGACAGACCCGTGCGACGCCCGACCGCAGCCGAGGTAACCAAGACATGACCGTGCACTCCCAGGGAGCGGCGACCGCTCCACAGGACGCACCACCGAAGTCCGCCGGACGGCAGCAGACGCCGCCGCCCACCA
This sequence comes from Streptomyces sp. NPDC031132, assembly GCF_055570595.1. Lineage (NCBI taxonomy): Bacteria > Bacillati > Actinomycetota > Actinomycetes > Kitasatosporales > Streptomycetaceae > Streptomyces > Streptomyces sp. NPDC031132. The sequence goes on from NZ_JBVIGX010000001.1 coordinate 165,536, forward strand.
CCACCGGGGCCCCTCCCTCGTCTCCGCGCCGGGGCAGAACGTCGCTCCCCTCGGGCTGGCTGCCGTACCTCCTGATCGGGCCCGCGGTCCTCAGCCTGGCCACGCTGCTGCTGTACCCGCTGGTCAAGAACGTGATCCTGTCGTTCCAGAAGGTCGACAAGATCGAGTTCATCCAGCGGAAGGCGCCCTTCAACGGCGTCGAGAACTACACCCAGCTGCTGGGCGACGCGCACTTCTGGACCGTCGTCGTGCGCACCTTCGCCTTCACCGCGGCCAACGTCGCGCTGATCATGTTGATCGGCAGCCTCGTCGGCATCCTGCTGAACCGGCTCGGCACGTGGATGCGCCTGGTCCTGTCGATGGCCCTGGTGATGGCCTGGGCCATGCCGATCGTCGCGTCCGTCACCGTCTTCCAGTGGCTGTTCGACGAGCAGTTCGGCGTCATGAACTGGGTCATGCGCACCCTCGGCTTCTCCGGCTACGAGCAGCACAACTGGTTCGAGTCCGGCTTCTCCACCCTGGTGATCGTCACGGTCCTGGTGGTCTGGGGCTCCGTCCCCTTCGTCGCCCTCAACATGTACGCCGGCCTGACCACCGTCAGCGGCGAGCTGTACGAGGCCGCGCGGATGGACGGCGCGAACGGCTGGCAGACGTTCTGGCAGGTCGTCTTCCCGAACCTCAAGCCGTTCTTCCTCGTCACCACGTTCCTCGAGGTGATCTGGGTCTTCAAGGCCTTCACCCAGGTCTACGCGATGAACCGCGGCGGCCCCGACCGCGCCTCCGAGACCCTGCCCGTCTTCGCCTTCGTCGAGGGCCAGAGCCAGGGCCACTACGCGCTCGCGGCAGCCATCTCCGTCCTGACGATCGTGATGCTCGTGATCGTCATGTCCTTCTACTTCCGCCTGATCCTGAAGCAGGAGGAGGAGCAGTGAGCACCACCACCGCGCCGAAGCCCGCACCCGCCGCGCCGGAGCACCAGAAGCCCGCACAGCGGCTGCGCACGCGCCGCCCGCTCCGCCCGGGCACGGTGGCGAAGAACCTGGGCGCCCTCGTCCTGGCCGTGGTCTTCGTCTTCCCGGTCTACTGGATGTTCTCCTCGGCCCTCAAGCCGTCCGGGGAGATCCTCTCCAAGGACCCCGTCTTCGTCTTCACCCCGACGCTGGACAACTTCACCAAGGCCACCGGCGTCGAGTTGTTCTGGACGTACGTGCAGAACAGCCTGATCGTGACCGTCGGCGCCGTCGTCCTCGCCCTGGCCGTCGCCCTCGCCGCGAGCTTCGCCATCGCCCGCATGAAGTTCAAGGGCCGTAAGGGCCTCGTACTCGGCGTGATGATGGCGCAGATGGCCCCCTGGGAGGTCATGGTCATCGCGATGTACATGATCGCCCGCGACGCCGAGATGCTGAACAGCCTCCCGCTGCTGACCGCGATCTACTTCGTGATGGTCCTGCCCTTCACCATCTGGACCCTGCGCGGCTTCATCGCCGCCGTCCCGGTGACGCTGGAGGAGGCCGCCCAGATCGACGGCTGCACCCGCGGCCAGGCCTTCCGCAAGGTGATCTTCCCGCTGCTGGCCCCCGGCCTGATGTCCACCTCGCTCTTCGGCTTCATCACCGCCTGGAACGAGTTCGCGATGGTCCTGATCCTCAACAAGGACAAGACCGCCCAGACCCTGCCCCTGTGGCTGACCCAGTTCCAGACCGCCTTCGGCAACGACTGGGGCGCCACGATGGCCGCGTCCTCGCTGTTCGCGGTCCCGGTCCTGGTGATCTTCGTCTTCCTCCAGCGCAAGGCCGTCGGCGGCATGACCGCCGGCGCCGTGAAGGGATAACGGCCCATGACTGTCCTTGCGCACCGCGTCACTGCGTCTGATGCGGACGATCAGCTCACCCGCGACGCCCTCGCGGTCCTCCAGCCCGGCTTCGAGGGCACCACCGCCCCGGCATGGCTGCTCCGCCAGATCGGCGAAGGCCTCACCGCCGTCGGCCTCTTCGGCCGCAACATCGCCTCGCCCGAGCAGCTCGCCGCGCTCACCGCGCGGCTGCGCGCCGAGCGCGACGACGTCCTCGTCGCCATCGACGAGGAGGGCGGCGACGTCACCCGCCTCGAGGTCCGCGGCGGCTCGTCCTTCCCCGGCAACCTGGCCCTCGGCGCCGTCGACGACACCGCGCTGACCCGGGACGTGGCCCGCGAACTCGGCCGCCGCCTCGCCGAGTGCGGGGTCAACCTCAACTGGGCCCCGTCCGCCGACGTCAACTCCAACCCGGACAACCCGGTCATCGGCGTACGGTCCTTCGGCGCCGACACCCACCTCGCCGCCCGGCACACCGCCGCCTACGTCGAGGGCCTCCAGGCCGCCGGCGTCGCCGCGTGCACCAAGCACTTCCCGGGCCACGGCGACACGAACGTCGACTCGCACCACGCGCTGCCGCGCATCAACGTGGACCTGGACACGCTGGTGGCCCGCGAACTGGTCCCGTTCAAGGCGGCCATCGCGGCCGGCACCAAGGCCGTGATGAGCGCGCACATCCTGGTGCCCGCCCTCGACCCGACCCGCCCGGCCACGCTCAGCCCGCAGATCCTGACCGGCCTGCTGCGCAAGGAGCTCGGCTACGAGGGCCTGATCGTCACCGACGGCATGGAGATGAACGCCATCGCCGGGACGTACGGCATCGAGCGCGGCTCGGTCCTCGCCATCGCGGCCGGCGCCGACGCGATCTGCGTCGGCGGCGGGCTCGCCGACGAGGCCACCGTGCTCCGGCTGCGCGATGCGCTGGTGGCGGCCGTACGGGAGGGCGCGCTGCCGCAGGAGCGGCTCGCCGACGCCGCCGCGCGGGTACGGGCGCTGGCCGGATGGACCCGGCAGGCCCGGGCCGCCGCCGCGCCGGGCGCGCCGCTGGAGGGGAGCGCGCCCGGCATCGGCCTGGCGGCGGCCCGCCGCGCGGTGGTCGTCTCCGGCACCGCCGCGCCCGTGTCCGCCCCGTACGTCGCCACGCTCGCGCCCGTCGCCAACATCGCGGTGGGCGACGAGACCCCGTGGGGCGTGGCCGCCGAACTGGCCGCGCTGGTACCGGGGACGGGGTCCGGGGTGTTCCCGGAGGGCGCCACGGCCGCGGACGTCCTGGCGGCGGCGGGCGAACGCACCGTCGTGGCGGTGGTCCGCGACGCGCACCGCCACCCGTGGATGGTGCAGGTCCTGGACGCGCTGGTCGCTGCGCGGCCGGACACGGTGGTGGTGGAGATGGGCGTCCCCCGGGCCGAGCCCCGCGGCGCGCTGTACATCGCGACGCACGGAGCCGGGCGCGTCTGCGGTGCCGCCGCTGCGGAGATCATCGCGGGGGTCTAGTACCGGCTGCCGGGGGCTCCGGACCTGGACCCCCGCGCAGCGGCCGGACGTACTGCGGACGAAGAAGGGCCGGGCACCCGAAACGGGAGCCCGGCCCTTCGTGCGCGTGGGGGAGGTGCCGCCTAAAGCCCCTGCCACGCGGGCTTGTTGGCGTAGGTGTGCCGGAAGTAGTCCGCCAGCTTCAGCTTGGACGCCGCGGCCTCGTCCACGACCACCGTCGCATGCCGGTGCAGCTGCAGCGCAGACGCCGGGACCAGGGCCGACAGCGGCCCCTCGACGGTCTGCGCGACGGCCTCCGCCTTGCCCTCGCCGGTGGCGAGCAGCACCAGGTGGCGGGCGTCCAGGATCGTGCCGATGCCCTGGGTGATGACGTGGTGCGGGACCTGGGCCATGTCGTCGTCGAAGAAGCGCGCGTTGTCGACGCGCGTCTGCTCCGTCAGCGTCTTGATGCGGGTGCGGGAGGCCAGCGAGGAGCAGGGCTCGTTGAAGCCGATGTGCCCGTCGGTGCCGATGCCGAGCAGCTGGAGGTCCACGCCGCCGGCCTCCGCCAGTGCGCGGTCGTACGCCTCGCACGCCGCCACCACGTCTGCGGCGGAGCCGTCGGGGCCCATGAAGGCGGCCTCGGACAGCCCGAGCGGCTCGACGACCTCGCGGAGCACGACGGCGCGGTACGACTCCGGGTGCCCGGCAGGCAGGCCGACGTACTCGTCGAGCTGGCAGATGCGGGCCCGGGAGGCGTCGACCTCGCCGGCCTTCACCTTGGCGGCCAGGGCTTCGTATACGGGCAGCGGGGTGGAGCCGGTCGCCACGCCGAGCAGGGCGTCGGGCTTGCGCCGGACCAGGGCGGCCATGGCCTCCGCTATGAGCTCGCCGCCTGCCTTGGCGTCCGGGACGATGACAACTTCCACGCGGGGCCTGCCGATCTGGAGTGGGACGGTGTGGTATAGACCAATCTAGCAGAGGAGAGGCCGCCCCAGGCCGGTCTCCGCCCACTCCCCTCCCTCCCATGGTGGTCCGGTTCCCCGTCCCCGGCGCGTCGGCTCCGCTCAGAGCAGCGCGAGCTGCAGCCCGCCGGTGGCGTCCAGGTGCTGGCCGGTCACCCAGCGGGAGTCCGCCGAGGCCAGGAACGCCACCACGTCGGCGACTTCATCGGCCGTGCCCACCCGCCCGAAGACCGAGCGCGAAGACGCGTGCGCCCGCGCCGCCGGGTCCGCCAGCCAGGCCGCGTTGAGGTCGGTGTCCGTGATGCCGGGGCCCACCGAGTTCACGGTGATCCCGCGCGGGGCCAGCTCGGCGGCCAGGGACCGGGTCAGCGCGTTCACCGCGCCCTTGGCCGTGATCGTGGCCAGGATCGCGGGCAGGGCGATCTCCGGGGTGCCGGTCACGTTGACGATCCGGCCCCCGTCCCGCAGTCGCGCCAGCCCGTGCCTGATCACGAAGAACGGCGCCTTCGCGTTGAGCGCGTGCACCCGGTCGTACGTCTCCTCGTCGGTGTCCGCGATGCCGGCGAACGTGGCGGCGCCCGCGTTGTTCACCAGGATGTCGACCGCGTCGGTGTGCAGCGGGTGCGCCTCGTACGCGGCCCACAGGGCCTGCGCGTCAGCCGGAACCCCGAGCTCGGCCCCGATCGCGAAGGCCCGCCCGCCGGCCGCCCCGATGGCCGCGACCGTTTCCTTCGCCGCCTCCTCGTTCCGCCCGTAGTGCACGGCGACCAGCGCCCCGTCCCGGGCCAGCCGCTCGGCCACCGCCCGCCCGATGCCCCGGCTGCCGCCCGTGACCAGTGCCGTCTTCCCCTCGAGCACGCCCATGACGCGCCCCGCTTCAGAATTTGATAGTGGTCGCTACAGAAAGGGACCGTACCAGATTCCATAACGCCCGCTATAGAATGAGCGCATGGTGACCGGACAGCGCGGCAGGCCCCGCTCCTTCGACCGCGGCGCCGCCCTCGACAAGGCGATGCTCGCTTTCTGGGAGCGCGGCTACGAGGCGACCTCGATCTCCGACCTGACCGCCTCGCTCGGCATCAGCGCGCCCAGCCTGTACGCCGCCTTCGGCGACAAGCGCAAGCTGTTCGACGAGGTCGTGGTGGTCTACGGCGGCCGCTACGCCGACTTCGCGGGCGCGGCCCTGGCCGAGGAGCCCACCGCCCGGGCCGGCCTGCGGCGCGTCCTGCGCGAGGCGGCCGAGATCTACACCGACCCGGCCCACCCGCCGGGCTGCCTGGTGATCAGCGCGGCCGTCAACACCACCTCGCAGGAGGTGGCCCAGGCCCTGCGTGAGCGCCGCAACGCCAACCTGGAGATGTTCGAGCAGAGGATACGGGCGGACGTCGCCTCCGGGGCGCTGCCTGCCGGCACGGACGCGCAGGCGCTGGCCCGCTACGCGCTGGCGGTGCTCGTGGGGATGTCCCAGCAGTCGCGCGACGGGGCGAGCCGGGAAGAACTGGAAGCGGTGGCGGAACTGGCGATGGGGGCCTGGCCGCAGTAGGCGGTCGCGGTGAGCGGGCGACCGCGCCCCGAAGGTTCCGCCCCGAAAGAATTCCGCTCGGAAATTCCTCTGGGCCACGGTGCCGGGACGGGACCCTCAGCCCGTCCGGCACCGTAGCCCGGAGTACTTACGGCCACAGGGTGTGCGGTTCCCGGCGGCCGGTGGGAGGTCCCGCGCAGTCAGGGCAGAGCGCGCGGCTTACCTCGTTCCGTCCTCCTGTGCGGGGAGGGCGGAAGCTTACGTCAATTGTGGACTAGACCATTCTGTTCTGTCCATCCAATGACGGGCTCTGCCATCCCGTCACTTCCTCCAACAGTACGCGGACCGAGCCCCTCCTGGATACTCCTGAGTAGTCGCCGTGGGGAAAGTCATGGCCCCTACCCGGGGTACGCTCGCCCCGTGCCCTCCATGAACGACCTCGTACGTCAGCACACCGCTCTCAGTGAAACCGACCTGGAGTGGCTCCACCTGCTGGTCTCGGAGTGGCAGCTGCTCTCCGACCTCTCCTTCGCCGACCTCGTGCTGTGGGTTCCCACCCTCGACGGCACCCGGTACGTCTCGGTCGCACAGATGCGCCCCAACACGGGCCCCACCTCGTACCAGGACGACATGGTCGGCCACCTGGTGCCGCGGGGCCGCCGCCCGCTGCTCGACGCCGCGCTCGACGAGGGCCGGATCGTGCGCGAGGGCGACCCCGAGTGGCGCGAGGAGGTGCCCGTCCGCGTCGAGTCCATCCCGGTGCGCCGCGAGGGCCGGGTACTCGGAGTGATCGCCCGGAACACCAACCTGCTCACTGTGCGTACACCCAGCCGGCTGGAACTCACCTACCTCCAGTCCGCCTCCGACCTGGCCCAGATGATCGCCGCCGGTACCTTCCCGTACCCCGGCCAGCAGGTGGACATGGACGCCTCCCCGCGGGCGGGCGACGGCCTGATCCGGCTCGACGCCGACGGGGTCGTCACGTACGCCTCCCCGAACGCGCTCTCCGCCTACCACCGGCTCGGGCTCGCCGCCGACCTCGTCGGCCAGCACCTCGGCACCACCACCGCCGAACTCGCCCCCTCCCGCGGCCCGGTGGACGAGGCGATCGTCAAGCTCGCCAGCGGCTGGGCCCCGCGCGAGACCGAGATCGAGGGCAACAGCGGGGTCATCCAGCTGCGCGCCATCCCGCTCAAGCCCAAGGGCACCCGGATCGGCTCCCTCGTCCTGTGCCGGGACGTCACGGAACTGCGCCGTCGCGAACGCGAATTGATCACCAAGGACGCGACCATCCGGGAGATCCACCACCGGGTGAAGAACAACCTGCAGACCGTGGCTGCGCTGCTGCGGCTGCAGGCCCGCCGGATGGATTCCGAGGGCGGCCGCGAAGCGCTCAACGAAGCCGTGCGCCGTGTCGGATCGATCGCGATCGTGCACGAGACGCTCTCTCAGAACCTGGACGAGCGCGTCGAGTTCGACGAGATCGCCGACCGCGTCATCGCGATGGTCGCCGAGATCTCGCCGGGCAAGGTGGAATGCCGGCGTACCGGCCGGTTCGGGATCCTGGACGCGGAGGTCGCCACTCCGCTGTCGATGGTGCTGACCGAGATCCTCCAGAACGCCCTGGAGCACGCCTTCACCCAGGGGGAGGGCGGCCGGGTGGAGGTTTCCGCGACCCGCACCGGCACCGGCCGCGCCGACGGCCGGCTGCTGATCACGGTGCTCGACGACGGCTCCGGTCTGCCCGAGGGCTTCGACCCGCAGCGCGCCGGCAACCTCGGGCTGCAGATCGTACGGACCCTCGTGGAGGGCGAGCTCGGCGGCACGTTCGACATGCTCCGGGCCGAACCGCGCGGCACCAAGGTCGTCCTCGACGTCCCGGTCAGCCCGCAGAAGTAATCACGCTGTGTGACGGAACGTACCCCGGACAGCACTGAGCCCCGGACCGAAGGTTCTCGGTCCGGGGCTCAAGAGCACGTTGCTGAGCGCTTGTCAGGTGTTGCTACGCGCTGCGGCTCGAGGCTCGAAAGTCGATGTCAGGCGGTGGCGTTGCGCGCCCGATTGCGAGCGGCGCGGCGCTTCATCGCGCGGCGCTCGTCCTCGCTGAGACCGCCCCAGACGCCGGAGTCCTGACCGGACTCGAGCGCCCACTGCAGGCACTGCTCCATGACGGGGCAGCGGCGGCAGACGGCCTTGGCTTCCTCGATCTGCAGCAGCGCAGGACCGGTGTTGCCGATGGGGAAGAAGAGTTCCGGGTCTTCCTCGCGGCAAACGGCGTTGTGACGCCAGTCCATGGCTGCTCCATCTCCTTGTATTGCGGGCAGGTTGCTTGTGAATGTGAACGCTTTCACGAATCCCCCCGTGAGGGAAGGGCGACCAGCCAGTTTCCTGGAAGGTCAGTCAGGGACTCGTGGAGGGGTTCTGGCGGTCTGTGTGGGTGCCGGGTTCTGCGGGCTGTCCCGATCGCCATGAAGAGATTCGCAAACCTCGGACGGGGATACAACCCCTTCCGGAAAGTTTTTTTTGATTCGTCGGTGTCTACTAGGTCACAGCCCTACATCGTGAGGGTGGACCGGCGTGTAAACGTTCGAGTGAAAGGACTTTGGGCCCTTCCACTCACACAATCACACGCAGTGCACGGCGTACGCCTGTGAACCGAACGCTGGTGCGCAGACCGAGGTGGTCTCCGTCCATCTGGAACGGAAGGGGAACCTTCGAATGCAAGGTGAAGTCGGTCAGATCGTGCAGAGACACTGCGTGCTTGCCGTGCGGACCCCGCTCAGGAGTCGAGGTCAGGAGCTGTGTGGCGTAGCGGGCGACGGCCGGAGTTGACAAACGATTGAGTGCCAATACGTCAAGCGCAGTATCGAACGACGCCTCCGGAGAGGCATAAAGCGGGCGATTGCCCAGATACGTCCACGGCGAGGTGTTGCAGACTATCGACAGCACCAGGCCCGTGACGGGATCCGCGCCGGGGCGCTCCAGCGTCACCGTGCCGTGGCGCCGGTTCGGGTCGTCCCAGAACTGACGCATCAGCTGTCGTACGTACAGGGCGTGCGTCGAACGCTTGCCGCGCTCCCGCTGCTGCTCGACCCGGCCCACCACCCCCGCGTCGAAGCCGAAGCCCGCGCAGAACGTGAACCAGCGCGCCGGAACCGACTCGTCCTCGGTGCCCGGGGTGCCGGCCGCCAGCCCGAGGCCCACCGTCCGCTCGCGCTGCTCCCGCAGTGCGTCCAGCAGGGCGCCGGTCGCCTCGACCGCGTCGTTGGGCAGCCCGAGCGCGCGGGCGAACACATTGGTCGAGCCGCCGGGGACCACCGCCAGCCGGGGCAGCCGCTCCGGATCGGGCCCGTTGTGCAGCAGCCCGTTGACCACCTCGTTGACCGTGCCGTCGCCGCCGAGCGCCACGACGAGGTCGATGCCGTTCTCGGCCGCCGTGCGGCCCAGGTCCCGGGCGTGCCCGCGGTACTCGGTGGTCACCGCTTCCAGCTTCATCTCGCTGGCCAGGGCATGGGTCAGGACATCGCGCGTGCGCGCACTGGTGGTCGTCGCTGCTGGGTTGGCCACGAGAAGTGCACGCATGACCGCCAGCCTACCGACCCGTTCATATGCAGCCCATACTGCCCGTCCCCTCCGGGGCTGCGGGCGCGCGGCTACCCTGCTGTGGTGAGTACGAAGCCCACCCCCGCCCCGGCCCAGCCGACCGCCCCGCTGCCCGGACGGCTCACCGCCGCCGCCGCGCTGACCGCCCTGGAGGGCCTGGCCCTGGCCGGCCTCGGCGTCTACATGCTGGTCGTGGGCATCGCCGGCGACCCCGACTCCCCGCAGCAGGCCGAGACCGGCGGGATCACCCTGCTCGCGCTCGCCGTGCTGCCGCTGATCGCGGCCCGCGGGCTGCGCCTGGGCCGCCGCTGGAGCCGCGGGCCCGCGCTGATCACCCAGCTGATGGCGCTGCCGGTGGCGTGGACCCTGTACTCCACGGGCGGGGCGATGATCGCCGCCGCCGTGGCGCTGGCCGTGGCCGCGGTGGCCGTCGTGGCCCTGCTGGTGAACCCGACGGCGACCGAGGCGCTGGGAATCGGGCCCGGCGAGCAGGCCCGATAGCCCCGGCAGACCCGGCACTCGGTACGAGCACCGCGACCCCTGCGGCCCGTACTCGTACCCGTACTCCTACTCTTCGACCAGGAGCTTCTCGCGCAGCTGGGCCAGGGTGCGGGCCAGCAGGCGCGAGACGTGCATCTGTGAGATGCCGACCTCCTGCGCGATCTGCGACTGGGTCATGTTGCCGAAGAACCGCAGGAGCAGGATCCGCTTCTCCCGCGGGGGCAGTCCCTCCAGGAGCGGCTTGAGCGACTCGCGGTACTCGACCCCTTCCAGGGCCTCGTCCTCGGCGCCCAGGGTGTCCGCGACGGCCGGCGACTCGTCGTCGGTGTCCGGGACGTCCAGCGAGAGCGTGCTGTAGGCATTGGCCGATTCCAGCCCCTCCAGCACCTCCTCCTCGGAGATCCCGAGCCGTTCCGCGAGCTCGTGGACCGTGGGGGAGCGGCCGTGCTGCTGGGACAGCTCCGCCGTGGCGGTGGTCAGCGAGAGCCGCAGCTCCTGCAGGCGCCGCGGTACGCGCACCGCCCAGCCCTTGTCGCGGAAGTGCCGCTTGATCTCGCCGACCACGGTGGGCGTCGCGTACGTGGAGAACTCGACCCCGCGGTCCGGATCGAACCGGTCCACCGACTTGATCAGGCCGATCGTGGCGACCTGCGTCAGGTCGTCCAGCGGCTCACCGCGGTTGCGGAACCGCCGGGCGAGGTGCTCGACCAGCGGCAGGTGCATCCGCACGAGCCGGTTGCGCAGCTCCGCCTTCTCCACCGAGCCGTCGGGCAGCGCCCGCAGCTCGATGAACAGGGCCCGCGCCCCGCTGCGGTCGCGCGGATCGGGCAGCGCCGTGGACACCGGCAGTACCGGCAGCGCCGGCGCCGGTTCCGGCTCCGTGTCCGGGGTCGTGGCAGCGGCCCCGGGTGGCTGTGAGGATTGTGGTTCTTCGTGCTGGTTCTCGCTCATAGGGCCCGCCCGTCGCTCCGCCGAGTCCAAAAAGCCGTCTTCCGCATCCGCGTCAGCCGGGTGCGGCCGGGCGTGATGCTGCTCCGGGATGCCGCCGTCGACCTCGTGCCGTACCCGGGGCCGATCCCCGCCCCGCACCGGGATCTCCCCGCCGCTCACGCCGGGCCTGGACCCGCGCCGCGCTGTTTGTAGAGGCTGATGCTCACCGTCTTGTCCTCCTCGACGGTGGACTCGACCTTGCCGGCCAGCGCCGACAGGACGGTCCAGGCGAACGTGTCGCGCTCGGGCGCACGTCCGTCCGTGGTCGGCGCCGAGACGGTCACCTCGAGCGAGTCGTCGACCAGCCGGAACACGCAGCTGAGGACGGAGCCCGGCACGGCCTGCTGAAGCAGGATCGCGCAGGCCTCGTCCACCGCGATGCGGAGGTCCTCGATCTCGTCGAGGGTGAAGTCCAAACGTGCCGCGAGGCCGGCCGTGGCCGTTCGCAGCACCGACAGGTAGGCACCCGCAGCGGGCAGCCGGACTTCCACGAAGTCCTGGGTCCCGGGCTCGCCTGCGATCTGGGACACCCTCACCTCCAAGGTGGTACGAGCTCTGTTCGCCGGTGACGCTACCGCGATCCGGGCGATCGTGTCGCGGCACCCCTCATGACACCCGTTCCAGACACCCCCGCCCACGGCCAGTGACTGATGGTAAGCCCATGGGTACGCACAGTGGCTAGGGGTCTGCGGGCCCAAATCAGGGGAACCGGCGGAGGGTTGACCTACCCCGGTTCAGACGATCGAACCGTCGACAAAACACCACCGCCACGTCTCGCCCGGTTCGAAGCTTCGCATGACCGGGTGACCGGTGCTCTGATGGTGCGCCGTGGCGTGCCGGTGCGGTGAGGAGTCGCAGCACGCCACGTACCCGCACCCCAGACACATCCGCAACTGCACCGGATGGCTGCCGAGCACCAGACATTCAGGGCAGGTCAGGGCAGCCGGGACAGGCTCGGGGCGCGGCAGTTCGGCAACGTGGGTGCACTCGCTCATGATGGCCAGCGTACTGACGTGCGGGCGCCGCAGGACGAATGCCGATCAGCGACGACGAGCGAGGGTGGATCTTCGATGGAGGTATTGCCGCTGGTGGCGCTGGTGGCGGGCAGCGCGATGGTTGCGGGGGCCGCCCGCTGGACCCGGGTGCCCGCGCCCCTGCTGCTGGTCGCCGCCGGTCTGATGGCCTCGTACGTCCCGGGCGTGCCTTCGTACGCCCTCGACCCGCACATCGTCCTGCCGCTGCTGCTCCCGCCGCTGCTGTACACGGCCGCGGTGGACAGCTCGTACCTGGACCTGCGGGCCAACGTACGGCCCGTCGCGCTGCTGTCGGTCGGATACGTGCTCTTCGCGACGCTCGCCGTGGGGTACGCGGCGTACCTGGTGGTGCCGGGCCTGTCGCTGCCGGTGGCGCTGGTGCTGGGCGCGGTGATCGCGCCGCCCGACGCGGTGGCCGCGACGGCGATCGCCCGCAAGCTGGGGCTGCCGAACCGGATCACGACCATCCTGCAGGGCGAGTCGCTCGTCAACGACGCCACCGCGATCACCGCGTACAAGGTGGCGCTGGCCGCGGCGATCGGGGTGAGCGCCGGCTGGGCGGGCGGGATCGCGGAGTTCCTGCTGGCCTCGGTGGGGGGCGTCGGGGTGGGCCTGGTGCTGATGGTGCCGATCCACCACCTGCGCAAGCGGCTGCGGGAGCCGCTGCTGCAGAACACGCTGTCGCTGCTGATCCCGTTCGTGGCGTACGCGGCGGCCGAGCGGGTGCACGCCTCGGGCGTGCTCGCGGTGGTCGTGGTGGCGCTGTACCTCGGGCACCGCAACTGGCAGGTCGACTTCGCGACCCGGCTGCAGGAGGAGGCGGTGTGGAAGATGGTCGCCTTCATCCTCGAGTCGCTGGTCTTCGCGCTGATCGGCCTCCAGCTGCCGGTGGTCCTGAAGGGGCTCGAGGAGTACGAGGGCTGGCACGCGGCCTGGTACGCGCTGGCGGTGTTCCTGGCGGTGGTGGTGGCCCGCTTCGTGTGGGTGTTCCCGGCGACCTTCGTGCCGCGGCTGTCGGAGCGGATCCGCAACCGGGAGCCGGACACCACCTGGAAGGCGCCGGTGATCGTGGGCTGGGCCGGGATGCGGGGGGTGGTGTCGCTGGCGATCGCCTTCTCGATCCCTATGAGCGTGCCGCACCGGAACCTGATCCTCTTCCTGACCTTCACGACGGTGATCGGCACGCTGGTGGTGCAGGGCCTGACGCTGCCGCCGCTGATCCGGCTGCTGCGGCTGCCCCCGCGGGACCTGCACGCGGAGACGCTGGCGGAGGCGCAGGCCCAGAGCGAGGCCTCCCGGTCGGCGGAGGACCGGCTGGCGGAGCTGCTGGCGGAGCCGGAGAACGCGCTGCCGCCGCCGCTGGCGGAGCGGCTCCGTACGGTCATGGAGCGGCGGCGCAACGCGGTGTGGGAGCGGCTGGGGGAGGTCAACCCGGTCACGGGCGAATCGGCGGACGACGTCTACCGGCGCCTCGCGCGGGAGATGATCGCGGCCGAGCGGGAGGTGTTCGTGACCCTGCGGGACCACCGCCGCATCGACGACGAGATGCTCCGGGGCCTGCTCCGCAGGCTGGACCTGGAGGAGGCGGCGGCGTTCCGCGAGGAGGCGGCCTGACCACGCCCCCTCAGCTTCGCCGGCGTGCGACGCGCGCGGCTCCGGCCGGAGCCGAACCCAGCCCCGCCGGCGTTCGGGGCGCGGGGGTCTGGGGGCGGACCCCCAGAGGTCCGGGGCGCAGCCCCGGGGAACGGGGAAGGGCGGGGTGGGGAGAGGGCCCCGCGCAGCGGGCTACGGACGCCCGGTCACGACAGCGGTCAGGGTCGTGCCCGGGGGGAAGCTGCCCGACTCCGTCAGCGCCGCCAGGGCCCACAGCAGCTTGGCCACATAGATCCGCTCCACCGGAAACCCGTGCCGCTCCTCGAAGTCGGCGGCGAACGCCTCCAGCAGCGCCGGGACCCGCGCATAGCCCCCGTGGTGGAAGCCCTCCGCCAGGCTCCAGAGCCCGGCCGGGCCCCCGAAGGCCGCCTGCTGGAGGGAACGTATCTCCGCCCCCAGGAACTCACCCGCCAGGACGGGCACGCCCAGCGCCCGCTGCCCCGGGCCCAGCCCCGCCGCGAGCCCGGCCAGCGTGCCGCCCGTACCGCAGGCCACCGCAACCACCTCGGACATGCCGCGCAACTCGCGCCCGAGCTCCGCACACCCCTGCAGGGCGAGGGCGTTGCTGCCGCCCTCGGGGACGACGTACGAGCCGGCCGCGCCGGCCCCCGCCAGCAGCCGGGCGAGCACCTCGGGCTCGGCCTTGCGGCGGTACTCCGAGCGCGTGACGAAGTGGAGCCGCATCCCGTCCGCCGCGCACCGGGCCAGCGAGTCGTTGAGGGGCCGGCCGGCGAGCTCGTCGCCGCGGACGATCCCGACGGTCGGCATCCCGAGCAGCCGTCCGGCCGCCGCGGTGGCCCGCAGGTGGTTCGAGTACGCCCCGCCGAAGGTCACCACCCCGGGGAAGCCCCCCTCGACGGCGGCCCGCAGATTCGGCGCGAGCTTGCGCCACTTGTTGCCGGGAAGCTCGGGATGCACGAGGTCGTCCCGCTTCAGCAGCAGCCGCACCCCGTACTGCCCGAACCGCTCGTCACGAACCTCCAGCAAGGGGGACGGCGGGCGTGGCTGCAAGAGCACGTCAACGTTCGCGGGGCGATTCACCCGTCCATTGTGGGCGCTCCTGCCCGTGCCGTCGCACGTCAGAGCCCCGCCCACACCCTTCGGGCGGTGGGAACGATCTCCTGCGGGAGCGTGCTGCCGACGGCTGCGCGGTACGCATCGCAGTCGGTGATGCGGACAGCGAGAACGTCCGGCAGCGAGGGCAGGAGGCGTACGGTGCGCCCGTGTGGCACCTTCGCCGTCACGACTCCGGCGGCATGTTCGACACCTACGCGGAGAGCTTCGATGCCGTGTGGGAGACGGCGCTCCCCGTGGAGGCATGACCGGATGGCCCGGACCGAGTACTACGACGATCCTCACGCGCCCCAGCCGAACAGCATGGTCGTGGCCGCATCGGCGGTGGTTACCGACGGCGAGGGCCGCATCCTGCTGCAACGGCGACGGGACAACGACCTGTGGGCGCTGCCCGGCGGAGGGATGGACCTGGGCGACTCGCTGCCCGGCACGGCCGTCCGTGAGGTCAAGGAGGAGACCGGGCTCGACGTGGAGATCACGGGACTGGTCGGTACGTATACGGACCCTCGCCACATCATCGAATACAGCGACGGCGAGATCAGGCGCCAGTTCAACGTCTGCTTCACGGCCCGCATCACGGGCGGAGAGCTGTCCTTGTCGGACGAGAGCACGGAACTCCGGTTCGTGGCGCCGGCCGAGCTCGCCGCGCTGCCCGTGCACCACACCCAACGCCTGCGCCTCCAACACTTCTTGGAGCGCCGACCCGCGCCGTACCTCGGCTGACCACGCGCTGACGGACACCCATTGGCCGTGCGTATCGCAGCCGGTGACGCAGAACGCGAGAGCGTGCAGCGACGGGGAAGTGTGCCGTCACTCGACTCGCTGCCCGTGCACCACACCCAGCGGCTACGAGAGCAGGACGATCGTCTCGATCGCGTCGGGAGCGGGGACGAGTTCGAGCGCTTGCGCGAGGCCAGGGGTGCAGAGCGCGGTGCCGAAGGCCTGCCCGCGGTGCGCGGGCAGGATCCGGGCGATCACGGTGATCGCCGACGGAGCGTCGGCCGCCGGCCGGCGTACTGTCGTGCACCCGAGGAGCACGTCGCCGAGCGTCGCCTACTTCAGGCGTTCGCCGACCCGGGCGCGGAACGCGTCCATCGTGAAGCCCCTCGGGTCGGGCTTGCCGGGCTGCCATTCGAGGTGGCCGATCACCGAGCGTTCGGTCCAGCCGTGGACCCGGCAGACGGCTGCCGCCGCACGGGCCATGGCGTCGAGCTGGACCTCCGGCCAGGGGTCGTCGCCGTCGCCGAGGTTCTCGCACTCGAAGCCGTAGAAGTGCGGGTTGCCGTCGGTGTTCGCGCGGCGGTCCGGCGGGAGCCGCTTCTCGGCGATCACCGCCGCCAGCACGTCGGAGTCGCCCGCCCCGGCGTGGTTGGCGCGGCCGTAGCCGACCAGGTGGACCCGGCCGTCCTTGGTGATCACGCCGTGGCAGAGCGGGCCGGGCAGGGCGTCGTCACCGTCGCGGCAGAGGGCGACGGTGAACGCGGTGCCGTGCGTGACGGTGTGGTGGATCATCACCCCGTTCACCGGGCCCCACGGGCCCTTGTGGTTGCGGTTGTGGGTGCGCCAGGCGCCGACCTCGACGACGGTCAGACCCTCGTTCCGCAGTGCGCCGATGAACCGGTCCGCGGACATGGGTGCGGACATGGCCGCCTCCTCTCCGGGTGCGCGATGGTCACCTTGCGTGTCCATCTCGTTGCTCTCCGGTGTAGTGGAGGCGGTTCTTCCGGGCTAGTGCCTTCGTACAGTGAGCGAGCCGATCCGGACACTCGTCCCGACCGGCCCACCCGTCACGGGAGTTACGCGGAGGCCGGGGCCGACGCCAGCCACAGGTCCGGGCCGAACACCTCGTAGTGGATGTCCGCGGCCGGGACCCCCTTGGCCAGCAGCTGTGCGCGGACGGCCCGCATGAAGGGGAGCGGCCCGCACAGGTACGCCGTGGTGCCCGGGGCCACCGTGACGTCGGAGAGGTCCAGGCGGCCCTCGCCGTCGCCCGGCTCGGCGCCGGCCTCGTACCAGAAGCGGGCCGAGGCGTCGGGCAGCTTGTGCGTCAGCGCCCGGTGGTCGGACCGCAGCGCGTGCTCGGCGGGGGAGCGGTCGGCGTGCAGGACGGTCACCGGGGCCGCGTGCCCGGTGTCGGCGAGGTGCGCCAGCATCGACAGCATCGGGGTGCAGCCGATCCCGGCCGAGGCGAGCAGGACCGGGCCGGCGGAGTCGCGCAGGACCAGGTCGCCGTACGGGGCCGAGACCCGCAGGGTGTCGCCGGTCGCGATCCGGGTGTGGAGGTGGTTCGAGACCTCGCCGTCCGGGCCCGCGGCGGCCGGGCCGTGGACCCGCTTGACGGTGATCGAGCGGACCGGGCCGCCGGGGGCGCCGGAGAGGCTGTACTGGCGTATCTGGCGTGCCCCGTCGGGCAGTTCGACCTGGACGGAGACGTACTGGCCGGGCTGGGAGGAGGGGGCCGGGGAGCCGTCCGCCGGGGTCAGGTGGAAGGTGGTGCAGTCGGCGGTCTCCTCGATGCGGGCGGCGACCGTCCAGGTGCGCCAGACGTCGCCGGCGGGGACCTGCTGCTCGGCGTGGAGCCGCTCCTCGATGGCGATCAGGGCGTTGGCCATGAGCCAGTAGACCTCGTCCCAGGCCTCGGCCACCTCGGGGGTGACCGCCTCGCCGAGGACCTCTGCGATCGCCGCGAAGAGGTGGCGGTGGACGACCGGGTACTGCTCGCGGGTGACGCCGAGGGAGGCGTGCTTGTGCGCGATGCGGTGCAGCATCAGGTCGGGGCGGGTGTCCGGGTGGGTGGCGAGGTGGGTCGCGAAGGCCGCGACGGAACCGGCGAGGGCCTGCTTCTGGAGGCCGGTGTTCTGGTTGCCGCGGTTGAACAGGTCGCGCAGCAGCTCCGGGTGGGCCGCGAACAGCTTCGCGTAGAAGAGTTCGGCGATGTCGCCCATGGCCGCGCCGACGGCGGGCAGGGTGGCGCGTACGGTCTCGGTCGACTTCTCGGACAGCATCCGGAGCTCCTCGTCGGTGTTTTCGTTTAATTGGTATCAGAGATGCGTATTTTTGGGTGTGGGCACACCCGTTCGGGCCGTTGGCGGCCCGTGGTGGGAACCGGCCATCCGGCCCCCGGGTCAGGGAATGTCGGCCCGCCCGGGCGGGCCGCCCGCAATGCCCAGCAGGAGCGGGCCGGTGGGTGCCGCGACCAGGTCGTTCACCGTCAGCGGGTCCAGTGCGGCGAAGAAGGCCTCCTGGGCCCGGCGCAGCGCGCCCCGCAGGACGCAGGCCCCGCGCAGCGGGCAGGGGGTGGTGCCGTCGCAGTCCACGACGTCGCCCGCACCCTCCAGTTCGCGGACCACTCCGCCCACCGAGGCGGCCCGCCCGGCGGCGGTCAGGGCGAGCCCGCCGCCGCGGCCGCGCCGCGCCTCGACCAGGCCGAGATGCTGCAGCCTGGCGACCACTTTCGCCGTGTGCGTGTACGGGACCTCCATGGTCGCCGCCACGTCGCGCGTGGTCGGGAGGTCCGCCTCCGCGACGGCCAGGCGCATCAGGACGCGCAGCGCCAGGTCGGTGAATCGGGTCAGCCGCATGGCCCCCACCCTAGAAAAACTCGCATCTTGCATGCAAATTAAACGGTGCTCGGCGGGGCCCCAGGGGCCGGATGGCCGGAACCGGTGGGGCGGGAGGAGCCTCGAGTGAAGGAGATGAACTCCAAAGAGTGCCCACGCCCTGACGGAGTAGTCCCACCCTTTTGTGTAATGGTCCCACCACGTTCCGTACTGGAAGGCTGCATCCCGCAGATCCATGGAGTGATCGAAAGGGAAACACATGTCGGTCCAGGCAGGTTCCGAACCCGAGGTCCAGACACCGCAGCGGAGTCTTGCGACATCGGCCGCGCGGAACTTGGCAACCACGACCAAGTCCGCGCCACAGATGCAGGAGATCACCTCGCGGTGGCTCCTGAAGATGCTCCCGTGGGTGTCCGTCCAGGGCGGCACGTACAGGGTGAACCGGCGCCTGAGCTACTCGGTCGGCGACGGACGCGTGGAGTTCATCAAGACCGGGACCCAGGTCCAGGTCATCCCGGCCGAGCTCGGCGAGCTCCCGCTGCTGCGCACCTACGAGGACCTGGACGTGCTCTCCGAGCTCGCCCAGCGGTGCCGGCAGGTCGACTTCGAGGCCGGCCAGGAGCTGACCTCCTTCGGGAGCGCCTCCGACCAGGTGTTCCTGCTCGCCCATGGACGCATCGACCAGGTCGGCCCCGGCCCCTACGGCGAGGACGCGGTCCTGCGGACCGTCGCCGACGGCGCGTACTTCGGCGAGGACTCCCTCGTCGACGAGGAGGCGATCTGGGAGTACACCGCCCGCGCCGTCACCTCCGGCACCGCGCTCGTCCTGTCCCGCCAGGACTTCCAGCTCCTCGCCGACCGGGTCGACTCGCTGCGCGCGCACGTCGAGGCCCAGCGGTCCCTGCCCGCCCAGCGCACCAACAAGTACGGCGAGGCCGCGATCGACCTCTCCGCCGGCCACCAGGGCGAGGCCGTCCTCCCCGGCACCTTCGTGGACTACGAGGCCAGGCCGCGCGAGTACGAACTCTCCATTGCACAAACGGTCCTGCGGGTGCACACGCGCGTCGCCGACCTCTACAACCAGCCGATGAACCAGACCGAGCAGCAGTTGCGGCTCACGGTCGAGGCGCTGCGCGAGCGCCAGGAGCACGAGATGCTCAACAACCGCGACTTCGGCCTGCTCCACAACGCCGACTACGACCAGCGCATCCAGCCGCACGACGGCGGGCCCAGCCCCGACGACATGGACCAGCTGCTCAGCATGCGGCGCGGCTCCAAGCTGTTCCTCGCCCACCCCAAGGCCATCGCCGCCTTCGGCCGCGAGTGCAACAAGCGCGGCCTGTACCCGGAGACGATCGACGTCGACGGGCACCGGGTGCCGTCCTGGCGCGGGGTGCCGATCTTCCCGTCCAACAAGATCCCGATCAGCGACGCCCGCACCACGTCCATCCTCTGCATGCGCACCGGCGAGGACGAGTCCGGCGTCATCGGCCTCCACCAGCCGGGGATCCCGGACGAGATCGAGCCGAGCATGTCGGTGCGCTTCATGGGGATCAGCGAGCAGGCGATCATCTCGTACCTGGTCACCGCCTACTTCTCCGCCGCGGTGCTCGTGCCGGACGCGCTCGGCATCCTGGAGAACGTCGAGATCGCCCGCTGGCGCTGAGCGCCGGCCGAGCACCACGACCCGGGATCGGGGGACACGCCATGGGCACCACTGAGGCGATCACGACCGGCGAGGGGCAGGAGGCCGCGGCCCTGCTGGAGCGGACAAGAGAAACGGTCAACCCGGAACTGCGCCGCACGGTCGAGCACCTCCCGGGCTCGATGCGGCGCGTGGCGATGTACCACTTCGGCTGGGAGCACGCGGACGGCACCCCGGCCGCGGGCAACGCGGGCAAGGCCATCCGCCCCGCCCTCGTGCTCGCCGCGGCCCAGGCCCTGCGGGGCCCGGACGACAAGGCCGCCGAAGGCGCGGTACGGGCGGCGGTGGCCGTGGAGCTCGCGCACAACTTCACGCTGCTTCACGACGACGTCATCGACAAGGACACGAAGCGCCGGGGCAGGCCCACGGCCTGGACCGTCTTCGGAATACCGGACGCGATCATCACCGGCGACGCCATGATGGCGCTCGCGCTGCGGCTGCTGGCGGAGGATCCGCACCCCGCCTCGGCGCAGGCCTCGGCGCGGCTCGCGGCCTGCGTCATCGAGCTGTGCGCCGGCCAGCAGGCGGACTGCGCCTTCGAGCAGCGGCCGTACGTCTCGCTCGACGAGTGCCTGACCATGGCGACGGCCAAGACCGGGGCCCTGCTGGGCTGCGCCTGTGCGCTCGGCGCGCTCTACGCCGGCGCCGGGCCGGACGAGGTCGACGCGATGGACGCCTTCGGGCGGGAGGCCGGGCTGGCCTTCCAGCTGATCGACGACCTGATCGGCATCTGGGGGGATCCGGGGCACACCGGCAAACCCGCCGGGGCCGATCTGATCGCCCGCAAGAAGTCCCTTCCGGTCGTCGCCGCCCTCACCTCGGGCACCGCGGCCGGCGAGGAGCTGGCGGCCCTGTACGCGGGGCCCATGGCCGAGGAGGACGTGCGGAAGGCCGCCGACGCGGTGGACCGGGCCGGCGGGCGCGACTGGGCGCAGGCCCATGCCGCGGACCGGATGGGCCGGGCGGTCCAGCTGCTGTCCCGGGCCGTACCGGACCTCGGGGCGGCGGGCGGGCTGCTGGCACTGGCGGAGTTCGTCACCCGGCGGACCCGGTGAGCCCGTAGCGCGGACAGGGCCGTACCCAGCCCCGTACGCAAGCCCTGTTCCGGCACTGCATCGTGCCGGAACGGGGCTTTCCGCCGTTTCGGCGCCAACTCTAGGATCGCCCACGGCAGTTGAAACGTGAGCGAAGGGTGTGACCAGTGGCGCTGGAGATACGTCAGGCGGATCAGTCGGACCGGGACGCGGTGGCGCGACTGCTCGACGAGGCCTTCCGCACCGACCCGGTGAGCAGCTGGGTCTTCCCGGATCCGGAGCACCGGGCCGCGGTGCACGGAAGGTTCCTGGGCGTCTTCGTGGACGTGGCGCTGGCCGAGGGCAGGATCGACTACGCGGTGGACGGCTCGGCGGCGGCGCTGTGGCTGCGGATCCCGGCCGGCGAGCCGGAGGGGGAGGACGAGATCCCGGCGAAGATGCGCGCGGTCGCCGACCCCGACAACGAGCGCTGCGAGCTGGTCGGCCGGCTGACGGGTGCGGTGCACCCGACCGCCGAGGAGCACGAGTACCTGCTGATGATCGCGGTCGCCCCGGGCCGGCAGGGCGAGGGGCTCGGGACCGAGCTGATGCGGCCGGTGCTCGAGCGCTGCGACCGCGAGGGCGTGCCGGCGTACCTGGAGGCGAGCAGCGAGCGCAGCAAGAAGCTGTACGAACGGCTCGGCTGGGAGTTCACGGGCGAGGCGGTGCAGCTGCCGGAGGGGCCGCTGATGTGGCCGATGTGGCGCAAGGCGCAGGGGACGACGTCATCCCGTTCGCACTGACCACTGCGAGCGCAGCACTTTCGCAAGCGATGAAACCGGCCGAACGCGCGGAACCGGCCTACCGTGGAGGTATGGCCGGTGAACAGCACCAACAGCAGGATCGGCGCCACCCGCACCCGCACCCGCCCGAGCCGGTGGACCCGCAGACCGCGCACGAACAGCTCGCGTGCCCGGTCTGCGGGCGCCCCGTCGAAACCGTCATCCGGCGGCGCAAGGCGCTGGGGATCTTCATTCCGGAGTGGGTGCCGGGTCCCTGCCGGAACCCGGACTGCGCGGAATACGTACCCGAGGTGGGAAAGCTGCCTTAGCTCGTCAGCTCTTCGAGCCCAGTCCCGACGCGGCCAGCCCGTTGCGCCACAGCTGGTCCACGCGCGAGCGCTCCGTGCTGTTCGGGGTGGCGTTCTGGCACGAGGTGCCCGGGCCGCCGCCCGACATCAGCTCGGAGCAGGGGCCCGAGTAGTGGTCCGGCAGACCCAGCACGTGGCCGGTCTCGTGCGCGGTCACCCGGGTGGAGTTGTACTGCTGGTTCTGCCGGTAGTCGAGGAAGATGTAGCCCCGGCCGTGGCCGTCCGTGCTCGCGTACGAACCGCGTGAGTCGTTGCCCTCGTAGTACGAGAAGTTCCCGCCGGAGGACACCTCCTGCAGCTTCACGTTCGAGACCGAGCTGTTCCATATCTGCGTCGAGCGGGATATCTGGCTGCGGAAGCTGGGCGCGTTGCGCGTGTTGTAGGTGACGGTCACCGCGAGGACACCCGGGTTCGCGGCGCGCTGCTCGGCGACCGAGCGCTGCACGGCCTCGAAGAAGGCGCGGTTGGCGTCCTGGTTCTCCTGCGAGTGCTCGTACGCCGCGTACGTCGCGGCATTGCCGACGGGCGCGGAGGCGGAGGCGGCGCTGGCGTTGGGGACGACGCCGAGGGCGGCCGCGAGGCCGAGGCCGACGGTGGCGGCCAGTACGGCCTTTCGGGACATACGGGAGCGGCGCATGTGGGGGGCTCCTACTCGAATCCGGTGGGGGGTGGGTCGTTCGGTACCGGAGTCTGCGGGAGCGGGAGCGGCCGGCGGATGATGTCAGCCACCGATAACGCCGGCCTATCGGTGAGATTTCGGAAGGTCAACTTCCATGAGAATGGCGGGATTCGGTGGGGTATCAGTGGCTGGTGCGCTCCGCCGGGACCGGCCTACTCTCGGGTCATGGAGCTCGAGGTGAGGCACCTGCGCGCACTGTGCGCCATTGCCGACGCCGGCAGTCTGCACAAAGCCGCGCGGCAGCTCGGCGTGAGCCAGCCCTCCCTGACGACCCAGTTGCAGCGCATCGAACGCGCCCTGGACGGCGAGCTGTTCCTGCGCGAGCGCACCGGCTGCCGGCCCACCCCCTTCGGCCGCACGGTCCTGGGCCGGGCCCGCCCGCTGCTGGCCGAGATGGCCGCACTCGTCGCCGAGGCCAGGGCGCTGGCCCGCGGGCCGCGGCTGAACATCGGCTCCACCGCCAGCCGCGCGATACCGGGGTGGCTGCGCCGGATCCACCGGCGGATGCCGGACTTCGAGACCTCGCTGATGGTGGACGTTTCGGCCAACGCCCTGCTGCGGATGGTCGCTTCGGGGCAGCTGGACGTGGCGTTCGTCCACGAGGTGGAGGGCAGCCCGCTGCGGGTGCCGGCCGGGCTGGAGCTGAGGGTCCTGATGGAGCGGGAGCCGCAGTTCGTTTCGATGTCCCGGGACCATCCGGCGGCGCGCCGGCCGGTGGTGGAGTTACAGGACCTGGCGGCCGACCGGTGGACGGTCGACCCCTCCGTGGACGGCGAATGGGACGGCCTGCGAAGGGTGTTCGCCGGGGCCGGGCTGGACCCGCCCGTCCTGCACGCCGACTACCACACCGCGACCTCGCTGATCGTCTCCGGCGAGGCGGTGGCCCCCTGCCAGCCGACCTCCGGGCCGCGCGACGACATGGCGATCAGGCCGCTGTCCGGCGACCCCCTGGCGGTCCGGCTGCTGCTCGCCACGCGGCCCGGCGCGCATGCCGAGGTCTTCGAAGACCTCCGGGCGGCCTACCGCGAAGCTGCCCTCCGCACACCGCCGTACCGCGCCTGGCTGCACCACCACGCAAGCCCCCTCCTGGCGGCGTAGCCGCCGGTGGCGGGGAGACCTGTGCCGGTGCGCGTCAAGAGGACCAAGCGGAAGGGAAGCGCGGGTCGGGCAGGTAGGCGCAGTAGGTCCCGGTACGGAGGGTGAGATCGAGGTGGTCGCCCAGCGCCGGAGAGGCATCACGCAGACGCCCGACGGCCTTGCGCACGGCCTGGGTCACCGCTGCCCGGGCCCGTTCGGAGGCCGCGCCGGCACGCCGGTCGCGTCCGCCGAGGCCGACGGCGCGAGCGAGTTCGGCGACGAGGAAATCGCGTTCGAACTCGGCCTGCGCCTGCCTGCCGATGTCGTGGTCGGCCCGGGCCTCCTCGATGTCGTCCTCGATCTCGGTGAGCCGCCGTCGGTACATCTGCTTGGCACGGTCGTCCAAGAGGGGACCGGCGTCGTCGGCGCGGAGCAGCATGCCGACGGCAGCGGGCTCGTCGCTGTCGGCCGCGACGAGGTCGAGGACGTGGAACTCCCGTCCCGGCGCGGCGAGCAGGCGGGCGAGGTGGTGCATTCCCTTGCTGTCGCGGATGTTCATGCACCTGCCATCGAAGACGACCCTCCAGTAGTCCCCTTCCCGGACGAACGTGTTGGGCTCGGTCGTGGCCGGCTGCGAATGATCCACAGCGGGTGCGCCGACGATCCGTTCGAACTCGATGCGCGCCGCTTCCCGCTCGAGGGACTCGGCCTGGTGGTGGCCGAGGGCGCGGTGGGCGTCCGCCAGCCGGAGCCGGCACCGGGCCGTCTCGTACGGTGCGCCGATCTCGCTCCAGGCGCGGACGGCATCGGCGAGCAGCGCCGACGCGCCGGCCGCGTCGCCCCCCGCGAGCAGGACCGTACCGCGCGCCTGCCGTGCCGAGGCGCTGAGCGCGCTGCTCGCGAAGCGCTCGGCCACCTCCTCGAGCTCACGGGCCGCTCCCCGCGCCGTCTCCAGGTCTGCGCCGGCCACGGCGATCTCGACCTGTGCGGCCAGCAGCGGCGCCCGGCGCAGCCCGGTGCTGGGGGGAAGCTCCTTCGACGGAACCGGCAGGGGCCCGAGCAATGCCTCGCGGATCGTGGTCGCCGCCGCCCCGACGTCGCCGTCGGCGAGCCGGACGAGCGAGAGCCCCGGTTCGGGATCCCACCCGAGGCGGTGGGCGGCGAGCAGCGCCTCTTCCGCACCGGTCGGATCGCCGCGCCGCAGCCGGATGCGGCCCAGCTCCGTCAGCGGCCAGCCCAGCTCGCGGTGCACGTAGGGGCGCAGCTCGTCACACGCGAGGAGCACCTGCTCCTCGGCGGCCGCGCACTGCCCCCGCAGGCGCAGGATCTCCGCCCGGTGCACGCGGCACCGGCCGTGAATGCTGCCGATCGCGTTCGTCCGCGCCCACCGCTCCATGGCCTCGGTCCACTGCTCGGCCAGGTCGTACTGGGCGAGGCCCTGCAGTGCGCACACCAGCTCGCAGTAGACCACCCCGGTCGAGAGGGGGTCGAGGTCGCCGGACATCGTCGCCGCGCCGGCGTCGTCGAGCAGCGCCAGACCCCGTTCGACGTCGCCGTCGAAGATCACCAGCCGCGCCCGGGCCACCCGCCCGATCGCCGCGGCCGCCGGATCGGTGTCCAGGCCGATCGCGATCGCCTGTCCGGCCCGGTCGCGGGCAGCG
Source organism: Streptomyces sp. NPDC031132 (assembly GCF_055570595.1). Classification (NCBI taxonomy): domain Bacteria; kingdom Bacillati; phylum Actinomycetota; class Actinomycetes; order Kitasatosporales; family Streptomycetaceae; genus Streptomyces; species Streptomyces sp. NPDC031132. The sequence continues at coordinate 191,048 of NZ_JBVIGX010000001.1, forward strand.
TCGAGGTCGCCGCTGAGGAGCCGCTCGTAGGAGGAAACCGCCGCGAACCATGCGTGCGCGGGCGTCGCCGAGGCGGGGTCGAGGAGGCGTTCGGCGCGCCGGAGCCACCCGCGTACCGGCGCCATGAGCGCGGTGTCGAACAGCAGGTGCATGGCCACGCGCACGGCGGCGCCGGCCGCGCCGTTGTCCTCGCCCAGGCCGGCCAGCTCGTCATGGAGCCGCTCCCACGTCTCGACCGAGACGTCGAGGTGCCCCGCGGCGTACGCGACGCCTGCGAACTCGGCGAGCTCCGCCGGGCCCAGCTCGCCCGCCTCTTGAGCCGTCACGTAGGCGGCGTGGGCCTCCGCCCACGCGCCCCGTGCCGCGGCGCCCCTGGCCTGCTCCAGCGCGGTGGTCCCGTCGCCCGTTGCATCGGTCACGACCATGTCCCTCGATCCGGGGTCGGGACGCTTACGGCGGTAACCGTCCCGCTTACGCCTCCAGAGTGAGCAATGACCACCGAGGAAGACGCACCGAGGAGGACACCATGGACACCGTCACCGTGAACGGCATCCGGTTGGAGTACGAAATCCGCGGATCCGGCGAGCCGGTGCTGTTGATCAGCCCGGTCCTGGCCGACGGGTTCCTGCCGCTCGTCGCCGAGCCGGCGCTTGCCGAACGCCACCAGCTCATCCGCTACCACAAGCGGGGCTGGGGCGGCAGCACGCACACTCCCGGACCGGTCACCATCGCCGACCACGCCGCCGACGCCATCGCGCTGCTCGACCGGCTCGGCATCGGCCGCGTCCACGTGGCCGGGCACTCCAGCGGCGCGGCCGTCGCCGCAGAACTCGCCCAGGAACACCCCGACCGCATCGCCACGGTCGCCCTGCTGGAGCTCTCCCTGCTGTCGGTGCCCGCCGGCGCGGCGTTCTTCGAACAGGTGGCGCCGGCGTTCGAGGCGTACGCCGACGGGGACGCCGAACGGGCCGTGCGGCTGTTCATGCCCGTCGTCAGCGGGATGGACTGGGACCACTGCCGGACACTGCTCGAGGAGCGGGTACCCGGCAGCGGCGCGCAGGCGGTCAAGGACGCCGACACGTTCTTCGGGATCGAGCTCCCGTCCCTGGCCGAGTGGCGGTTCGGCCCCGATCGGGCCGCGGCGATCAGCCGGCCGGTGCTGTCCGTGCTCGGCAGCGACACCCGGCCGCTGTGGGTCGAAGTCGCGGAGTTCCTGCGCTCGCACGTGCCCGACGTCGAGGAGTACGTCGCCGAAGGCGTGGGCCACCTCCTCCACGTGGAGCGGTCCCAGCCGGTCGCCGAAGCCATGGCCCGGTTCCTCGAACGTCACCCCATCGCGTCCTGAGCTCCGAGGCAGGCTTGACTTCGGGCATCCGCGATATATCGTGTTGTTCAGAAGACGCGATATGTTGCGTGCCGTGTCCGTACGCCGAGGAGGATCAGCACCATGGCAGAGCAGAAGACGTGGTCGGTCGCCGAACCGCAGAAGCTCACCTTCGAGGAGCCGGTGACCGAGCTCCGCGTCCGCCTCGTCGGCGGCACGGTGAACGTCGTCGCCGACGAGGGGCCGGCCCGCCTCGAGGTGGCCGCGGTCGACGGGCCGCCGCTGTACGTCGTCCAGGAGGGCGGCACCCTCACCGTGTCCTACGAAGACCTGCCCTGGAACGGTTCCCAGGACCTCAAGAAGTGGTTCGAGGGCAAGCCCTGGAAGGCATGGTCCCGCTCCGGCACGGGCCGCAAGGCCTGGGAGCGCAGGGCCACCGTCACCCTCGCGGTCCCCGCCGCCACCCACGTGCAGCTGGCAACGGTCAGCGCCACCTCCGTCGTCTCCGGCATCCGCGCCGACACCGACGTCAACGGGGTCTCCGGCGACGTCACCCTGGTCGGCCTGTCCGGCAAGGTCAATGCGAAGACCGTCTCCGGCAGCGTCGAGGCCCAGTCCCTCACCGGCGGGCTCGGCTTCCACTCCGTCTCCGGCGGCCTGACCGTGGTCGACGGCGCCGGCGGCACCGTACGCGCCGACTCCGTCAGCGGCGACATGCTCATCGACCTGGCCCTCGACGCCGCCGAGCCGCGGCCCGTGGACATCTCCCTCAACTCCGTGTCCGGGCAGGTCGCGATCCGCCTTCCGCACCCCGCCGACGCGCGGGTGGAGGCCAACACGGCCACCGGTGGCGTCTCCAACGCCTTCGAGGACCTGCTCGTCTCCGGCCAGTTCGCCGCCAAGCGGATCACCGGCACGCTCGGCGCCGGCACCGGCACCCTGCGGGCCACCACCGTCTCGGGCTCCATCGCCCTGCTGCGCCGCCCGGCCGCCGACGCCCCGGCCGCCCCCCTCGTGCTCGACAAGAAGGTGCTCTGACATGCCGCCCGTCTTCGCCCACGGCCGCCTCCGCCTCTACCTGCTCAAGCTGCTGGACGAGGCCCCGCGGCACGGCTACGAGGTGATCCGGCTGCTGGAGGAGCGTTTCCAGGGCCTGTACGCGCCCTCCGCGGGCACGGTGTACCCCCGGCTGGCCAAGCTGGAGGCCGAAGGCCTGGTCACGCACGCCACCGAAGGCGGGCGCAAGGTGTACTCCATCACCGAGGCGGGCCGCGCCGAACTGGCCGACCGCGGCGGTGAACTCGCCGACCTGGAACTGGAGATCCGCGACTCGGTCTCCGAGCTGGCCGCCGAGATCCGTGACGACGTACGGGGCGCGGCGGGTGCCCTGCGGCGCGAGATGCGGGCCGCGGCCTCCGCGACGGCGACCCCGGTCGAGGACGCTTCCTGGGCGGCGGCCAAGGAGGAACTGCGCAAGGCCAAGCAGGAGTGGAAGGAACAGGCGCGCCGGGCGAAGGACGAGAGCCGCCGGGCCCGCGAGGAGGCCCAGCAGGCCCGCCGTCAGGCCAAGGAGGCCCAGGAGCGGGCGCGCGAGGAGGTCATGCGGATCGCCGGCCAGCTGCAGGAGCAGTTCGCGAAGTCCGGCGGGGTGCTGGGCAATCTGGCCGGCTCCTGGCTCGGCGGCAGCACGAGCGGTACGGGCAGCACGAGCGGTACGGCTGCCGGTACGGGTACGGGCGCCGGTACGGGCACCGCCGGCGCCGCGGCTGCGGACTCGCACTGGGCCGAGGACCTCGCCCCCACCGGCGACCCGGCCCGTGACCTCGACCGCCTGTTGGACCGCTTCCGCGACGAGGTCCGCGACGCTGCCCGCGACCACGGCGTCACCCCGGCCGGGCTCACCGCGGCCCGCGCCCACCTCGCGGCGGCGGCGGACCGCCTCGCGGAGACGCTCCGGCCGTCGCGATAGGTCGCGAAGCCGCCCGCGGAGCCGACCGCGGATCAGCCGGAGCTCAGCCGGAGCTCAGCCGGGGGATCCGGCCGCGGATCAGGCCGCCAGGCCCGCCTCGGCCGCCGCGTACGTGACGCCGTGGTCCGCCAAGACCTCCGCGGCCGTGCCCGGGCGGGAGAGCAGGGCGAGCAGCAGGTGCAGGGTGGCGATGTGACGGTCGTGGCGGCCCAGCGCGATGCGCAGGGACTGTTCCAAGGTCTTCTTCGCGCCGTGCGCGAAGGGGACGTGGCGGCTGTGCGGCTCCGGGCGGCCCAGCACCGAGCGGAGCGAGGAGCCCAGGGTCCGCCGGCGCGGGCCTGCCGAGGCCAGTACGCCCTCGCCGTGGCTCTCCTCGACCCGGGACACGATCTCGGTGAGGTCGATGCCGAGGCCCGCGAGGGCCTCCTCGTCCGCCCGGGACATGCCGCCCCGGCGACGGGCCGCGGCGAGGTCGGCCGCCACCGCGGCGCGGTCCACGCCCAACGGGTCCAGCGCGCCCCGGTCCAGCAGGGCCAGGAGCAGGTGTTCCTCGGTGACGGTGGCGGCCCCGGCCCGGCGGGCCTCGGCCACGGCGCCCGTCACCGTGTCCCGGGCGTCGTGCGTGAAGCGTTCGAACATCAGACCCTCCCGTGCTTCTTGTGTACGGCCTGCCGGCTCACGCCCAGTTCGGCCGCGATCTCCTGCCAGGACCATCCCTGCGCACGGGCGCTGCGTACCTGTACGGCCTCCAGCTGCTCCAGCAGCCTCCGGAGCGCGGCCACGGCACGCAGGCCCACGCGAGGGTCGCGGTCCCCGGCCCGCTCGGCGAGATCGGTCGCTTCTGTCATGCCTGTCAATTTAGGTTGACGGCATGCCGATGTCAATCACCGTTGACACCTCGGGAGGGGTTTCCGTCTACACCGTCAGGACGATCTTCCCGAACAGGTCGCCGGCCTCCAGCTTCTCGAAGCCCTCCCGCGCCCGGTCGAGCGGCAGGACCTCGTCGATCACCGGACGCACCCCGGTCGCCGCGCAGAACGCGAGCAGGTCCTCCAGCTCGTCCTTCGACCCCATCGTCGAGCCGACGACCTTGAGCTCCAGGAAGAAGATCCGGGTCAGCTCGGCGTGCGCCGGGCGGTCCCCGCTCGTGGCCCCCGAGATGACCAGGGTGCCGCCCGGGCGCAGCGACTTGACCGAGTGGGACCAGGTGGCCGCGCCGACCGTTTCGATCACCGCGTCCACCCGCTGCGGCAGCCGTGCCCCCGGCTCGTACGCCTCCACCGCGCCCAGCTCCACGGCCCGCTTGCGCTTGGCCTCGTCCCGGCTGGTGGCGAAGACCCGCAGGCCCGCCGCCTTGCCGAGGACGATCGCGGCCGTCGCGACCCCGCCGCCGGCGCCCTGCACCAGCACCGAGTCGCCGGGGCGCACGCCCGCGTTCGTGAACAGCATCCGGTACGCCGTCAGCCACGCCGTCGGCAGGCACGCGGCCTCCTCGAACGACAGCTCGGCGGGCTTGCGCAGCACGTTCCAGGCGGGGACGGTCACCTGTTCCGCGAACGTGCCCTGGTAGCGCTCGGTCAGGATCGAGCGCGGCTCGTCGGGGCCGACCCCGTGGCCGCTCTGGCCGATCACGGAGTGCAGGACGACCTCGTTGCCGTCCTGGTCGATGCCGGCGGCGTCGCAGCCGAGGATCATCGGGAGTTTGTCCTCGCCGAGGCCGACCCCGCGCAGCGACCACAGGTCGTGGTGGTTGAGGGAGGCGGCCTTGACGTTCACGGTCACCCAGCCGGGGCGGGCCTCGGGGGCCGGGCGCTCGCCCAGCACAAGGCCGCTCAGCGGCTGGTCACGGTCGATTCGGGCGGCGTAGGCAGCGAACATGCCGCGACGCTACCGCCCGGTAGCGCGGTGGGCCAGCCCTGTCGGGGCTCTGTGGGTGAGGCCTTCGTCGCACGGCCGCCCGTACGGACCGTGGCCGCCGGCGGGAACCGGACGGGGGTGTTGGTGCGTCCGTAATGGGGCCCGCGAGGAGGCGCGGCCGAGGCCGAGCGGAATCGTTCGTTGCGCGCTCAACTAAGCGTGCCACGTGCGGTCTTGTGTGACGCGAACAGGCAAGTGGAACGTCAGGATCAAGCCTCGGGTGGCGGTAATATTCACGCCATGCCGCCCGGCTCGTCATGAGCCTGCCACTTCGTGGCCGCATTCTCATTGACGAAGCGTCAGCTCCGTCGAGGCGCTGAGGCGGAGCATCCCCTCCCGGTTCGGGGGCGGGGAGGGTGTGTCCAACAGAAGAGGGGGGGGGGGGGGGGGGGGGGGGGGGGGGGGGGGGGGGGGGGGGGGGTGGGGTGGGGGGGGGGGGGGGGGGGGGGGGGGGGGGGTGGTGGGGGTGGGGGGGGGGGGGGTA
>NZ_JBVIGX010000001.1:196748-302959 GCF_055570595.1 Streptomyces sp. NPDC031132
CTGGTATGCCCACCCCCCCCTCGTGTGTGTGGGCCCCCCCCCCCCCCCCCACCCCCCCCCCCCCCCCCCCCCCCCCCCCCCCCCCCCCCCCCCCCCCCCCCCTCTTCCGTGCTGCTGCCAGGTCAGACCAGGCGGGCCACGCCGTCGGCCTTGGCCGCCGCGGCGACCGCGGCCGCGACGGCCTCGGCGACGCGCGCGTCGAACGGCGACGGGATCACGTAGTCGGCGGCGAGCTCGTCACCCACGACACCGGCGATGGCGTCGGCGGCGGCGATCTTCATGCCCTCGGTGATCCGGCTGGCGCGGACCTTCAGGGCACCCGCGAAGATGCCCGGGAACGCCAGCACGTTGTTGATCTGGTTCGGGAAGTCCGAGCGGCCCGTGGCCACGACCGCCGCGTACTTGTGCGCGACGTCCGGGTGGACCTCCGGGTTCGGGTTGGCCATGGCGAAGACGAAGGCGTCCTTCGCCATCGAGGCCACCGCCTCCTCCGGCACCGTGCCGCCGGAGACGCCGATGAACACGTCCGCGCCGTTCAGCGCCGCTTCCAGGGAGCCGGTCTGGCCGGTCTTGTTCGTCAGGCCCGCGATCTCCGCCTTGACGTCCGTCAGGTCGGAGCGGTCCGCGGAGACGACGCCCTTGCGGTCGGTGACGCAGACGTCGCCGATGCCCGCGTCCACGAGGATCTTGGCGATGGCGATGCCCGCCGCGCCCGCACCCGAGATCACGGCGCGCAGGTCGCCGAGCGTGCGCCCGGTCAGCTTCGCGGCGTTGCGCAGGGCGGCCAGCGTCACGATCGCCGTGCCGTGCTGGTCGTCGTGGAAGATCGGGATGTCCAGGGCTTCCTGGAGCCGGCGCTCGATCTCGAAGCAGCGGGGGGCGGAGATGTCCTCCAGGTTGACCCCGCCGAAGGACGGTGCGAGGCGGATGACCGTCTCGATGATCTCGTCCGTGTCCTTGGTGGCGAGCGCGATCGGCACCGCGTCCACACCACCGAACTGCTTGAACAGGATGGCCTTGCCCTCCATCACGGGGAGGGAGGCCTCGGGACCGATGTCACCGAGTCCGAGCACCGCCGTGCCGTCGGTGACGACGGCGACCACGTTGGACTTCCAGGTGTACTCGTTCACCAGCTCGGGCTGCTCCGCGATGGCGCTGCAGACCTTCGCCACGCCGGGCGTGTACGCGAGGGACAGGTCGTCCTTGTTCTGGACCGGCACCGTGGCCTGGATGGCCATCTTGCCGCCCCGGTGCAGCGCGAACACCGCGTCCGGGTTGTTGTCCGTCGCGCTGTCGCTGCGAGGATTGACGATCTCCGCTGCCACTTTCTTGGCCCCTTAAGTCTTTGAATCGTTGAGGGTGACCACACCTGGTTAAGGGGTGGGCGGGCACCGCGTCCGTACTCCGCATCGACGGTTGGCCCGTCTCCGCGAAGGGGAGGTTCGTACGCGCGGGCGCGCCGCACGCGCGCCCTGAGCCCCGGATGAGGGGTGTAAGGATCCGTTGTACCCGAAGAACGCTCACCCAGACGAGTCGATTCCGACTCGACGGTAGACCTCTTGTCCTGTTTTTGGCGAAAGGTCCAAACACCTCGGTCCAATGGGCGAGACGGACCGCAAATAGTCCGTCAAAAGGGCCAGGTCACAGCGGTTTCTGCGGCTCTGAAGCCCACATTCCGCAGTCCTGTTGGGTACCCCCACCCACCCGTTATCCGATTTTGACCTGACGAACTGCCTGAATGCGTCAGTCCGAATGGCAAGATGCCGTAATCACACGAGGTCGCGACACTCGAAGGTGCGTGCCCGACCGCTCTCGGATGCTCCACCAGCCAGCCGGAGGAACCAGCTCATGACCGCAAGCACCACCCGTCGTACGACCGCCGCCCGGTCCCGGATCGCCGCGGTCGGCGCGATCGCGGTCGCCGGCGCCCTGATCCTCACCGGCTGTGGTGACCAGACGGACAAGGCGTCCACCAGCCCGTCGGGTGCGGCGAACAGCAGCGCGCCGCTCTTCTCGAAGCTTCCGAAGAAGATCCAGGACGCCGGTGTCATCAAGGTCGGCACGGACGCGACCTACGCGCCGATGGAGTTCACCGAGGGCGGCAAGATCGTCGGCGTCGACCCCGACGTGGCGGCGGCCCTGGGCAAGCAGCTCGGCGTGCAGTTCAAGTTCGAGTCCGGCACCTTCGACACGCTGATCGGCAGCATGCAGACGGGCCGCAGCGACCTGGTCATGTCCTCGCTGACCGACACCAAGGCCCGTCAGGAGGGCCTGGACGACAAGGGCGCCAAGACCGGTGCCGGTGTCGACTTCGTCGACTACTTCTCCGCCTCGACCGGCATCCTGGTCAAGAAGGGCAACCCCCAGGGCATCAAGACCCTGGACGACCTGTGCGGCAAGACGGTCGCCGTGCAGCGCGGCACCACGTACGAGGAGTCCGCCAAGACCCAGGCCGAGAAGTGCAAGACGGACGGCAAGGGCGAGCTCAAGATCGAGTCCTTCCCGACCGATGCCGAGGCCCAGACCCGCGTGAAGGCCGGTGGCGCCGCCGCCGACCTGAACGACTCCCCGGTCGCCGCGTACATCGCGCAGACCGCCGGCGGTGGCAACGACTTCGAGGCCATCGCCAACCCGACCGACGCCGGCCTCTTCGGCATCGCGGTGGACAAGAAGAACACCGAGCTGCGCGACGCGCTCAAGGAAGCCCTCGACGCGGTCATCAAGGACGGCACCTACAAGGCCGCCCTGGACAAGTGGAACGCGGGCTCCGGCGCCGTGACCGAGGCCAAGATCAACGCCGGTTCCTGACCTCCGCGTACCACCGCAGCACACTGAAGGGCAGTCACTGTGACTGACAAGCTCGACAAGGTCCCGGACCCGGCGGACACCCCGCCGGCCGGGTCCGTCCCCCCCGAGGCGATCCGTGCCATCCCGGTCCGCCATTACGGTCGCTGGATCAGCGCCGTGGTCGTCATCGGCCTGGTCGTGGCGCTCGCCGTCGCGTTCTCGCAGGGCAACGTGCGCTGGGCGACCGTGCCGGAGAAGCTGTTCGACCCCACCATCCTCCGTGGTGTCGGCAACACGATCTGGATCAGCATCACCTCGATGGCCCTGGGTCTGGTGCTCGGTGTCCTCTTCGCGGTGATGCGGCTCTCGAAGAACCCGGTCACCAGCACCATCGCCTGGTTCTACATCTGGCTGTTCCGCGGCACCCCGGTGTACGTGCAGCTGCTCATCTGGTTCAACCTCGCCCTGATCTTCCCGATCCTGAACCTCGGGTTCTACAAGGACGAGATGACCCAGGTCATGACGCCCTTCCTGGCCGCCCTGCTGGGTCTCGGCCTCAACGAGGGCGCGTACATGGCGGAGATCGTCCGCGCCGGCATCCAGTCGGTCGACGAGGGCCAGACCGAGGCCTCGCACGCGCTCGGCATGACCCGTACGCAGACCATGCGCCGGGTCGTGCTGCCGCAGGCCATGCGGGTGATCGTGCCGCCGTCGGGCAACGAGTTCATCAACATGCTCAAGACCTCGTCGCTCGTCGTGGCCGTGCAGTACTTCGACCTGCTGCGCGCCGCCCAGGACATCGCCTCGACCTCGTTCGCGGTGATGGAGATGTTCTTCGTCGCCTCGATCTGGTACCTCGCCCTGACCTCGGTGTTCAGCGTCGGCCAGTACTACCTGGAGCGCCGCTACGCCCGCGGTGCCCTCCGCTCCCTGCCGCCCACGCCGTTGCAGAAGATCAAGGCGAAACTGTCCAGCTTCTCGAACCGCAAGGCGGTGGCCTGATGACGACTGCCATGGTGAAGGCCGAGGGCGTCCACAAGTCCTACGGCGCGGCGCACATCCTCAAGGGCATCGACCTCGAGGTCGCCCCGCGTGAGGTCTTCTGTCTGGTCGGCCCGTCCGGCTCCGGCAAGTCGACCTTCCTGCGGTGCATCAACCACCTGGAGCAGGTGAACGCCGGACGGCTGTACGTCGACGGGCACCTCGTGGGCTACCGCCAGAAGGGCGACAAGCTCTACGAGCTGAAGGACAGCGAGGTCGCGGCCCAGCGCCGGGACATCGGCATGGTCTTCCAGCGCTTCAACCTCTTCCCGCACATGACGGCCATAGAGAACGTCATGGAAGCCCCGGTCATGGTCAAGGGCGAGTCCAAGGCCGTGGCGCGCGAGCGCGCCGTACGCCTCCTCGACCGTGTGGGCCTCGGCGACAAGGGCGGGAACTACCCCACCCAGCTCTCCGGCGGCCAGCAGCAGCGCGTGGCGATCGCCCGCGCGCTGGCCATGGAGCCGAAGCTGATGCTCTTCGACGAGCCCACCTCGGCGCTCGACCCGGAGCTCGTCGGCGACGTCCTCGACGTCATGCGGGACCTGGCCGAGTCGGGCATGACCATGATCGTGGTGACCCACGAGATGGGCTTCGCCCGCGAGGTCGGCGACAACCTCGTCTTCATGGACGGCGGCGTCGTGGTCGAGTCCGGCCACCCGCGCGAGGTGCTGGGCAACCCGCAGCACGAGCGGACGAAGGCGTTCCTGTCCAAGGTGCTGTAGCGGCTCCTCATGCGCGAGAGGGGCGGTACGGGATTCCCGTACCGCCCCTCTCACGTGTCACGGCATGCCGCGGAAGTTCTCACTTTCCTACAAGCGCCCTACTTCAGTCCCAGGACCAGCCCGTCGGAGGGCGAGCGCCAGATCGTCCGGGCCTCCGCGAAACCCGCCTCGCGCAGGGTGCGGGCGTGCCAGGCGTCGTCGGGAGTGTCCCCGTCGGCGTGCTCGCCGTAGATCTCGAACCGGCGCTTCGTCGGCTCCGCGAGCACCGGGTCGGCGGCCGCGAGGGCCCACCAGTCGGCCCAGTCCACCGCGCCGGCCTCGCGGGCCCGGTCCATCCCGGCGTGCCGGTGGGCGCGCTCGGCGGCGTTGATCCGCGGGGTCGCCGGGTCGGGCATGTGGTCGGCGTTCATGAAGACCCCGCCCGGCCGCACCAGCGGGGCGAGCTGCCCGTAGAGCACCGCGAGTTCCGGGCTGTGCAGCCAGTGCAGCGCGGTGGCCGTGAGGACGGCGTCGTACGTGTCGTACGGGAGCGCCGAGGTCCAGGCGGGGTCCTTGAGGTCGGCGGTGACGAACGTGACGCGCCGGTCGCCGTCGAAGTGGCCCCGGGCGATGGTCAACAGGGCCGGGTCGAGATCGACGCCCGTAGTGGTGGATTCCGGGAACCGCTTGAGGACGCGGTCCGTAATACTTCCCGTACCGCACGCCAGATCGAGCACCCGGGGGGTGGGGCCCACGAGTGCCTCGACCATGTCCAGCATCACCCGGAACCGCTCCTCGCGGTCGGGCATGTACCACTCCTGCTGCCGGTCCCAGCTCTCCTGCCAGGCCTGCCAGTCGGTCGTGGTCTCCGCCATCGCTGACCCCTCCAGTCGTAATACCCTCGAATACGTCTCAGCTGTTACCCGAGACACTAATCCGCAGCCGTAAGGACTACAAGTGGAACTGGCCCATTACTCGGACTATGCCGTGCGCCTGGTCAACACCGAGGAGCCGGCCCGTAACAAGGATTCGCTCACCTCGGTGGATGCCGTCCGGGGCCTCTTCGGCACCGGGGTCCAGGCCGCCCGCCGGGTCACCGACGCCGACGTCACCCGATTCCGCAACGTCCGCGGCCGGCTGCGCGCCGTCTTCGAGGCCGCCGACGGCGGCGACCACGTCCTCGCGGTCGACCTGCTGAACTCCCTGCTCATGGAGTTCCCGGTCAGCCCGCAGGTCTCCGGCCACGAGTACCTCGACGACGAGGGCCGCCCGAACTGGCACATCCACCTCGCCGACCACCCCTCGAACGCCTCCGCCGGCTTCGCCGCGCTCGCGTCCTTCGGCCTGGCCTTCCACCTCACCGAGCACGGCCCCGACCGCCTCGGCCTGTGCCAGGCCGCGCCCTGCCGCAACGCCTACCTCGACACCTCCACCAACCGCTCCCGGCGCTACTGCTCCGACCGCTGCGCCACCCGGGCCAACGTCGCCGCCTACCGGGCCCGCAAACGGCTGGAAGCCGAGGCGTCCGGCCAGAGCGGCCGCAGCGCCGACACCGCCCAGGACAGCCGCGCCCTCAGCGAACTCTGATCCGCCGCCCGCGGCCGGAAGCGCAGCACCGCCGTCGCCAGCACCAGCTCCTCGGGCACCGTCCCGTAGTCGTTGCTGTCGCCGGTCTCGTTGTACGGGTTGTCGCCGAGCACCCACCAGCCGCCCGGGCGCCGCTCCACCGCCCGCTTGACCACCAGCAGGTCCTGCTGGAACGGGTGCCGCAGCACCACCACGTCACCCGGGCGCACGGCGGCCCCGTACCGGACCACCAGACGGTCGCCGTGCAGCAGCGTCGGCACCATCGAGGGCCCCGCCACCTCCAGCACCTCGAACGCCGCCCGCGAGCGCCTTCTCTCCACCGTGCCCGACCTCCTCGCCCGCTCTCGCCTCACTGCGCATGCTGCCGCACAGTCCCGTACGTTCGCTCACCGGTCCGCACGCCACCCTGGACTTTTGTCCTAAGCCCACGGGGCCGCTCGCGAAATCCCCTTCCCCACGGAGTAATCTCCCCTCTTGAGAAGACGATCACGAGGAGGACAAACTCCATGCTTTCCCGCCTCTTCGCCCCCAAGGCGAAGGTCTCCGCCCACTGCGATCTTCCGTGCGGCGTGTACGACCCTGCCCAGGCCCGCATCGAGGCCGAGTCCGTCAAGGCCGTACAGGAGAAGTACCAGGCCAACGAGGACGCCGACTTCCGCGCGCGCGCCATCACCATCAAGGAGCAGCGCGCCGAGCTCGCCAAGCACCACGTCTCGGTGCTGTGGAGCGACTACTTCAAGCCCCCGCACTTCGAGAAGTACCCGCAGCTGCACACCCTGGTCAACGACACCCTGAAGGCCCTCTCGGCCGCCAAGGCGTCGAACGACCCGGCGACCGGCCAGAAGGCCCTCGAGCTCATCGCCGAGATCGACCGCATCTTCTGGGAGACCAAGGCCGCCTGATCCGGGCCTGCTCTCCGGCACGAAGGGGCCCGACCGTCACCGGTCGGGCCCCTTCGCCGTGCGGGGACTGCTCGTGGACCACGCGTCCACTCGTGGGACTACTCCACTGGTGGGACTACTCGTCCTCGTCGTCCTCGTCGTCCAGCCGAGCCAGCCACGTGGCCAGGCGTTCCACCGGGACCTCGAAGTCCGGGTTCAGGTCGACGAAGGTGCGCAGCTGCTCGGCGAGCCACTCGAAGGTGACCTCCTCCTCGCCGCGCCGCTTCTCCAGCTCCTCGATGCCGCGATCGGTGAAGTACAAGTCGGGCTCCGTGCCGTGATGAAAGTGTGCAGGGGATGTTTCCCGCCAGGATAATCCGCATGCCCGGCGACACCTCCCGCCCTACCGGACCCGGCGCTAGCCTGGACTGCCAGACACCTGAGGGGGCAGGGGATGCAGGACGGGCGCACGGGCGGCACCGCGCGCGCCTACGAGCTCCTCGAACCCCTCGTCCAGGCGGCCACCGTGCGCGTCCACGCGGCCCCGGACGGGTATGCACCCCATGGGACCGGACCCACCTGGGGGAGTGGCTTCTTCGTCGCCCCGGGCTGGGTCCTGACGTGCGCGCACGTCGTCGGTGAAGGGGGTGCAGCGGTGCGTCTCGTGGGGCGTGAGCTCGGCATCACCTTCTCCTCCGGCACCGACGGCGCCACCGGTACCGTGACCGGCCGCGTCGAGTGCGTCCTGCCCGAGCGGCTCGAGGAGCGCCGCCCCGCCCGGCACGCCCTGTGGGACCTGCCCGACCTGGCGCTGGTCCGGGTCCTCGCACCGATCACGCACGCCTGCGTACGGCTCACCGACCGCGCCAGACCCCGCCTCGACGAGGTCGCGTACTTCGGCTGCACCGAGGACCTCGGCACCCCCGAGATCACCGGCCGCACCACCCGGCTGCGCGGCACCGCCGCCGGCGGCGCCGCCCTGCGCCTCGGCGCCGACGACGAGATCGAGCCCGGCATGTCCGGAGGTCCGGTCGTGGACCTGGCCCGCGGCGAGGTCGTCGGCGTGGTCAAGGCCCGCCGGCACACCGGGGGCGGCGGACTCGCCGTGTCCGTCGTGCAGTTACGCACCCTGCCGCTGGCCGCCACCGGCCAGGTCGGGCTCTACCGCCGCGTCATGCAGGCCCACGACCTCTACCACTACGACCAGCACCTGAGCGACCTGGGCAGCCGCCGCACCTGGACCGACGTGCATGACGAACTCCCGGCCCCCGGCGACCCGTACGAGGGCCGCAGACGACTCACCGCCGCCGAACGCACCACCCTGTGCGGGCTGCTCGCCGAACTGCCCCCGCCGCGCTCCTCGGAGGCCGTCCGCGCCCTGGTCGAGGCCGCCCGCGGCGAGGAACCGGACCCGGGCCTGCCGGCCCCGCTCAGCTGGCGCGACGGGCTCGGCATGCTGCACGACCCGCCGGGCGGCTCCGGCGAGGCCGCCGCGATGCTCCGCTACGCGACCGACGTCAGCGTGGCCGACCACCGCGAGCCGCCCTCCCCGGGCTCCGACGAGGAACTGTGGGACTGGGTACGGGCCACCGCCGAACGGCTGTGGCGGCCCCTGCGGCGGGAGCTGGGCGAGCGCCACGAACAGGGCCTGGCGCAGCGGGACGGGCACCGGCGCGCCCGGGCCGCCGGGCACGCGAACGGACACGCCCGCCCCGCCGACGGGCTGACCCGCGGGCCGTCGGTGCTGGTGGAGGCGTGGGCGCACGGCTGGGAGGACGTCTACGACTGGCGCGTCTCGGTACTGGCCGGGCCCGCCCACCCGGGGCGGCTGACCCCGGTGGACTCCGGCGTACGGGTCACCCGCGCGGGCCTCGCGGAGGCGCTGCGGGTCCCGCTCGCCGAGGCCTTCCGCCGATGCGACACCCACGAGGCGGCAGCCCTCCTCGAAGTCGCCGTGGCGCCCGAGCTGTTCGGCCTGCCCGTGGACACCTGGACGGTGGCGGGCCGGGTGCCGCTGGGCGTCCAGCGGCCGGTGGTGTTCCGCCACCCGGCCGGAAGCGGCGACACCCCGCCCGACGGCGAGGCCGTCCACCGCCGGGCCGACCGCTGGGCGCGCGTCCAGGCCGGGCCGCTGGCCGACGAGCGGGCCGACTGCGCGCGCGGACGCCCCCGGACCCCGGCGCCGGAATGGCTCGACGCCCTGCCGGACAACACCGTGCCCGTGCACTGCCGAGCCGCCGACGTGGAGCCCACCCGCGGCTCCCTCCACGCGGTCCACGACGCCGGATACGGGGTCGCCGTCACCCGGCGGCCCCCGGCCGATCCGGCGGCCGACTGCGCGCCGTTCCACCGCGGACTGCGCGAGGAGCTGACCGAGGCGGGGCGGGGAGCGCCGCTGCCGGTCCGGCTCCAGGCACTACGGGCCCGCGCGCACGGGGCCGACCCCGACGCGTACTGGGCGGACGGGATGGCCCTCGTATGGGACGACCCGGCCCGCGCGCTGCCCGAAGACGAGCCGCTGCAGGGCGACCTGTGACGGGCGGGAGGGGGAGGGAGCAGCCGTGAACGAGGAATGGCTCATCTACCGGGGGGTCGGTGAACCCCACGACGGGATCGAGGCCCTGCCCGATCCGCCGCCGTGGCGGGACTTCGACGGCGGCCCCGTCGGCGAGCCCGGGGGACTGGCGGACACGGCCGACGGGAACGTGGCGCGCCGGCTCGGGGCGCACCGGCAGGCCGCCGAGCTGCACCGGCCCGAGCCCGAGGAGCTGGAGGCCATCAACGCGGCCCTGTACCTGAGGCGGCCGCTGCTCGTGACCGGCTACCCCGGCACCGGGAAGTCCACCCTCGCCCACGCCGTCGCCCACGAGTTGAAACTCGGCCGGGTGCTGCGCTGGCCCGTGGTCTCGCGGACCGTCCTCCAGGAGGGCCTGTACCGCTACGACGCCATCGCCCGGCTCCAGGACGTCCAGATCGCCGCGAGCGGGGGCTTCCCCGGCGCCGCCCCCGGAACCGGCGCCGCCCCCGGAACCGGCGCCGCCCCCGGAACCGGCGCGGCCCCCGGAACCGGCGCCGGCACGCCGCCCGGCACCGGCAAGGCCCCCGGCATCGGAAAGTACATCCGGCTCGGACCGCTGGGGACGGCCCTGCTGCCCACCGAACGCCCCCGCGTGCTGCTCATCGACGAGCTCGACAAGAGCGACATCGACCTGCCCAACGACCTCCTGAACGTCCTGGAGGAGGGCGAGTTCGCCCTGCCCGAGCTGGAACGGGTCGCCGACACCGAGCCCGAGGTGCAGGTGCTCACCGACGACGGGGCGAAGGTCACCGTCCAGGGCGGCCGGGTGCGCTGCCGGGCCTTCCCCTTCATCATCCTGACCAGCAACGGCGAACGGGACTTCCCGGCCGCCCTGCTGCGCCGCTGCATCCAGCTCAAGCTCGGGCAGCCCGGCGAGAAACGGCTCGCCACCATGGTCCGCGCGCACCTCGGCGAGGAGGCCGCCCAGCTCGGGGCCGACCTGATCCGGGAGTTCCTCAGCCGCTCCCAGTCCGAACTCGTCGCCGCCGACCAGCTGCTGAACGCCATCTACCTCACGCACTACGCCGCCCCGCCCACCCGGGAGGACCTCGCCGACCTGCTCATCCAGCGCCTCGACCGCCCGAGGTGAGCGCCCGTGCCCCCCGACCGGCCGGCCGTCCCCGAGCAGCCTGCGGTGCCTGACCGCCCGTCCGTTCCCGGCGCCAAGGGCGGCCCCCTCGACCCCCTTCCCGGCTCCTGCGACCCGCCGCCCGTCCCCGCCGCCCTCCGCGACCTCGCCGGGCTGCTGCGCGCCGCCGGGCTCGATCCCACGGCCGAGGAGCTCGCCGACGCGCTGTGGCTGGCCGGGCGGATCGGCCCGCCCGGCCCCGCCGCCCCGGACCGGGACCGGACGGCCCCGCCCCGGCGGCCGCGGACCGCGGGCGATGCGCCGTCGCCCGAGGAGGAGCCCGTACGGGCCGAGCCCGAACCCGAGGACCCGGTCCGGCTCTACGCGTCCCGGGTCCTCGGGGCCGTCGCGGAGGAGGCGGCCGAGTTCCCGGCCGGCGCCGGAGTGCCCGTCCGGGTCCCCGGAGCGGCCGCGCTGCCCCGGATCCTGGAGATCCAGCGGGCCCTGCGCGCCCTCCAGCGGCACCGGCCGCCCGGCCCGCCCACCCGCCTGGTCCTCGACGAGCCGGCCACCGCCGAGGCCAGCGCCCGCGCCCTCGGGCTGGTCATCCCGGTGCTGCGGCCCGAGAGCCGGCGCGAGGCGACCGTACGGCTGGTGATGGACGCCTCGCCGTCGATGGCCGTGTGGCACGACATGTTCGAGGAGCTGCGGTCCGTCTGCGAGCGCCTCGGCGCCTTCCGGGACGTACAGGTGCACTACCTGCACCGGCTCGGCGACGGGCGGGCCGCCGTCGGACGCGGCCCCGGCCCCGGCACCCGCCTGCGCTCCGGGGACCAGCTGCGGGACCCGACCGGACGGGCCCTGACCATGGTCGTCTCCGACTGCGCCGGACCGCTCTGGCGCGAGGGCGAGGCCCAGCGGCTGCTGCACCGGTGGGCCGAGTGCACCCCCTGCGTCGTCGTCCAGCCGCTGCCGCAGCGGCTGTGGAGCCGCAGCTGGCTGCCGACCGAGCGGGGCGCCCTCACCCGCGCCGAGGGCGGCTCCGGGAAGCTGCGGTTCCGGCCCGACCGGCCGGCCCGCCAAGGGCGGCCCACCGGCGGGCTGACCGTTCCCGTCCTGCCGCCCAGCGCCACCGCGCTCGGCGCCTGGGCCCGCCTCGTCGCCGGGCTCGGCACCGGGCCCGTCCCCGCCGAGGTGGGCCGGGTGCTCGCCGACCACCCCGCGGCGCCCGTCCCGCCGCCGCGCGCCGTCCGCCCGCCGCGCGAGCTGGTGCGCCGCTTCCGTGCCTCCGCCTCGCCCCGCGCCGTACAGCTCGCGGTGTACCTGTCGGCGGCGCCGCTGACCCTGCCCGTGATGAGCCTGGTGCAGCGCACGATGCTGCCGGACTCCGAGCCCTCGGACCTGGCCGAGGTGCTGCTGAGCGGGCTGCTGCGGCGCGGCCGGTCCGCCGGGCAGTGGTACGAGTTCGTGCCCGGCGTCCAGGACGTCCTGCTCGGTCCGCTCGGCCGGGACGAGGCCGCGCTGGTGCTCAAGCACTGCTCGGAGTACGTGCTCGCGCACTTCGGGCGGGGCGTACGGAACTTCCCCGCCCTGGCCGTCTCCCAGCTCACCGGGGCCCCCGTGGTCGAGGAGGGCGGCGAGGAGCGGGTCCCCGCCGGGCGGCTCCCGCAGGCCTTCGCCGAGGTCTCGGCGCGCGTCGTACGGCGCTACCTGCCCGGGCCGCCCGCCGAGGGCCCGGCCGTCGTCGAGCCCGTCGCACCCCCGCCCGGGCGGGCCTGGGCGGTGCGCACGGCCCGCGACCGGCTCGCCGCCCAGGACCGTCAGGGGGGCGACGGCGGGCAGCGCGGGCTGTACGAGGCCCTCGCCGTACTGCGCAGGGCCGTCGCCGCACCCGCCGGGCCCGAGGACCCGCCGGGCGAGGCGGAGTACGAGCTGGCCGCCGTCCTGCTGCGGCTGTGGGCCGGGCAGCGGGACCCGGAACTGCTCGCGGAGGCCGAGCGGGCGGTCGCCGGGATCGGAACGCCGCCGGCCCGGGCGATGCTCGGCCGGATCCTGTACGAGCGGGCCCTGGCCGCCGAGCCGGACACGGAGCTGCTGGCCGCGGCGGAACGGGAGTTCGCGGCCGTCGGCGGCGACCCCGACCCGGACGTGGACCCGCGGCTGCGCCTCGACTGCGTGGTGCGGCGGGCGCAGACCCTGGTCCGCCTCGGCGAGCTCCGCGAGGACACGGGCGCGCTGCGCGAGGCGCGTTCCGCGCTGGAGGCGGTGACCGGCGGCCCGGCCACCGACCCGGCGGTGCGGCCGGCCCTCGGCCGGGTCCTGCTGGCCCTGCTGCCCCGCACCCCCGACCCGGCGGAGCGCACGGCCCTGGCCGGGCAGGCCGCCGAGCACCTGGCGGCCGGGCTGGCCACCGAGCTGTCGGGAGCGGGCGCCGCCCGCGTACGGGTGGAGCTGGCCACGGCCCTGCGGTACCTGCCCGGGCGGCTGGAGGAGGCCGCCGGGCAGCTGGAGGAGGCGCTGGCCGGGGCCACCGGCGACGCGGAGCTGCGGCTGGCGGGCCTGGTCTGCCTGGCGCGGGTGCACCGGGCCCGGTACGCGCGGGACGCGGACCCGGCGGCGCTGGAGGACGCGGCCGAGGCGTACGGCAGGGCCCGCCGGCTGATCCCGCGCGACGGGGAGGCCTACGGGGAGCTGCTGCCCGAGTGGGGCGACGTACTGCTGGACCGGGCGCGGGCCGCCGACGGGCGGCGGTTCACCTCGACGGCCGTACGGGTGCTGCGCGACAGCCGGGCGGCGGTCCCGCAGTCCGACCCCCGCTCCGCGCAGCGGCTGATCCGGCTCGCGGCGGGGCTGCGGCTGCGGCACGCGTACGAGGGCGACGTGGTGGACCTGCGGGAGGCGGAGTACCTGCTGGAGCTGGCCGTCCGGCAGAGCCGCAGCCCCCTGGAGCAGGCCGGCGCCTGGCGCGAGCACGGCGACGTGCAGCAGGAGATCCACGCACACACCCGGGCGCCGGACCGGCTCGACCGGGCGGCGGACTCCTACCGCCGGGCCTGGCGGTCCGCGCTGGCCGCCGACCGGGAGGAGCGGCGGGAGGTGGCGGTGGAACTCGCGGCGCGGGTGCAGGAGTTGCGGGGGGAGGTGCTGGAGCGCTTGGCGCGGCCTCGGGCTGCCCTCGATGCCTACCGCTCGGCGGTGGAGTTGTGGATCCGGCTCGGGGAGTCCGCCGTGGACCGGCGAGACGCCCTGCAGTCACGGGTCCGCACCCTGGAGGCGGGGCTGTGAGCCTTTGCGTGCGGCGCCGTTGCGCCGGCGGCCCCGGGCTGCACCAGGGCTTCCGGGGCTCCGCCCCGGGCCCCGCGCCTCGAACGCCGACGGGGCCGGAGGGTGCGGTGGGGCCGGGTCGGGGTTTCGGGGCCGGGGAAAGGGCAGTGGATCGTCGACATGCGACTCGACAGGGGGACGGGCAGCCCATGGTGACTCGGCAGCAGGAAGCGGAAACGGCGGGCACCGCCTGTTCCGGGCAGTTACCGGACCTCTCCGGGTTCGACCTGGCCGCACTGCGCGGGATCGACCATCCCGTGCTCGCCCGGGTCATCGAAGGCATGGTGCAGCGGGTCACCCACCCCGCCGAGATCCTCAACGCGTTCGACTCCGGAGTGGCCTGACGCGGCTCCCTCACGCACCGCATTCCCAAGGACACGCAGAGCAGCCACAGTTGTCCCGTTTCCGCCGTTAGCCGGTGCCGTCCGCCGGGCAGGGATGCACCGTCCGCGGCGCGGGAGGTACGAACGATGAGGCAGACCAACACGAGCGATGTCGTGCTGCCCTCCCATCGGATCCACGCGCCGTGGCCCTACGCCGCGCTCGACGTGCCGGCGCTGCGCGCCGCAGGCCACCGCCCGCACCCGATACGGCAGTTCGTGCTCAAGACCCGCAGCCGCTGCAACCTCGCCTGCACCTACTGCTACGTGTACGAGATGGCCGACCAGGGCTGGCGCGGCCAGCCGGCCGCGATGTCCCCGGCCACCACCGCCCGCGCCGCCGACCGCATCGCCGAGCACGCCGCCACCCACGACCTGGCCCGCGTCGACCTCGTCCTGCACGGCGGGGAACCCCTGCTCACCGCCCCCGCCGAACTGGCCGCCCCCGTCGACGCCGTACGCGCCGCCCTCGCCCGGACCTCCCCGCGGACCCTGGTCACAGCCACCGTCCAGACCAACGGCACCCTGCTCACCCGCAGCCGGCTCGCGGCGCTCGCCGCCGCCGGGATACGCATCGGCATCAGCCTCGACGGCGGTCTGCCCGCGCACAACGCGCGCCGCGTGGACCACGCCGGACGCCCCGGATTCGCCGCCGCCGCCCGGGGCCTGCGCCTCCTGGCCCGGCACCCCGAGAACTACGCCGGGGTGCTCTGCGTCGTCGACCTCGACCAAGACCCGGTGGAGACGTACGAGTCCCTGCTCGCCTTCGCCCCGCCGGTCGTCGGACTGCTGCTGCCGCTGGCCAACTGGAGCACCCCGCCACCCGGCCACCACCCGCCCGGCACCCCGTACGCCGACTGGCTCCTCGCCGTCTTCGAACGCTGGTGGCACGACGCGGTGCTGCGGACCCGGATCCGGATCTTCGAGGAGATCATCGCCCTGCTGCTCGGACTGCCCGCAGCCACCGAGACCCTCGGCCTCGCCCCCGCCACCACCGCCGTGATCGAGACCGACGGCGCCATCGAGCAGGCCGACTCGCTCAAATCCGCCTACGAGGGCGCCGCCGCCACCGGGATGACCCTGGAGCACCACAGCTTCGACGCGTTCCTCGACCACCCCGGGCTCGCCGCCCGCCAGCTCGGCCGGGAGGCGCTCGCCGACGGCTGCCGCTCCTGCGAGCTCGTCGAGGTCTGCGGCGGCGGCCACTACCCGCACCGCTACCGCGCCGGCGAGGGCTTCCGCCGGCCCACCGTGTACTGCGCCGATCTCCAGGTCGTCATCCGGCACATCGCCGCCGCCCTCCACCGGGCCGCGGCGGCCCCCCGGGCGGCCGCCTCATGACCGCCCCCCTGACCGGGTTCGCCGTCACCTCGGCCACCCTGAGCGCCCTCGCCTCCACCGAGCCCTCCGCCGAGGGCACCCGCCTGGTCCGAGACATCCGCCGCTCCAAGCGGCTCGTCCTGCTGCGCGGGGTGCTCGACGCCGCCCCCGGGGGACGGGCCGGGGAGGCCGCCGACCACTGGGCCCTGCTGGAGGAGGCCGAACGGCACGCCCCCGAGACGGTCCGCGACGTGCTGCACTACCCGGCCACCGGGGTGTGGGCCGAGGAGACCTTGCGCCGGCTGCACGCCCCGTACGGCCCCCCGGCCGACCTCGGCCACCTCGGGGCCCTCGCCGTCGCCGCGGCCCTGCGCTCCGGGATCGCCTTCAAGGCCACCCTGCGGCCCGTCCACGGCCGGCTCGTCCTGCCCACGCTCGGCCTGCTGCGCCCCGCCCGGCCCGGCCCGCTCGCCCTCACCGAAGGCTGCTGGGACCCCGACGACCCCGCCACCCTCGCCCTGCACACCCTGCCCGGCGGCCGCACCGCCCTCGACGACCTCGACCCCTACCGGGCCCCCGGCCCCGCCCACCCGGCGCCCGTGCGCCCCGCCCGCCGGCTCACCCCCAAGGGACACAAGCGCTGGGACACCCAGTGGTCCGGCGCACTCACCCTGCTCGACCGGTACGACACCGCCCGCGCCGAGGAGATCGGCCTGCTGCTGCGCTCCGTCGTCCCGCTCGGCGGCGGCTCCCGCTCCAGCGGCGCCACCCTCCCCGCGGCCGCCGGATCCGTGCTCGCCCGCACCCAGGCGCCGCCCGCGCTCGCCGCGACCCTCGTCCACGAGGTCCAGCACGGCAAGCTCACCGCCCTCGCCGACGTCCTGACCCTGCACACCGCCGACCGCACGCCCCGGCACTGGGCCCCCTGGCGCAGCGACCCCCGCCCGCTCGAGGGACTCCTGCACGGCGCGTACGCCCACCTGGCCCTGGCCGGGTACTGGCAGCGCGCCGCCCTCTACGGCGCCCGCGGCGCCTGGGCCCAGCACGCCCGGATCCGCGCCCAGGTCGCCGCCGTCCTGCCCACGCTCCACCGCCACCCGCAACTCACCACGGCCGGGCGGGAGTTCACCTCCGCCATGGCCGCAGCCGAACGGGCCATGGACGACCTGCCGCCGCCGGGGGACCAGCACGCCGTCGCCCGCCGCACCGTCGACCGGGAACGCCGCGCCTGGTGCGCCGAGCACCCCGAACTCGCCCCGTTCGCACAGGGGTGACGGACCGTCCGCTGCGCTACCGTTTCAACCCCGTCCACCGCCCGGATGCCAGGGAGACGGCCGCATGACCACCGGACTTCGGCAGGACCGAGACCGCGACGGAGCCGCGCAGCCGCAGCGCTTCGTCATCAGCTTCGCGGGGTTCAACCGGCCCTGGGCCGTGTGGATCGCCCACCGCCTGGAGGAGCACGGCCACCGGGTCGCCCTCGCCCGCTGGGACCCGCAGTCCAGCCCCGGCCTCGCCCCCGCCCTCGACGACCTGGCCCGCAGCGGCAGCCGGGTCCTGCTCATCCTCAGCGAGCGCTACTTCTCCGCAGGCACCCACACCGACGAGGAGTGGAACACCGCCCTGCGCACCGTCACCGACCACCACCCCGACCGGTTCGCGGCCGTCAGCCTCACCGACGCGCCGCTGCCCAGCGCCGTCGCCGTACTGGAGAAGACCGACCTGTGGGGGCTCGACGCGTACGAGGCGGAGTACCGGGTGCTGCGCCGGCTCGAGCTGCCCACCGACCGGATCGGCACCGAGACCGGCCGCCGCGGCCCCCGCTTCCCCAACGACCCGCCCGAGATCTGGGGCCGGGTCCCGCGCCGCAACCCGCGCTTCACCGGCCGCAACGACGTCATCGGCCGGCTGCGCGCCGCCCTCGCCGACGCCCCGCCCGGCGCCTCGACCGTCACCCTGCTGGGGCTGTCCGGGGTGGGCAAGACGCAGGTCGCCACCGAATACGCGTACCGCTTCGCCTCCGAGTACGACGTGGTGTGGTGGGTCCCCGCCGAGGACCGGCCCACCCTGCGCGAGCGGCTCGCCGACCTGGCCCCCGCGATGGGCCTGCCGCGCGGCGCCGGCAGCTACGGCGAGCAGATCCGGTCCGTCCTCGAGGCGCTGCGCCGCGGATCCCCGTACAGCCGCTGGCTGGTGGTCTTCGACGGCTGCGACAACCCCGACGACCTCACCGATCTGCTGCCCTCGGGCGCCGGCGACGTCATCATCACCTCCCGCAACCGCGAATGGGCCTCCCGGCACACCAGCCTCCTCGAAGTCCCGCTGTACGCCCGGCCCGAGTCCATCACCTTCATCCGCCGCCGGGCCCGCCGGCTCACCGGCGAGGAGGCCGACCAGCTCGCCGAGGCCCTGGAGGACTACCCCCTCGCCCTCGACCAGACCGCCGGCTGGCTCGCCGACTCCCCGCTGACCGTGGGCGACTACCTGGCCCTGCTCCAGCGCAGACTGGACTCCCGGGAGGCCGTCACCGTCTCCGACGACTACCCGCTGCCCTTCCCGACCGCCCTCGCGATACTGCTGAACAACGTCCGGGAGAACTTCCCCGACGCGCTCGCCCTGCTGCGGCTGTTCGTGTTCTTCGCCCCCGGGCCGGTGCCGCTGCGGCTGCTGCGCGAGTTCCCCGCCGACGACGTGCCCGAGCAGCTCGCCGGGCTGATCAACGACCAGATCCGGTGGAACGCCGCCCTCAACAAGCTCGTCCAGTTCTCCGTGGTCCGCCTCGAGTACTCCGACCTGTCCGTGGAGGAGGGCGGCGGCGGGCTGGAGACCGTACAGCTGCACCGCATGGTGCACGGGATCGTCCGCGAGAACCTCTCCGAGGACGAGGCCGAACCGCTCTCCCGCGCCGTCCGGCAGGTCCTCGCGGGCGCCGACCCGGGCCGGCCCTCCGACTCCCGGCTGTGGCCCCGCTACGCCGAGCTGATCCCGCACCTGGAGACCGCCGGCGTGCTGACCAGCAGCAACCCGCGGATCCAGACCTTCCTGCTGCACTGCCTGCGCTACCTGATCCTCGCCGGGGAGTACCGCACCTGCCTGCGGCTCGCCGAGCAGACCGACGCGGTGTGGCGCACGATGCTCGGCGACGACCACGACCAGGTCCGCGAGCTCAGCTACCACTACGGCGGCGCCCTGCGGATGCTCGGGCACTTCAAGCGCGCCGAGACCCTCGCCAAGTCGGTCGCCGACCGGCTGCTGGCCGAGCGGGGCGACCGGGACCTGGAGACCCTGCGCGCGACGAGCACGTACGCCGGGGTGCTGCTCAGCACGGCCAAGTTCGAGCGTGCCCGCGAGCTCCTGGAGCACGCCTTCGCGCGCTACCGCGAGCTGCTCGGCGAAGACGACTCCACGACGTTGAACGCCGAGAACAACGTCGCCGTCGCGCTGCGGCTGCTGGGCCGCTACCAGGAGGCGTACGACGCCGACCTCGACACCCTGCGGCGGCGCGAACGGGTACTGCGCGTACGGCACATCGCGACGCTCTCCTCCGGCATCGGCTGCGCGATGGGACTGCGGCTGATGGGCCGCTACCGCGAGGCCCTCGCCCGGCAGGAACAGGGCCTCAAACTCAACTCCCAGGTGCTGGGCCCCAACCACCCCCAGACCCTGCGCGCCGAGCACAACCTCGGCATGTGCCTGCGCCGCTCCGGGGACATCCCCGGCGCCGGGGCGCGCCTGCGCAGCGTCCTGGAGCGCTCGACCCGAGTCTTCGGCGCGGAATTCCCCTGGACGCTGATGGTCGCCTCGGACTACGCGACGTACCTGCGGGAGTACGGGGACATCGGCGAGGCCCGCCGGATCTCGGAGGAGGTCGTCCGGGGCTACCAGACGCAGCTGGGGCTCGCCCACCCGTACAGCATCGGCACGGTCGGCAACCTCGGGCTGGTGCTGCGCGCGCAGGGCGAACGGGTCGAGGCGCTGAGCCTGGCGGAGCAGGCCCTGGTCGGCATGCGCGGCGCGGTCGGGGACCGCCACCCGTGGACCCTGGGCTGCGCCCTGAACGCCACCGGCCACCGCAACATCACGGGCCGGCTCGCGGATGCCCTGGACCTGAGCCGGGAGACCCTGCGGGGCTGCGAGCAGGTCCTGGGCCCGGACCACCCGATGACCCTGAGCGCCCAGATCGCCCTGGCGGCGGACCTCCGCTCCGTCCGCGAGGACGCGGAGGCCCAGAAGCACGAGGACGCGGGCCTCAAGGCCCTGACCCGCACCCTGGGCCCCCAACACGTCCACACGGTCTCGGCCCGCCAGCAGAACCGCCCGTACTGGGACTTCGAGCCTCAGCCGTAGGGGTGGGGGTGGGGGTGGGGTCGGGAGCCGACTGAGCGGAATCAGGGAGGGTTTGGGGGTTTCCCGTCAGTCCCATAGTCCTTCCGGTGCGGGCCGCCCCGTCAAGGGCGCTCCCTGCGGTCGCGTCGCTACGCGATGGCCTGCGGCCACCCTTGACCGACCGTCCCACCCCGGAAAGACAAGGACTGTCGGGAAGCCCCCAAAAGAACGGTCACCTGGGACAGATCGACATGCGGGCCCGTCAGCGATGCAGGGCCCCGGTCCGGGGTGTCCGGATCCCCCCACGGGGCCCATGAGCAGACCTGTTCCGTGTCGGGGCCCGGTCTACCCGCACCAGACAGCGGCCAGACCATGGTCGGGGGCCGGGGCGCGTCAGATCGCTACGCGCTCCTCATTTCTCGGCGTCCGACGGCCGCCCTCGGCCGGACACAGACGTCCACGATCGCCAGTGGCCGGTTTGCCCCGATTTGGCGACGGGTTGGAGGCTGTGGGGCGTCTTGATGGAGTGAGAGGTTGAAAAATCCGGCACCAGACTCCGTCAGCCCGTCTGCACGCCGAAAAGAGCCCCTGTCGCCCGACACACGGCCACAGACGGCGGTCGGGCGCCGTCGTGGAGAAGCGCGTAGCGATCGTGGGCGGTCTATGCCCAGCCCTGGACGGCCGTCGGACGCCTGATCGAGGAGCGCGTAGCGATCTGATGCGTCTGCCCTCTCCCGGTGTGCTTCTCGCCGCTGTCTGGTGCGGGTGGACCGGGCCCCGACACGGAACAGGTCTGCTCATGGGCCCCGTGGGGGGATCCGGACACCCGGGGACCGGGGCCCTGCATCACTGATGGCCCGGGCCCGAAGCAGGAAGCAAGGTGACCGTTCTTTTGGGGGCTTCCCGACAGTCCTCGTCTTTCCGGGGTGGGACGGTCGGTCAAGGGTGGCCGCAGGCCATCGCGTAGCGACGCGACGAAGGAGCGCCCTTGACGGGGCGGCCCGCACCGGAAGGACTATGGGACTGGCGGGAAACCCCCAAACCCTCCCTGATCCCGCTCAGTTGGACGCCGCCCCGAAGCCCCCGACCCGCCCCGCCGGCCCCGGCCGACGGAACCCCGCTCCTCGGCCCCCCCCCACAGCCGGAAGGCCCGGCCCCCGAGAGGGGCCGGGCCTTCCGTTGGTACAGCTGGTACGGCGAGGCTTAGGCCTCGAAGACCTCGTTCAGCAGCAGCTGCTGCTCCGCCTGGTGGCGCTTCGCCGAGCCCACCGCGGGGGAGGAGCCGTGCGGGCGCGAGATGCGGCGCAGGCGCTCGCCGGCCGGGACCTCCGCGCCGACGGCCAGGTCGAGGTGGTCGATCAGGTTCAGCGCGATGAACGGCCACGCACCCTGGTTCGCCGGCTCCTCCTGGGCCCAGATGTACTTCGCCGCGTTCGGGAACTTGGCGATCTCCGCCTGGAGCTCGGCGCCGGCCAGGGGGTACAGCCGCTCGATGCGGATGATCGCCGTGTCGGTGATGCCGCGCTTCTCCCGCTCGGCCTCCAGGTCGTAGTAGACCTTGCCCGCGCAGAAGACGACCTTGCGGACCGCGGCCGGGTCCACGGTCGAGTCACCGATGACCGGACGGAACGAGCCGCTCGTGAACTCCTCCGCCTTCGACGCCGCCGCCTTCAGACGCAGCATCGACTTCGGGGTGAAGACGATGAGCGGCTTGTGGTGCGGGTTGTGGACCTGCCAGCGCAGCAGGTGGAAGTAGTTCGACGGCAGGGTCGGCATCGCGACCGTCATGTTGTCCTGCGCGCACATTTGGAGGAAGCGCTCAGGACGCGCGGACGAGTGGTCCGGGCCCTGGCCCTCGTAGCCGTGCGGCAGCAGCAGCGTGACGCCGGAGGTCTGGCCCCACTTCTGCTCGGCCGAGGAGATGAACTCGTCGACGACGGTCTGCGCGCCGTTGACGAAGTCACCGAACTGGGCCTCCCAGAGGACCAGCGCGTCCGGACGGGCCAGCGAGTAGCCGTACTCGAAGCCCATGGCCGCGTACTCGGAGAGCAGCGAGTCGTAGACGTTGTAGCGGGCCTGGTCGTCCGAGAGGTACTGGAGCGGGGTGTAGTCCTCGCCCGTCTCCCGGTCGATGAGGACCGCGTGGCGCTGGCCGAACGTGCCGCGGCGGGAGTCCTGGCCCGACAGGCGGACCGGGGTGCCCTCCATCAGCAGCGAGCCGAAGGCCAGGGTCTCGCCCATGCCCCAGTCGATCGTGCCCTCGTCGATCATCGCCGCGCGGCGCTGCAGCTGCGGCAGCAGACGCGGGTGCACGGTGACGTGGTCCGGGACGTTGACCTGGGACTCGGCGATCCGCTTCACCACGTCCTGCGAGATCGCGGTGTTCACCGGGACCGGGAACTCCTGCGCGGTCTGCGCGGGCGTCACCGGGGCGCCGGCGGCGGGAGACGTGGCGGCCTCGCGGACCTCCGCGAAGACCTTCTCCAGCTGGCCCTGGAAGTCCTGGAGCGCCTGCTCCGCCTCTTCCAGCGTGATGTCGCCGCGACCGATGAGGGACTCGGTGTACAGCTTGCGCACCGAGCGCTTCTTGTCGATCAGGTCGTACATCAGCGGCTGCGTGAACGCCGGGTTGTCCGACTCGTTGTGACCGCGGCGGCGGTAGCAGATGAGGTCGATGACGACGTCCTTGTTGAACGCCTGGCGGAACTCGAAGGCGAGCCGCGCGATGCGGACCACGGCCTCCGGGTCGTCACCGTTCACGTGGAAGATCGGCGCCTCGATCATGCGGGCCACGTCGGTCGCGTACATCGAGGAACGCGAGGACTCCGGGGCGGCGGTGAAGCCGACCTGGTTGTTGATCACGACGTGGACGGTGCCGCCGGTGCGGTAGCCGCGCAGCTGCGACATGTTCAGCGTCTCGGCGACGACGCCCTGGCCGGCGAAGGCCGCGTCACCGTGCAGGGCGACGGGCAGGACGGTGAAGTCCGTGCCGCCCTTGTTGATGACGTCCTGCTTGGCGCGGACCACGCCCTCCAGGACCGGGTCCACCGCCTCCAGGTGCGAGGGGTTGGCGACGAGCGAGACCTTGATCTGCTCCCCGTCCAGGCCCGTGAAGGTTCCCTCGGCGCCCAGGTGGTACTTGACATCGCCGGAGCCGTGCATGGACTTCGGGTCGAGGTTGCCCTCGAACTCGCGGAAGATCTGCGCGTACGACTTGCCGACGATGTTGGCGAGCACGTTCAGGCGGCCGCGGTGGGCCATGCCGATCGCGACCTCGTCGAGGCGGGCCTCGGCGGCCGAGTCGATGACGGCGTCGAGCAGCGGGATGACGGACTCGCCGCCCTCCAGGGAGAAGCGCTTCTGGCCGACGTACTTCGTCTGCAGGAAGGTCTCGAAGGCCTCCGCCGCGTTCAGGCGGCGCAGGATGCGCAGCTGCTCCTCGCGCTCCGGCTTGGAGTGCGGGCGCTCGATGCGGTCCTGGATCCAGCGGCGCTGCTTCGGGTCCTGGATGTGCATGAACTCGACGCCGGTGGTGCGGCAGTACGAGTCGCGCAGCACGCCGAGGATGTCGCGGAGCTTCATCATCGACTTGCCGGAGAAGCCGCCGACCGCGAACTCGCGCTCCAGGTCCCACAGGGTGAGGCCGTGCTCGGTGATGTCGAGGTCGGGGTGCTTGCGCTGCTTGTACTCCAGCGGGTCGGTGTCGGCCATGACGTGGCCGCGGACCCGGTAGGAGTGGATCAGCTCGAAGACGCGGGCGGCCTTCGTGACGTCGTCGTCGTGCGAGGCGTCGATGTCGCGGTTCCAGCGGACCGGCTCGTACGGGATGCGCAGCGCCTCGAAGACGTCGTCGTAGAAGCCGCTCTCGCCGAGCAGCAGGTTCGAGACGATGCGCAGGAACTCGCCGGAGGCCGCGCCCTGGATGACCCGGTGGTCGTAGGTCGAGGTCAGGGTCATGACCTTGGAGATGCCCAGCTTGTTCAGGGTGTCCTGCGAGGTGCCCTGGAACTCGGCGGGGTAGTCCATGGAGCCGACGCCCATGATGACCGACTGTCCGGGCATCAGGCGGGGCACGGAGTGGACGGTGCCCAGGCCGCCGGGGTTGGTCAGCGAGACGGTGACGCCGGTGAAGTCGTCCATCGTCAGCTTGCCCACGCGGGCGCGGCGGACGATGTCCTCGTAGGCCATCCAGAACTCGAAGAAGTTGAGGGTCTCGGCCTTCTTGATGCCGGCGACGACGAGCTGGCGGTCGCCGTTCGGCTTCACCAGGTCGATCGCGAGGCCGAAGTTCACGTGCTCCGGCTTGACCAGGGTGGGCTTGCCGTCCTTCTCCGCGAAGGAGTAGTTCATCGACGGCATGGCCTTGATGGCCTGCACCATCGCGTAGCCGATGAGGTGGGTGAAGGAGATCTTCCCGCCCCGGGCGCGCTTCAGGTGGTTGTTGATGACGATGCGGTTGTCGAACAGCAGCTTCACCGGGACGGCGCGGACGGACGTGGCCGTCGGGACGTCGAGGGAGGCGTTCATGTTCTTGGCGACCGCGGCGGCCGGGCCGCGGAGCGTCACCAGCTCGGGGCCCGCAGGGGCCTCGGCGGCGGGCGCGGCAGCGGGCGCGGGCTTCTGGGCGGCGACGGGGGCGGCGGCGGCCGGAGCCGGGGCCTGAGGGGCGGCGGCGGCCGGTGCGGCGGCCTGGGCCTGGGAGGTGACAGTCACAGCAGGGGCACCAGAGGGGGTGGCAGGAGCAGGGGCAGGAGCTGACACAGGCGTGGGCGCGGCGGCAGGAGAGGGCGCGGCGGCGCTCGCCGCCCCCGTGGCGGCGGCGTCGGAGACCTGCGGGGCGACGGCAGGGGCGGCCTGTGCGGAGGCGCCGTCCGTCGTCGGGGACTTCTTGGGCTCGTCCGGCTTCACCGGAGACGCAGTGCCCCCCGGCTTGTAGTCGGCGAAGAAGTCCCACCAGGCCCGATCGACCGAGTTCGGGTCCTGGAGGTACTGCTGATAGATCTCGTCGACGAGCCACTCATTGGCGCCGAAGCCTGAGGCAGGGGTCTTCCCGCCCTCTGCTTCGGTCGTGGTGCTCGAGTTACTGGGGGACTGTGGCGACACGGCGGCAACCGCCCTCTTCCGCTTCACAAGGTATGGACAGCGGGAATAAAGGCTACGCCTCCCTGGCCGCTGGATGCAGACCGGGCGGGACTTACGTCATGTAGGTCACATCGAACGGCGGGTTTCGCCGCCCTGAATGGCGGGAAACCAGCCTGGTTCGGGTAGGGGGCACCGTGGTTGCGGCCCCCATGGCTTCGCACCCCTGACGGACCCCGGGCACGTGTGGCCGAGATCATGTCCTACCCACTCGAACCCTACGTCAATGTGACGCCTGCGAGCTGCCCGGAAGCGTGACGAGGATCCGGCAGCCGCGTGACGATTCGGCCACCCCGATGTGCCCTCCGTGCAGGCCGACGGCCCAGCGGGCGATGGCCAGGCCCAGTCCGGTACCGCCGTCGCCGCCGTTCGCGCTGCCCCGGTTGAACCGCTCGAAGACCCGGTGCCGCTCCGCCTCGGGGATGCCGGGGCCTTCGTCCCGTACCTCCAGCGCGAGACTGCCGGGTGCGTCGCCGGCCCGGGCACGGACGGTGACCCGGCCGTGCGGCGGGCTGTGCTTGACCGCGTTGTCGATCAGGTTCGCCACCACCTGGTGCAGGCGCTCGGCGTCCGCGTACGCCGTGAGCTCGGGCGGGAACACGTCCAGGTGCAGGTGCACGTCGTTGCGGGTGTGCCCGCCGGAGCCGGAGAGCAGGCCCGGCCGGCCGGCGGCCGCGAGGCCCGATTCCTTCAGGACCCCCGACAGGTACGGCCACACCTCGAAGCGGCGGGCCTTCAGCGGGACCACCCCGTTGTCCACCCGGGACAGGTCCAGCAGGGTCTCCACGAGCCGGCCGAGGCGCTCGGTCTGCTTCAGCATCGTCCGCATGGTCTCCGGATCGGCCTCGGAGACCCCGTCCACCACGTTCTCCAGCACCGCCCGCAGCGCCGCGATCGGCGTGCGCAGCTCGTGCGAGACGTTGGCGACCAGCTCCTTGCGGTGCCGGTCGACGGCCTCGAGGTCGTCCGCCATCAGGTTGATCGTGGACGCCAGGTCGCCCAGCTCGTCGCGGCGCCCCGCCCCGCGCACCCGGCGCGTGTAGTCCCCGTGGGATATCGCCCGGGCCACCCGGGTCATGTCGTCGAGCGGCGCCGTCAGGCTGTGCGCCACGAACTGCGTGATCAGCATCGAGGCGATCACCGAGAACACCGTGATGAACCGCAGCTCGGTGTCCGTGCGCAGGGCCACCATCAGCAGCCCCGTCGTGATGAAGACCGAGACCACGACGAGCGTGCCCAGCTTGGTCTTGATCGAGAACGGGGAGAACGGCCTCAGCCCTCCCGCCGGGCGCCCGCCGCTCATGTCTGGGCCGGTGTCTCCAGGGCGTACCCGACGCCGTGGACCGTACGGATCCGCTCCGCCCCGATCTTGCGGCGCAGGGCCTTGATGTGGCTGTCGACCGTACGGGTCCCGGACGCGTCGGCCCAGTCCCACACCTCGGCGAGCAGCTGCTCCCGGGAGAGCACCGCCCGCGGGGTGCCGGCCAGGCACACCAGCAGGTCGAACTCGGTCGGCGTCAGGTGCACGTCCTCGGCCTGCACCCGGACCCGGCGCTGCGCGTGGTCGATCTCCAGATCGCCCAGGCGCAGGGTGGCCCCGCGCGGGGCGGTGGCGGCCAGGGTGGCCCGCTCCACGCGCCGCAGCAGGACGTGGACCCGCGCCGCGAGCTCGCGCATCGAGAACGGCTTCGTCATGTAGTCGTCCGCGCCGACCCCGAGCCCGACCAGCATGTCGGTCTCGTCGTCGCGCGCGGTGAGCATCAGCACCGGCACCGGCCGCTGCGCCTGAACCCGGCGGCAGACCTCGAGGCCGTCGAAGCCGGGCAGCATCACGTCGAGTACCAGCAGCTCGGGCTGCCAGCTCTCGGCCGCGGCGACGGCGGCCGGACCGTCGAAGGCGGCCTGCACCTGGAAGCCCTCGGCGCGCAGCCGGGCAGCGATGGCGTCGGCGATCGTGCGATCGTCCTCGACCACGAGCACGCGCCGCTGAGCGCCTGGGGTGGCCGCGGCGCCGCTGTGGGTGGTGTGTGTCTGTTCCATTTCCCGCCCCTGAAGATCCGCGTGGTAGGGGTGCAGCGTAGAGGAGCCACCGGCCTGCGGCTATGCGGGGTTCAGACAGGGAAAGCAGCGGAAGTAACGGTTCCGATTATGGCGGGAATGGGGATATGGGCGGTGATGCCGGGTGGCCGTCCCCCCACGGCACGGCCACCCGGTGCGCGGTGATCGTCGGCCACCGCGCGCTTTTGTCGACCCCCTACAGAGCCAGCCCGTGTCCGTGCTCGAACACGGGGTCGAGGGTGTCGTTCGGCACATCGGGCCGCGAGGCCTCCACCGCCGCCATCGACCGCGGCAGCTCGAAGGGGAGCCGCCCCTCGGGCACGGCCCGGCCGAACGCCACGTCCAGCAGCGCGGCGTCCTCGGCGCCGTAGTCCGCGATCAGCGCCGCCGCCCGCTCGGCGATCTCCGGGATGACGGCCGCCCGCTCCAGGTTGATGCAGACCAGCGTCGGTACGGCGTCCAGGAGCGCGAGGATCCGGGACAGCTCCGGCTCGGCGAACGCCAGCGAGCCCGAGTGGAAGTACGACTCGAAGATGTTCTCCCTCGGCTCGTACGGGGTGCGCAGCCGCAGCACGGCCAGATCCGCCGCGTCCGGGTCGGACACCACCTCGCCGTACCCCGCAGCGACGGCCTCGTCCACGCCCTGCACGTACAGCTTCGGCCGCACGGAGACCGGCAGCAGCCCGCCGGGGTTGGTCAGCACCGTGAGCGAGCGGCGCTGGGCCGCCGCCCCCGCCGCCGCGAAATCGGCCCGGCCCACGGTCTCCGGCGCCGCGTCGGGGTCCACGTACGGGTTCTCGAACAGACCCAGCACGAACTTCTCCCGCAGCAGCCGGGCCACCGACACGTCGATCCGGGACTCCGCGATCCGGCCCGAGCGCACCAGGTCCACGATCACCTCCGGGCACTGCTCCCCGCCGAACTGGTCGGCCCCGGCGTCCAGTGCACGGGCCGCCCGCTCGGCGACCGTCAGGTGCTCCAGGCCCCAGGCCCGTGCCGGGTGGACCTGGCCGAAGATCGACGCGTCGTTGAGCAGTCCCCAGTCGGTGCAGACGATCCCCTCGAAGCCCAGCTCCTCCCGGAGCAGACCCGTGACCACGCCCTTGTTGAAGCCGAAGCCGACCTCCTCCCAGTCCGTGCCGATCGGCTGGCCGTAATACGGCATCATCTGCGCGCAGCCCGCCGCGACGGCCGCCCGGAACGGCTCCAGGTGGTGCTCGCGCATCCCGCCCGGGTAGACCTGCTCCTTGCCGTGCGCGAAGTGCGGGTCCTCGCCGTCCTTCTGGGGGCCGCCGCCCGGGAAGTGCTTGACCATCGCCGAGACCGACTCCGGGCCGAGCTCCGGGCCCTGGAGTCCGCGGACGTACGCCTGCACCAGCTCGCCGGTCAGTTGCGCGTCCGAGCCGAACGTGCCCGTCTGGCGGGCCCAGCGCGGCTCGGTCGCCAGGTCGATCTGCGGGTGCAGGGCGACCCGGAAGCCGACGGCCAGGTACTCGCGGCGGACGGTGTCCGCGAAGCGGAAGACCAGCTCCGGGTCGCCGATCGCGGCCAGGCCCAGCGCCTCCGGCCAGGCGGAGAACGCGCCGGCGTTGAAGGAGGCGCCGACGTTGTCGGTGAAGGCGTGCCGCGGGTCGGTCGAGAGCGTGACCGGGATGCCGAGCCGGGTGGCGGCCGCCATCTCCTGCACCGCGTTCTGCCACTGCGCCATCTCGCGGGCGCCGTACGTGCCGAGCAGGTTGAAGTGGCTGACGAAGCGGCCCCCCACCAGCTCGGGCGTGGTGAACGGGAGCATCGAGCCGTCGGTCTCGGTGACCGGGGTGCCGTCCGGATTCATCATCAGCATGGAGTGGAAGAGCTGGCCGGCCTTCTCCTCCAGCGTCATCCGGGAGAGCAGGTCCGCCACGCGCAGGTCCACCGGGAGAGCGGCGTCCTTGTACGGGGGGATGGCGTCGGGCGTGGCGTTCATCGGCGTACGGCTCCTGGGTGCGGTCCGGCGGAGGGTGCTCACCGTAAGCGCGAAAACCGTGTACACACTAGGTTTTGGAAAAGTGACCTGAATCACGCGCTCGCGAGGCCGGAAACGGCAGCGCCTAGGGTGGGCTGCATGGCACAGGACAAGGAGCGGACCGCCCCGAAGGCCGCCGGCCGCGGGACCTACGCGGTGGGCGACGCCCGCCGCGCGAAGATCCTCGACACCGCGGTGGAGCACTTCGCGCAGTGGGGCTTCCACGCCTCCTCGCTCGCCCGCATCGCCAACGACTGCGGGATCACCCAGGGCGGGCTGCTGCACCACTTCCACAGCAAGGAGGACCTGCTCCTGTCGGTGCTGGCACAGAGCGAGCAGCACGACGTGGAGCGCCTGTTCAGCGGGCCGGAGTCGTCCGTCGCCGCGTACTACGCCACCGTCGTCGCCCTGGCCGCGGACAACGCCCGCCGACCCGGGCTCGTACGGATGTACAACACGCTGGTCGGCGAGTCCGGCAACCCCGGCCACCCCGCGCACGAGTACTTCACGCAGCGCTACGCCCGGGTGCTCGCCCACAACGTCCGGCTGCTGGAGGCGGGCGTCGCGCGGGGTGAGCTCCGGCCCGGCACCGACTGCGAGGCCGTGGCCCGCGAGACCCTCGCCGTCATGGACGGCCTGCAGATCCAGTGGGTCCTGGCCCCCGAGGCCGTGGACATGCCGGCCCGGCTGCACGGATACCTCGACCGGCAGCTGCGCGGGATCTCGACGTCGGGAACGGGCCTGCCGGCAGCCGTCCCACCGGGCTAGGGGGTGTCGTCTAAGTAGCGTCGTCCGCCCGTGAGGGCGGGGCCGGCGGGGTCTGGTGCGTGTGATCGCAAGGCGGAGGAGGGAGGCGACGCTCGCGTCGTCGACCGACGACAACGCGGCGAGCGCGCGTGCCGGGCCCCGCCGGCCAGACGGGACTTCGACGACACCCCCTAGGGCTGCTCGGTCATCGGAAGTGATGGTGTGCTCGTGTGCCCGGCGGCACCTGCGGAGCCGGCGGGTCATCGGGGATCGGCCGGAGCGGAGGACAACCCTGGCGGTGTCCCTTGCGGCAGTCCTGCCCCTGAGGGTCGTCACCGGCGGGGCAGGTGAAATCCGGAGCAGCTGCCACCGCGGCCTTGGCCGCAGGCGGTGAGGGTGAGGCCTGGGCGGTGAATCCCCCCACGGCGAGGACCTGGGACAACGCGAGCGCGGCCAGAACGGAGGCCGTGCGCGCAACCACATGCGAACGTCTGCGACACATGGGCCGCGACCTTTCTCGCGGGGCGTCCCGGCGGACCTCTGCTGCCGTGGTCGCTCTTCCTTCAGTCAACGGCGGGGCCCGGGCAAAGTCAAAGCACTCGGGGCCGGATCACCCCGCCTCGAACGGGGGCAGCTGGTCCAGCACGCCCTGCAGGCCCGGCGTCAGCGACCCCTGCTCGGCGGCCACCTCGTAGGCGCCGTGCACGAAGGCGTAGGAGAACCCGTCGAAGATCGTCGCCCCGCCCTTCGGGACCCGGGGCAGGTGCGCGAAGTCCGCCTGCCGGAGCGCGGCGCGCAGCTTCTCGAGCCGGTCCGCCGACAGCTTCCCGGTGCCGGCCGGCCGGGCCTGCCCGTCCAGGCGGGTCCACGACCCGTCGCCCTTGACCAGCAGACTGCTCGTCCTCCCGGCGAACCCACCGCTCCGCGTGACCGAGACCAGACGCTCCAACGCCGAGGACGGAGCGGGGGGAACGGGCACGGACGAGGCCGTCGGCGTGCTCGGCGGCTTCTGCCCCGGAGGCTCGGCGCTCCCGCTCGCACCGGGTTCCGGAGACGGCTGCGCCGAAGCGGACGCAGCACCGCTGCTGCCCGCGCCACGGGACGAGAGACTCGCAGCCGGCTTGTCGTCCGACCCGCCACCCCCCGAACCGCACCCGCTCAGGGCCACCGCACTCAGCAGCACCGCTGCCACCGCTCGTAACGCGCGCACACCCCACCTCCGCAGGTTTTCGCACCGACCCCGAGTATGGAGTCGGCACCACCCCTACAGATAGCACCAGG
Source organism: Streptomyces sp. NPDC031132 (assembly GCF_055570595.1). NCBI lineage: Bacteria > Bacillati > Actinomycetota > Actinomycetes > Kitasatosporales > Streptomycetaceae > Streptomyces > Streptomyces sp. NPDC031132. Next base: position 227,976 of record NZ_JBVIGX010000001.1, read on the forward strand.
AGGACGTCATCCGCCGCATCGCCGCCTGGCGCTGGCTGCCGCCGCTGCTCGCCGTCCTCCTCGGCCTCTGGGGCCTGGAGCGGGCCGGCGCGGGTGGCCGCGGCAGCATGTGGCGCGACGAGTCCGTCACCTGGCAGGTCGCGCACCGGCCGCTCGGCGGGATCGGGGAGCTCCTCGGGCAGGTAGACGCCGTGCACGGGCTCTACTACCTGCTGATGCACGCCGTGTTCCAGGTCTGGGACGGCGGCGGGCCGGCGACCGGCGGCCTGTGGGCGCTGCGCCTGCCCTCCGTCGCCGCCACCGCCCTCGCGGCCGCCGGGGTGGCCGCCGTCGCCCACCGCCTCGCGGGGGAGCGGGCCGCAGTGTTCTCGGGCGTGGCCTACGCCGTGCTGCCGCCGGTGCAGATGTACGCCCAGGAGGGCCGCTCGTACGCGCTCGTCGCGGCGGCCGTGGTCTGGGCGACGCACCTGATGCTGCGCGAGCGGTGGGTCGCCTACGCCGTGGTCCTGCTGATCGGCTGCTGGCTGCACGAGTTCGCCGTCCTGGCCCTGCTCGCGCACGGGGTCAGCGCCTGGCGCTCGCGCGGCTGGCGGTGGAGCGCCGCGGCGGTGGTGGTCCTGCTGCTGCCACTGGCCGTGGTGAGCGCCCGCCAGGCGGAGCAGCAGCTGGGCTGGCTCGGGCGGCCGAGCGGGCAGGACTGGGCGGCGTTCGGGGTCGTTGCGGTCGCGGTGCTGCTGCTCGCGCGGGGTCCGGCGGTGCCGCGGGAGCTGGTCCGTGTCGCGCTGCCGCTGGCCCTCCTCCCACCCGGGCTGCTCATGACGGTCTCCCTCGTCCACCCCTGGTACGTCGACCGGTACGTGCTCTACGCGCTGGCCGGGCTCGCCCTGCTCGCGGGGTCGCGGCTGGCGGCGGCGCGGGGGTGGTGGCCGTGGCTGCTGGTGGCGGCCCTGCTGGTGCCGTTCGGGTGGTGGTCGGTGTGGCTGCGGACCCCGGAGAGCCGCAAGGACGACGTGCTCGCGGTGGCGGCCGCGGTCCGGGAACGGGCCCGGCCGGGGGACGCGGTGCTGTTCATGCCGTCGCGGCGGCGCGAGTGGCTGCTGTCCTCGCCCCAGCTGTACGGGAGCCTGCACGACCTGGCCCTGGCCCGCACCCCGGCGGCTTCGCACAGCCTCCAGGGCGCGGAGCTCCCGACCGAGGAGATCTGGACCCGCCTGGTGGACGCCCCGCGGGTGGTGGCCCTGCTGGATCCCGCGGACCAGCCGCCGGACCCGTACCCCCGCGAGGCGGTCAAACGCCAGACGCTGGCCTCGCACTTCGACCTCTGCTCGACGGACGAGGTCCGGGGCGCCCGGATCGCGGTCTACGCGCAGCCGGGGCGCTGCCCGTAAGGGGACGCTTTTCCGTATTCGCCGACCCGGGGTGGCTGCACGGGTCTACCGTCTTTGCTGACCCTGAGCGGTGCCGCATCCGGTTGAGTGGGGAAGCTGCATGTCGAAGACGGCGAAGAACAAGGCCACGGCCGGCGGAGCGACCCGCCTGGTCTCCCACCTGGCGCGGGCATTGAGGCAGAGGGCGGGGCTGACCCAGACCGAACTGGGGCACAGGACGGGTTACACCGGCTCGGCGATCAGCGCGATGGAGACCTGCGCGCAGCCTCCGAGCGACGAGATGCTGGTCAAGCTGGAGGAGGAGATCGGGGAAGGGCTCGGTGTCTTCGAGCTGGCGAGGGAGTGCGTCCGCCTGGAGAAGTTCCCGCTGCACTTTCAGGACTTCGCTGTGCTGGAGCGGGAAGCCCTGGCGCTGTACTTGTTCGAGACCCAAGCGATCTACGGCCTGTTCCAGACAGAGGCATACGCACGCGCGCTGATGGCGGGCGGGTTCCCGGTGCTCTCGGACCAGCGAGTTGAGGAACTGGTCGAGGCTCGGATGGGGCGTAAGGCGGTCTTCGACCGGGAGCCGGTTGCGTTCATCGAGCTCATCTTGGACGAGTCTGCGCTGCGTCGGGACATCGGAAGCAAAGACGTCATGCGCGATCAGTACCGGCATCTGGCCGAACTGGCCCGGCGTCGCAACGTCAACGTGCAGGTGCTCCCCCTCGACTGCGGACTCGGCGGAGAACACTCAGGCATGCGTGGCGGGATGTATCTCGTCGAAACTCCTCGGCATGACCGGCTGGTCTATATGGAGATGCAGGACGAGAGTCTGACGATCAGCGACCAGACCAAGGTAAGTACCTACTCCCAACGGTATGCGAAGATCCGCGCACAGGCCCTTGGCCCACGTGAATCACTGGGCTTCATCGAGCAGTTGGCAGGAGAGAAGCAATGAGCGGCGCCCCGCAGTGGTTCAAATCCAGCTACAGCAACGACAGCGGCGGTCAGTGCATCGAGGTGGCCTACGACTGGCACAAGTCGAGCTATAGCAATGACAGCGGCGGCGCCTGCGTCGAGGTCGCCACCTGCGCCCACGCCGTCCACGTCCGGGACTCGAAGGACCTCGCCGTCCCCTCCCTGGCCGTGGCCCCCACCGCCTGGGCGGATTTCACGGCCTGGGCCGCGCGCTAGCCGCGCAGATCCTGCATGTGGAACACCTTGTCGTAGCGGCGGTCCCCGACGGCGACGAAGTCGCGCAGGCGCCCGTACTCGGTGAAGCCCAGTGAGCGGTAGAGCCCCAGGGCGTTGGTGTTGTCGCCCCGGGCGTCCAGGGTGAGGACCTCGATGCCCGCGGACCGGGCGTCCTCGATCAACGCGGCGGTCAGCGCCCGGCCGACGCCGCGCCCGTGGGCCGCGGCGTCCACCGCGAGCTTCTCCAGATCGGCGTGCGGGCGGTGCGTGGGCCGGGCGTAGCGCAGCCAGTAGCCCAGTCCGACGAGGCGGTCGCCCAGGTAGGCGACGCGCAGGGCCGCATCCCCGGACCGGGCAGCCTCCAGCACGTGGTCGAGCAGCTGCGCGACCTCGTCCGCGGAGGGCGGGTCGACCCAGCCGAGCGCGGCGCCGCCGGCGACCAGGTCCGCCAGGATCCGGTGGACCGGCTCCGGGTCGGGGGTCCACTCGCGGACGTCCAGGACAGTGATCGTTTCCGGCTCCATGGCCGCACCCTAGACGGATGCGGCGGTCCCCTACACGCCGGTGAGCGCCAGCACCCGGCGGACGGCCTCGGCCACCGGCACTCCGACCTCGCCGACCAGCAGGGCGACGCCGGAGATGCGCCCCAGCGCCCTGCGGAACGCCCCGCGCTCCACGTCGTCCTCGGTGAGGGTGTCCAGGGATTCGTCCAGGTCCGCGCGGTCGCCTTCCGGGACGCGCCCCCGCAGGACCTCGACCAGGCTGATCAGCTCCTGGAGGGCCGCCTGCGGGTTCTGCGGCGCATTGTTCTGCGTGCCGATCTTGCCGATGTTGTTCGTCCCGTAGACCCGGATGTCGTCGCCGATCCGCCCGATCCGGAAGTCCTCGTTGCCGGTCAATTGCCCACCTTCCCCGTGTTGTTCCTGCCGAACACGTTGATGCTGTCGCCGATCTGTCCGATGTAGTTGTTGACCTGCTGGTGGAAGCTGGCCTGTGGGTCGTCGATCGCTTCCATGATCATGCGGACGAGGTCGTGGACGAGCGCCAGGTCGTTGGTGACGAGTGCGGTGTTCGGCGTACCGGCGGTCTCGATCACCAGCGCGTAGTACGTCTTCGCCAGGATGACGCCGCCCAATTGCGCCACGAGGAGGCCGAGCAGCACGAGCGCGCCGAGCGCCGCCGCGTCCGAGTACCCGTTCGGGAGCACGACGAGGGCGACGACCGCCACGATGATCACGGTCACGACGGATTTCACGAAGCGTGCGATCGCCTGTCCGCGCGCGGGGTCGACCTTGACCGTGGTCGCCCGGGCGATGTTGTTCAGCGGATACGCCTCCGCGCCGATCCAGAGGACTCTTCGGCTGACGGTGACATCGGTTACGACACTCCTGGCCATACGGCTCCCCCCAAGCCTTGATGTAGGGCACAGGATCCCTGTCAACTCCCTTTCCGGCAAGCCGCTTTGCAAGAGCGAGCGGCCCTCGTAGGAGGATGTGCGTGACGGGGCCGCTTCGTCTTCGGGCCCGCGAACGCACTCGGAGGTGCCGTATGACCACGTCCCGCCCTGCCGACGCCGCTGCTGCCGACGCCGCCCTGCCCGGACCGCTGGTCGGAACCGACTGGCTGGCTGCCCGGCTGGGCGAGCCGGGGCTCGTCGTGTTCGACGCTTCCGTCGGCGCCCACCGCGGCGCGGACCGGCGGATCCCGGGCGCGCGGCCCTTCGACCTCGACGGCAACCTGTCCGACCACGACGCCCCGGCCCCGCACACCATGCCGTCCGCCGCCGCGTTCGAGGAGGCGATACGCGCGCTCGGCGTCGACGACACCGACGCCGTCGTCGTCTATGACGGCGCCGGCATCTACTCCAGCGCCCGGGCCTGGTGGATGCTGCGCGCCATGGGCTTCGACCGGGTCGCCGTCCTGGACGGCGGGCTGCCTGCGTGGACCGCCGCCGGGCTGCCCGTCGAGGCGTGCGGCCCGGCGTACGAGGGCCCGCGCGGCTCCTTCACGGCCCGGCCGCGGGCGGGGCTGCTGGTGGACGCCGATGCGGTCGGGGCGGCCCTCGCCGATCCGGCGGCGGTCGTCCTGGACGCCCGTACGCGCGAACGCTTCACCGCCGCCGCCCCGGAACCGCGGGCGGGGCTGCGCGGGGGCCACATGCCGGGGGCGGTGAACCTGCCGTTCGGGGACCTCCAGCGCGACGGCGGCCTGATGCGGCCCGCCGGGGAACTCCGCGAGGCCTTCACCGCGTTGACCGGAGACCGGGAGCGGCTGTACTTCAGCTGCGGTTCGGGAGTGACGGCGTGCGTCCTGGCCCTGGGAGCCACGCTGGCCGGCTACTCCTCCCTGGCGGTGTACGACGGCTCGTGGACGGACTGGGCCATGCGCCCGGAGCGGCCTGCGGTGACGGGCCGGCGGGGGCAGTTCTTCAAAGCCGCGGAGGACCGTTTCACAGGACCCGCGACGGGCGACGAGCGGTTCCTGCTCACGGACGTCCTGGGGGCGCAGCGCGCGACGCTGGAGCTGAAGTGCACCGGTCTGGAGTCGGAGCCCATGGCTTTGCGGTCCGTGGAGCCGTCCACGCTCTCGCTGCTCGGCCTGGTCCGCCACCTCGCGGACATGGAGCGCCGGTGGTTCCGTCAGGTCCTGGCCGGGCAGGAGGTGCCGGCCCTGTTCTCGTCGGAAGCGGACCCGGACGGCGACTTCGACGGTGCGGTGTCCGGCCCGGGGGCCGTCGCTGCGGCGTGGGAGGCCTGGCGGGAGGAGGTGGCGTTCGCGGAGTCGTTCACGGACGCCGCGCCCGACCTGGACGTGGAGGCCGAGGACGCGTGGCGCGGGAAGGTGTCGCTGCGCTGGGTGCTGATCCACATGATCGAGGAGTACGCCCGCCACAACGGCCACGCGGACCTGCTGCGCGAGCGGATCGACGGAGCGATCGGCATCTGAGTCCGGCCGAGGGGGGGCTACCCCCACCCCGGGGCCGGGTACGGCCCCCATCGGCAGCGGCCCGGCGACGCACCAGAGTGGTGCGCATGCCTTCCCACATCACGTCACTCCGCTTCAGCCGGACGGTGGTTGTCGCCCTCGCCGCCGGACTGCTGCTCTACGGCTGCACCTTCGAGGACACCGAGCAGAAGACGGCGACCGCCGACGCGACGGTCGCCGAGGCCGTCACGGCGGTCGAGGTGAAGGACGCCCGGCGCGGCTCCATCGAGGTGACCCCCGGCACCGGCCCGGGGGTCACCATCCACCGGACGGTCCACTACCGGGGTGACGAGGCGCCGGATCCGGCCCACCACCTCTCGGCGGGCTCCCTCACCCTCACGAACAACTGCCCTGACACCTGCTACGTCGACTACCGCCTCGAGGTCCCGGCCTCGGCGACGGTCCGGCTGGAGAGCAGCAGCGGCCGCATCACGGTGGCCGGGGTGGCCGCGGCGGACCTCTCGTCCTCCTCCGGCGACGTCACGGCGGACCGCATCACCGGCCCCCTGAAGGTCCGTACCTCGTCGGGCGCGGTCACCGCCACCGCCCTGACCGGCCCGACCGCGGAACTCCACGCCTCCTCGGGCGACGCCCGCCTGGCCTTCGCGAAGCCCCCGACGTCGGTGACGGCGAAGACCAGCTCGGGCGACGTCACGCTGACCGTCCCGCAGGCCCCGTACGAGATCACGACCGCCACCACGTCGGGCGAGCAGGACACCCTCCCCACCAACCCGAAGGCCCCGTCCCACCTCTCGGTCCACACCACCTCGGGCGACATCCGCATCACCCCCGCGGGCTGAGCCGTTCGGTGCCGCCGACGGTGCGGGCAGACACCGTCGGAATGCGTGTTCGCCCGGGGCGAACGGGGGTTGGGGAACATCGGGGGGCGCACATGCATTGAGTCGGCATAGCTCAACTTCACTGCCGGAGGGAAGATCATGGCTTCGACGTCCGTAACGCTCACCCTGCCCGTACTGCCGCTCGACGACGAGGTCGTGCTGCCTGGGATGGTCGTTCCGCTGGACCTGTCCGACGCCGAGGTGCGGGGGGCCGTCGAGGCCGCCCAGGCGGCGGTCCGGAGCGGGAAGCCCCGGGTGCTGCTCGTTCCGCGGGTCGACGGGAAGTACGCCGGCACCGGTGTGCTCGGGACCGTCGAGCAGGTGGGGCGGCTCTCCGACGGGGATCCCGGAGCGCTCATCCGCGGTGTCGGCCGCGTCAAGATCGGGGCCGGGACCACCGGGCCCGGGGCGGCGCTCTGGGTCGAGGGCGAGAGCGTCGACGAAAGACTGGCCGATCCGCTGCCCGGGTCCGTCACCGAGCTCGTCAAGGAGTACAAGGCGCTCGCCACCAGCTGGCTCAAGAAGCGCGGGGCCTGGCAGGTCGTGGACCGGGTCCAGCAGATCGAGGGCGTTTCGGCCCTCGCCGACAATTCCGGCTACTCGCCCTTCCTGACCGTCGCTCAGAAGGTCGAGCTGCTCGAGACCGCCGACCCCGTGGCACGTCTCAAGCTGGCCATCACCTGGCTCCGCGACCACCTCGCCGAGCAGGACGTCGCCGAGTCCATCGCCAAGGACGTCCAGGACGGCGTCGAGAAGCAGCAGCGTGAGTTCCTGCTGCGCCGCCAGCTGGAAGCCGTACGCAAGGAACTGCGCGAACTCAACGGCGAGAAGGACGGCGAGGAGTCCGACGACTACCGCACTCGCGTCGAGGGCGCCGACCTCCCCGAGAAGGTACGGGAGGCCGCGCTCAAGGAGGTCGACAAGCTGGAGCGGTCCAGCGACCAGTCCCCGGAAGGCTCCTGGATCCGCACCTGGCTCGACACCGTGCTGGAACTGCCCTGGAACGAGCGCACCGAGGACGAGTACGACATCCGCGGGGCCCGGGCCGTCCTCGACGCCGAACACGCCGGGCTGAGCGACGTGAAGGACCGCATCACCGAGTACCTCGCCGTGCGCAAGCGGCGTTCCGAGCGCGGCATGGGCGTCATCGGCGGCCGCCGCGGCGGGGCCGTGCTGGCGCTCGTCGGGCCGCCCGGCGTCGGCAAGACCTCCCTCGGGGAGTCCGTCGCGCACGCCATGGGGCGCAAGTTCGTCCGCGTGGCCCTCGGCGGCGTCCGCGACGAGGCCGAGATCCGCGGCCACCGGCGTACGTACGTCGGCGCGCTGCCCGGCCGGATCGTACGGGCCATCAAGGAAGCCGGGTCCATGAACCCCGTCGTCCTGCTCGACGAGATCGACAAGGTCGGGTCCGACTTCCGGGGCGACCCCGCGGCCGCCCTGCTGGAGGTCCTCGACCCCGCGCAGAACCACACCTTCCGGGACCACTACCTGGAGGTCGAGCTGGACCTGAGCGACGTCGTCTTCCTGGCCACCGCCAACGTCCTGGAAGCCATCCCCGAGGCGCTCGCCGACCGCATGGAGCTCGTCCGTCTCGACGGCTACACCGAGGACGAGAAGGTCGTCATCGCCCGCGACCACCTGCTGCCCCGCCAGCTGGAGCGGGCCGGCCTCGGCGCCGAGGAAGTCGTCCTGGAGGAGGACGCGCTGCGCAAGCTGGCCGGCGAGTACACCCGCGAGGCCGGCGTCCGCACCCTGGAGCGGTCCATCGCGCGGCTGCTGCGCAAGGTGGCCTCCCAGCACGAGCTGGGGGAGCGGGAGTTGCCGCTGAGCATCGGTGCCGACGACCTGCGGGCGCTCATCGGGCGCCCGCACCACGTCCCGGAGTCCGCGCAGGACCCCGCCGAGCGGCGCACCGCCGTCCCCGGCGTGGCCACCGGGCTCGCGGTGACCGGGGCGGGCGGCGACGTCCTGTTCGTCGAGGCCTCGCTGGCCGACCCCGAGACCGGGGCCGCCGGACTCACCCTGACGGGGCAGCTCGGCGACGTGATGAAGGAGTCCGCGCAGATCGCGCTCAGCTTCCTGCGCTCGCACGGCGCGGAGCTCGAGCTCCCGGTCGCCGACCTGAAGGACCGGGGCGTACACATCCACTTCCCGGCCGGCGCGGTGCCGAAGGACGGGCCGAGCGCGGGCATCACGATGACGACGGCGCTGGCCTCGCTGCTGTCGGGTCGGCAGGTCCGGACCGACGTCGCCATGACCGGCGAGGTCTCGCTGACCGGGCGGGTCCTGCCCATCGGCGGGGTCAAGCAGAAGCTGCTCGCCGCGCACCGGGCGGGTCTGACCACCGTGATCATCCCGAAGCGGAACGAGGCCGACCTGGACGACGTGCCGTCCGAGGTGCTGGAGGGGCTGGACGTGCACCCGGTGACGGACGTGCGCCAGGTCCTGGAACTCGCGCTCAGCCAGGCGGAGGCCGTGGTCACCGCGGCCGCCTGATCCCCGCCCCGCGCACGCGTGTACGGCCCGGGACCCCTCCCCCAGACTCCGTCCGGGGGGACCCCCAGGCGGGGTCCCGGGCCGTCGCCGTATCCGCTGCGAAATACTGGTGCCTCAGGACACCACCGATGGGAGCGGACGTGCACGGTAGTGAAGACCAGGAGTTCCTTGCGCTGGAGCGGGAGCTGTCCGTCTTCCTCCGGCGTGCCAGGGCCTCCTCCGGGGAGATGGCGCGTGCCCTGCACCCCGAGCTGGAGCCCGCCGCGTACGGGCTGCTCGTCCGGCTGGAGGCCGCGGGCCGCCAGCGGGCCACCGAGCTCGCCGCGTACTTCGGGGTCGGCAAGGCCACCATGAGCCGGCAGCTGCGGGCGCTGGAAGTGCTGGGGCTGGTTGCCCGCGAGCCGGACCCGGCCGACGGCCGGGCCTTCCTGGTCGGGCTGACGGACGAGGGGCGGGAGCGGTTCCTGCGGGTGCGGGGCGCTCGGCGCGAGCAGTACATGCGGAAGCTCGCCGACTGGGACCGGGGTGAAGTGGCCGAATTGGCGAGGCTCCTCAACCAGTTGAACCAGGGCGAGGAGTAGCCTCCGGCCGGGGCGCCCGATGGGCCGGAACGGGCGGGTCCTTGCTACAACTCCGCGTACGCCGCCGAGGCGTCGTCGTGGCGTTTGCCGCGGGCGAGGGGTCGGGTCGGGTCGGATTCCAGGGTGCGGACCCGGGCGATCAGGCCCTGCGCGCCCTCCTTCCGGAGCACCGCCAGGCACTGCGCCCAGTCGCCCTCCCCGAACGTGTCCGTCCAGCGGCTCGCCCCGTCCGTGAGCGCGGCCAGCGCCCGCACCCGCTCGCGCGGGGTCCGGCCCGTCACCGCGCGGGCGGCAACCGCCGGGTCCGCGGCCGCCGTGAAGAACCCGCCCTCCGCATTGCGCAGCGCGTCCGCCGAAGCCTGCGTGCGCAGCAGCTCGCGCGGGATCCGGTCCAGCCGGTCGTCGAGCACCGGCGTCACCTCGCCCCCCGGCGCCTCGAGGAGCAGTACGGAATCCGAGAGCACGAGGTGCTCCACGGACGCCTCGTCCCAGCGCGCCATCACCACCGTCGCCTGCGGGGTCCGCACGTGAGAAAGGTCACAGGTGTCGCGGTGCGCGTCGGCGGTCTCGCGGATGGCCGTCGCCAGGATCCGGGCCAGCGGCATGTCCTGCCGCGATCCGGACAGTTCGGTCAATCGGCCCCCGAGCCGGGCCGCGAACCAGGGCACGCCGTGCGTACACCCCACCTCGCCGCCCGGCGGGGTGACCCCGTCCAGGGCGACCAGGACTCCGCCGCCCGCAGCGGGTATCGCCGCCGATAGCCAGTCCTCGTTGGGGCGTTCCGGGTGGCCGGGGGCCGAGGCGAGGTCGATGCGCATGCGGACATTCTGCCCGTCCCGCATGTGCCTGCCGGCTGCGATGCGCCGAAAAGTCCGTACCAATGCAGAGTGGGCGGGAATGCCGCCGCCCGGCCGTCCTGCGGGGCGCTCCACGGCCCCCGGGCGGGATGTGGGCGGGCATATTGCCAAAGCCTCCATCGATCTTTCAACCACCCGCCCGTGACGGCCCTCTGACGGCGCCCCGCCGAGTTGGTTGCCAACTCATCCGTGATGTTCACTCGTTCGAGTGGCCGGGTGGGCGATGTCAGGCTCTCTCCCCAACACGCTGCAAAGGTCTGAGGCGGTACGAGGGGGCAGGGGGCGTTTACTTGTTGACCGGCCGTTACCTCGGCCACACGAGTAGACGAGCACGAGCACACGTACAGGATTGCGAGCACCGGTGCAGAAGAAGCGGTCTCGGAAGAACGGCACCGCCACCGACGGACCCGCCCCCGCAGGACGTCGCGTCCGCGTGCGCAGCAGGCTCGTCATCGGCGTCGCCGTCGCCGGCCTCACCGTCCTCGCGGCCGGCACACCAGCCGTGGTCTCCGCGACGCGGGAGCTGAACGACTCCCAGCAGCTGGTCACGCTCGCCGAGCAGACCCAGCACACCCTCACCCTCGCGCACCTCCTCGCCGACGAGCGCGACGCCGTCGTCGAGTACGTGGCCAAGGGCCGCCCCGGCGCACAGGCGAAGGGCCCCGTCCAAGAGCGCACCGCGCTCACCGACCGACAGCTCGCCGAGGTCCGGAACGAGGCCGACGAGCCCCTCGCCCTCGCCCTCGGCCGCGTCCAGGCCGTCCGCACCGAGGCCGTCGACGGCAAGGGCAGCGCCCTCGCCGCCCACCAGGCGTACGCGGGCGTCATCGCGGAACTGCTCGCCCCCGGCGACCGGCTCGCCGAGCTGACCCCGCCGCGGGCCGGCGCCGCCCTCGCCACCACGCGCCCGCTGGCCCCCCTCGGCCAGGCCGTGGAACAGGCCTCGGCCACCCGTGGACTGCTGCTCGCCGCACTGGCCGTCCCCCGCGGCGAGCAGGTCCCCAACTCCGCGGTCGTGGACGAACTGACCACCGCCGCCCAGCGGACCCGCGTACGGGAGCAGGCCGCCCTCGACGACTTCACCCGGGTCGCGCGGCCCGACGTGCGCCAGACCCTCGCCGCCACCGTCACCGGCCCCGAGGTCAAGACGGCCGACGACTACCTCAAGCGGCTCACCGAGCGGCCCACGCTGTCCTCCGCCGACCGCAAGCTCGACGGGGCCACCGTCGCCCCCGCGCTCACCGCCCGCATCGACCGCATGCGGTCCGTGGAGTCCACCCTCGCCGGGCAGCGGGCCACCGCCCTCGCCACCCTGCGCGACGACGACGTGACCCGGCTGGAGATGCTGGTCGCCGTCCTCGGCCTGCTGTTCCTGGTCGCCGTCGGCTTCTCGACGGCCGTGGCCCGCTCGCTGACCCGGCCGCTGTCCGTCCTGCGCCGCGGCGCGGCCCGGCTGGCGACCCCGGAGGGCTCGGTGGAGCCGGTCCGCTTCACCGGCCGCAACGACGAGTTCGCCGAGGTCGTACGCCACCTCAACGCGGTCCGCGACCAGACGGTCTCCCTGCACACCCGGATCGCCGGCCTCGACGCCGACGCGCGCCGGCTCATCGGCCGCAACGAGGCGCTGAGCTCGGGCCGGGAGGGACTGGAGGCGGAGCTGACGCAGCTGCGGGCCGGCCTCGAAGAGCACCGCCGCATCATGTCGACGACATCGGTCTCACTGTCCCTGCGCACCCTGGGGCTGGTCGAGCGCCAGCTCGCGGTCATCGAGGAGCTGGAGTCCAAGGAACAGGACCCGGACCGGCTGGCGACCCTCTTCAAGATGGACCACCTGGCGACGGTCATGCGCCGCCACAACGAGAACCTGCTGGTCCTGGCCGGACAGGAGCACGGCCACGGCGCCGGGGCCCCGGTCCCGCTGGTGGACGTCATGCGGGCCGCGGTCAGCGAGATCGAGCGCTACGAGCGCGTCGAGCTGGCGGCGCTGCCCCCGTTCACCCAGGTCGCGGGGCACGCGGCCGACGACATCTCGCACGTGCTCGCCGAGCTGCTGGAGAACGCGACGACGTTCTCGCCGCCGGAGGCCAAGGTGCGGGTCTCCGGGTGGCTGCTCGACTCGGGTGACGTGGTGCTGTCCGTCGTGGACGAGGGCATCGGCGTCACCGGCGACCGGCTGGAGGCGCTGAACGCCCGGCTGGCCACGCCCGAGGCGTACGACGAGGAGCCCGAAGCGGAACACGGCCTGGGCCTCGGCCTGTACGTGGCGGGGCGCCTCGCGGCCCGGCACGGGGTCACCGCGGAGCTGCGCGCGGGGCGGCACGGCGGCACGGAGGCCCTGGTGGTCGTCCCGGCGTCGCTGCTCCCGGCCACCCCGCCGAGCTCGCCGGTGCACACCTTCGCCACGCCGGGCGTGCCGGAGCTGCGGCTGCCGGGCGTGATCGCCGAGGCGAACGAGAACACCATCCCGCCCCGCCGGGTGCCTCCGGCGGTGGAACGGGACGCGGAGCCCCAGGCCGAGGCCGCCCCCGCCCCCGAGCCCTTCCGGGACCCGGGCCCGGAGGCGGACGCGGAGCTGCTGCGCAGCATGGAGTGGGACACCACCGACCCGACCGCCCCGGAGGAGCCCCTGGGCTCGGACCTCGGGCCGGATCTCGCCGGGGGGCCGGAGCCCGACGCGGATGCGGATGCGCTGTTCGCCGCGGCCGCGGCCGCCGCCGAGGCGACGGTCCCGGACGCGGAGCCGGTCCCGGACCCGGGTTCCGGCGTGGCCGCCGGAGAAGCCGCCGAGGTGTCGGGCGCGGACCTGGCACCGGACTTCGGGCCGGATCTGGCCGGGGGGCTCGAGCCCGACGCGGAGGTGCACGGCCTGGCCGCGGACGGTGGGCTGCCGCCCGCCGACCAGGTGTTCACGGTCCAGGCGCAGGCGCCGGAGGCGGAGCCTGCCTCGGGCGGCCACGCCTTCGCGGGCCCGGAGGGCGTCCTGCCTCCCGCCGACCAGGTGTTCACCGCCGCGAGCGGATCGGCGCCCGCCGACGAGCTGCTGGCGCGGGTGGTGCCGGCGGAGCCGGAGCCCGAGCTGCCGGGCGCCGAGCAGGTGTTCACCGTGGCCGGCGCAGCTGCAGAGGTCCCGGTCGAGCGGGATCCCGGCGACGAGCTCCTCGCGCGGGTCGTCCCCGACGCGGGACCGGAGGCCTTCGCCGGGTCCGACCCCGACCCGGCGTCCGCCGACCAGCTGCCCGATGCCGGACCGCGGGCCGACGTACCGGAACAAGGACTGCCGCTCCCCGGGCAGACCGCCGACGCCGTCGCCCCCGACGGCCCGGCGGAGCCCCACCGGCACGCACCCGACGAGGCCGACTGGGTCCCCCGTCAGGGGAGCCACCCCGACGCGGGACCGGAGGCCGTCACCGACAAGGGGCTGCCCAAGCGGACCCCGCGCACGGTGGCCGCACGTCGCCCCGAGGCCGCACGGCCGTCCGAGCCGGCGCGCCGCGTCGACGCGGAGGAGCTGCGCCGCCGCCTCGGCGGCTTCTACCAGGGGACGCGGGACGGACGGCGCGTCGTGGCCGCCGAGCTCGCACAGGACACCGACCAGGGGGACACCGCACAGGAGGCACGCACATGACCGCGCCCAGTACGTACGGACTGAGCACCCAGGCCCGCAACCTGCAGTGGCTGCTGACCGACCTGGTCGAGGAGGTGCCCGGCGTCAACTCCGTCGCCGTCGTGTCCTCGGACGGGCTCCTGCTGCTGTCCTCCGACCCCGGAGGAGCCGCCGGCGAGAGCCCCGCGCGCACCAAGGGCCCGCGCGGCGCCTCCGCCGACCTGGCCACCATCGTCTCCGGCCTCGGCAGCCTCACCACCGGCGCCGCCGAGCTCATGGACGGCGGCGGGGTCAAGCAGACGATGGTGGCGATGGAGCACGGCTCCGTCTTCGTGATGGCCATCAGCGACGGCTCGCTCCTCGGCGTGCACGCCACGCCCGACTGCGACATGAGCGTGGTGGCCTACCACATGGCCCTGTTCGTCGGCCGCGCCGGACACGTCCTGACCCCCGAAGTCCGCAGCGAGCTGCGCCAGTCGATGGAGAAGACCCCGTGAGGAGTACGGCCTCGGCGTCGGCGTCCGCGTCCGACCGGCTGCCGATACGCGGAGCCGACCGCCGGCCCGCCCGCGTCCGCCCGTACTCCCTGACGGGCGGCCGCACCCGCTTCACGCAGGTCCTGCACGTGGAGACGTTCGTCGCCGCCCTCGACACCCGGGCGTCGCAGCCGCAGATACCCGACGGCCGCGGACAGGACGACCGCATGGCCGACGGCCGCATACCCGACGACCGCATGCCCGAGATGCCGGCCATCGTCGAGGTCTGCCGCCGCATGCGCACCATCGCCGAGATATCCGCGCTGCTGAAGCTGCCGCTCGGCGTGGTCCGCGTCCTGGTCAGCGACCTCGCCGATCAGGGACGGATACGCGTCTACGGGACGGGGCACGGCCCCGGGCGCCCCGAGCGCGCGCTGCTGGAAAGGGTGCTCAGTGGTCTTCGCAGTCTCTGAGCCGGTCACCTCGGTGGACGACGAGCCCGTCCAGCCCTGGCAGTACGACCGCTCCCGCGCCCCCGTCGCCGTCAAGGTGCTGGTCGCGGGCGGCTTCGGCGTCGGCAAGACCACCTTCGTGTCGTCCGTCTCCGAGATCGCCCCGCTGCGCACCGAGGCGGTGATGACGCAGGCCAGCCTCCCGACGGACGACCTGTCGGCCACGCCGGACAAGAGCACCACCACCGTCGCGATGGACTTCGGCCGCATCACCCTCGCCGAGGACCTCGTGCTGTACGTGTACGGGACCCCGGGCCAGGAGCGGTTCTGGTTCATGTGGGACGACCTGGTGCGCGGCGCCATCGGCGGGATCGTGCTGGCCGACACGCGCCGGCTGCGCGACTGCTTCCCGGCCCTCGACTACTTCGAGAGCTGCGGGCTGCCGTACGCCGTCGCCGTCAACCACTTCGAGGGCTCGCACGCGTACGAGCCGGAGGACGTGCGCGAGGCGCTGACCATCCCGCCGCACGTGCCGGTCGTGATCATGGATGCGCGGCGCCGGGACACGGTCGTCGCCTCCCTGCTGACGCTGGTGGGCCACGCGCTGGACGCCACCCCCGAATAGCTCCGTAGCTCCGTAGCCGCCCGGCTCCGTAGGACCGCCGAACCGCCGAACCGCTCACCCGAATCGAGAACGTGAGATGCGCAAGATACTCGTCGTGGGGGCCGGCCAGTCCGGTCTCCAGCTCGCCCTCGGCCTCCAGGCCAAGGGGTACGAGATCACCCTCATGTCCAACCGGACGGCGGACGAGATCCGCACCGGGCGGATCATGTCCACGCAGGTCATGTTCGACACCGCGCTCCAGCACGAGCGCGACCTCGGGCTGAACTTCTGGGAGCGGCAGGCCCCGCGCATCGAGGGCATCGGCGTCTCGGTGGCCGGCCCCGACGGCACCCGCCCCGTCGACTGGCTCGGCCGCCTCAAGGGGTACGCGCAGTCCGTGGACCAGCGCCTGAAGATGGCCGGCTGGCTCGACGTCTTCGTGCAGCGCGGCGGACAGCTGGTGATCCACGGCGCGTCCGTCGCCGACCTGGACTACTTCTCCCGTACGTACGACCTGGTGCTGGTCGCCGCGGGCAAGGGCGAGCTGGTGTCGATGTTCGGGCGGGACGCGGCACGCTCCCCGTACGACGCGCCGCAGCGCGCGCTGGCCGTCTCGTACGTGCACGGGCTCGAGCCGCGCGCCGAGCACCCGGAGACGGAGGCGGTGCGCTGCAACCTGGTGCCGGGGGTGGGCGAGCTGTTCGTGATGCCCGCGCTGACCACGTCGGGGCGGGCGGACATCCTGTTCTGGGAGGGGCTCCCGGGCGGTCCGCTGGACGTGTTCCGCGGGGTGAACGACCCGGCGGAGCACCTCGCGCTCACGCTGGAGCTGATGGAGAAGTTCACGCCCTGGGAGTACGCGCGGGCGAGGAAGGCGGAACTGACGGACGCGGGCGGCACGCTGGCCGGCCGGTACGCGCCCGTCGTCCGCAAGCCGGTCGGGCGGCTGCCCGGCGGCGGGCTGGTGCTGGGCGTCGCGGACGTGGTCGTCGCGAACGACCCGATCACCGGCCAGGGTTCGAACTCGGCGTCGAAGTGCGCGGCCTCGTACCTGTCGTCGATCCTGATGCACGGGGACAAGCCGTTCGACGAGGCGTGGATGAAGGCGACGTTCGACAAGTTCTGGTTCACGACGGGCAAGCCGGTCACCCAGTGGACGAACGCGATGCTGGGCGTCCCGCCGGAGCACGTACTGAACCTGATCGGCGCGGCCGGGCAGCTGCAGCCGGTGGCGGACCGTTTCGCCAACGGCTTCGACAACCCGGCCGACTTCGACGCGTACTTCTACGACCCGCAGGACGCGGCGGACTACGTGGCGGAGGTCGCGTCGTCGGCGCCGGCATCGTCGGCGTCGTCGGCCGGCGCCGCTTCGGCGGAGTAACCGCTGTCGTCGCCGCCCGAGGCCTCGGGGATCGGCGGCGGGGTGAATTCGGCGAGCGGGTCCCCTTCGGGATCGGGCCGTACGGCTCCGAGCAGCGGATTGGCCGCGATGGGGGAGACCTTGACCTTCGCGCCGGGCCGCGGGGCCTGGATCACCTTCCCGTCGCCGACGTACAGGGCCACGTGGGTGGCGGTGGGGAAGTAGACCACCAGATCGCCGGGGCGCAGCTCGTCCAGGGGCACCTTGGGGAGCTGCGCCCACTGCTCCTGGCTGGTCCGGGGGATGGACCGGCCGGCGTGCGCCCAGGCCTGTGAGGTGAGCCCGGAGCAGTCGAAGGACCCCGGCCCCTCGGCGCCCCAGACGTAGGGTTTGCCGATCTGCTCGGTGGCGTAGGTCAGGGCGGCGCCGCCGGCGGCCGTGGGCGTACGGGGAGTGGTGGCGAGTCGGCCGGAGCCCAGCAGCTGCCGCTGCGCGGTGGCGGTGTCGGCGGCCTCGCGGGCACCGAGCTGGGTGAGCTGCTCGGGGCTGAGCGAGGCGAGCATCCGCTCGACCTGCTTGAGCTTGAGGTCGACCTGTTGCTTGTGCTGCTTGCGCTGTGCGTTCAGGGACTGCTGGGCGTCGAGGGACTTGCGGGCGGCGGTGGCGAGCACGTCGGCCCGGTGCTCGCCGCGGGTGAGGCGGGCCAGCACCCCCGCCCGGCGGGCGCCCTCACGGGCGGCGAGCCGGCGCTGGTCCTGGGCGGCCTGGGGGTCCCCGGTGAGCAGCATCCGGGCGTACGGGGAGAACCCGCGGGCCCCCTGGTACTGCGCCCGGGCCATCCGCCCGGCGGCGGCCTTCTCCGCCCCGAGGGCGGTACGGGCCTTCCCGAGCGCGGCACTGAGCCGCCGCTCCTCGTCCTGCCCGGCCTTGAGGGCGACTTCGGTGGCGTTGTACGCCTCGGCGGCCTCTTCGGCCTGCCGGTAAAGCCCCCGCAACTGCGCCAGCAACCCCCCGACCCCCACCGCCGCGGGGGCACCTGCGGCGCCTGGGGCGGCGGCGCCGGCTGCGCCGGTGGCCCGCGGTGCGGGGACGTCTGCGGCGCCGGGGCTCGTGGTGTCGCCGGGCTCTGCCGAGCCGCCGACCCGGGGGGCGGTGGCGCCTGCGGCGCCGGGGCTCGTGGTGTCGCCGGGCTCTGCCGAGCCGGCGGCCTGGGAGGCGGTGGCGTCCGCCGCGCCGGGGGCCTGCGGAGCGGCGCTGCCTGTGGCGCCGGGGCGCGTCGGGGCGGTGGCGCCGCGGGCGCCGGTGGTCTGCGAGGCGGGACCATCCGAGGAGCCGAGGCTCCGCGGGGCGGCGGCGCCCGGACCCTGCCGGTCGGAGCCGCCTCCGGAGCCGGTGGCCCGGAGGCCGGCGGTGCCTCCCGCGCCGGGAGTCCGCCGGGCGGTGGCGCCGCCGGCGCCGGGGGACGGCTGAGGCGTGGCGCCTGCGGCGCCGGCACCCTGGCGGGCGGTGGCATCCCCCGCACCGGCGGCCGGCGGGGTGATCGCGTCCGGCGCGCCCAGTCCCTGCGGGGCGGTGCGGCCCCTGAACCCCGGGTTCTGCCGGGCGGCGGCAACCGCCGAGCCGGGGTCGCGCCGGGTGGCGATGCCGGGAGTCTGCCGGGGGCCGGCGTGGGCCGCGCGAGCGGTGTGGCGGGTGGCGGCGTCCGCTCCACCGGGAGTCTGCCGGGCGGTGACGGGGGCCGAGGGGGTGCCGAGTGCGGGCTTGGCGTGGGTGGCGGGAAACGGCCCGGCCGTGACGACCACGGCGGCGATGCAGACGGCGCGGAGCAGGCGGCGTGACATGTGGATCACCTCCAGGCGGCCGATGCTGCCACGCCCGGTATGACAAATCCCCCACCCGGGACGGCCAGTTCCCCACTCTCACCCCTCCGGCCCAGCACCCGCCGCGATCGCCGAAGGGCTGGACACGGTCCCCGTGCCGCTGCGGACCCGCGCCGGCGGGAGCGCCGGGCCAGGGGCGGCCGGCCGGGTCCGACCTTGCACCCCGTCAGGGGTGGAGGAGGCGGGTCTTCGCCTCCTTGAACTCCTGCGGGGTCAGGAGGCCCTCCCGGGCCAGCTTCGCCAACTCCGCCAACTCGGCGGCCAGCCCACCGAGCGGGAGCCCCGGCTCCGTCCCCGGGCCACCGGCCACGGCCCCCGGCTCCGCCCCAGGTTCCGTGGCCGGGCCGCCGGGCAGGGCGCCCGGCTCCGCCTCCGGGCCCCCGGGCAGGGTGCCCGGCTCAGCCCCAGGTTCCGCCCCCCGGCCGCCGGGCAGGGTGGCGGGCTCGGCCCCTGGTTCGGAGCCCGGCTCCCCCCGACCCGCCCCCGCCTCGCCGCCGGCCGGCAGTGGCCCCGCCGCTCGGGTGAGGAGGCCGCGGAGCAGCGGGTGGCCCGAGGGGCGGCGGGCCGGTTCCACTCGTACCCCGATCGGGCGGATGAACATCAGGCCGCCCCCGTCCGCTCCGGCGGGATCCGGACCGAGCCCACGATCCGCCCGCCCGCCGCCCGTACGGCGATCGCCGCGTCCTCGGCCCACACGTGCTCCACCACCAGCAGCAGCGCGCAGCTGCCCCGCTCCAGCAGCTCCGCCGCCTCCTGGACGTCCTCCGCCCCGATCAGCTGCGCGGCCTCACGGTGCCTCAGCAGCCCCTGGAGCTCCATGAACTCGTCGAACTCCGCCGCCAGCACCTCACCCGCAGCCGTTCTCGAGACCACGAGCCCGTCGATGAGCCGGACCACCCCCGCCTTGCGCAGCCCCATCACGGCCTCGACCGCAGGCACCCGCAGCTGCTCCTCCGGGAAGGCCAGGACGATGAATTCCACTGGTCCCATGTGCCGCGGCTCCCGTTCGTGCCCTCGTGACCGTTCTGACGGCGCTCTGACGGCCTTCTGATGACTCTTCTGACGGCTCTTCTGACGACTCTTCGGCACTCTATGACATAAGCGGACATACCATCCGTCCACTTGCTACGTTTCCCGTATGACCGCTCTGACGGCAGAGGTGGCGGAGCCCGCCCCGCCCCCACCCCCCGACGGCTCCGCCTCCAAACGCAGGGGCGTCGAGCTGACGCTCCTCGCCGGGGCCGTCCTCATCTCCGTCCTCGGCCACCACTACGTCGGCCTCGCCACCACCGGCCGCACCCCCCGGCCCGCCGGCCACTACGCCGCCGGCCTCGCCGCCGCCGCCCTGATCGCGCACCTCGCCGTCCGCTTCCGGGCCCCGTACGCCGACCCGCTCGTGCTCCCCATCGCCGTCCTGCTCAACGGCCTCGGCCTCGTCCTCATCCAGCGCCTCGACGTCGCCACCCCCGCCCACCTCACCGCCGGGGACCAACTGCGCTGGTCCGCCCTGGGCGTGGCCCTCTTCGTCCTCGTGGTGGTCCTGCTGCGCGACCACCGCGTGCTCCAGAAGTACGCCTACCTCTCCGTGGCCGCCGCCCTCGCGCTGATGCTCGTCCCCGTGTTCTTCCCGGCCGTCAACGGCGCCCACATCTGGATCCGCTTCGCCGGACTCTCCTTCCAGCCCGGCGAGTTCGCCAAGATCCTGCTCGCCGTCTTCTTCGCCGCCTACCTCGCCGCGAACCGCACCGCGCTCGCCCTCACCGGCCGCCGGCTCTTCTGGAAGCTGCGCCTCCTGCCCGGCCGGGTCCTCGGCCCGATCCTCGCGATCTGGCTGCTCAGCGTCGGTGTCCTCGTCCTCGAACGCGACCTCGGGACCTCGCTGCTGTTCTTCGGGCTCTTCGTCGTCATGCTGTTCACCGCCACCGGGCGGATCGGCTGGATCGCGATCGGGTTGCTGCTGGCCGCCCTGGGCGCGTACGCCGTCGGCACGCTGGAGCCGCACGTGCACAGCCGGGTCGAGGACTGGGTGAATCCTTTCGCCTCCATCGAGCGCGGTGAAGGGCCCGGCCAGCTCGCCCAGTCCCTCTTCGCCTTCGGCGCGGGCGGACTCCTCGGCTCCGGACTCGGCCACGGCCAGTCCTTCCTCATCGGCTTCGCCGCCAAGTCAGACTTCATCCTCGCCACCGCCGGGGAGGAACTCGGCCTCGTCGGCCTGACCGCGATCCTGCTCCTCTACGGGCTCCTCGTGGACCGCGGATTCCGTGCCGGGCTCGCCCTGCGCGACCCCTTCGGGCGCCTCCTCGCCACCGGCCTCGCCTCGATCGTGGCGCTCCAGGTGTTCGTGATCGCCGGGGGAGTCACGGGGCTGATCCCGCTCACCGGCATGGCGATGCCCTTCCTCGCCCAGGGCGGCTCCTCCGTCGTCACCAACTGGATCATCGTCGCGCTGCTCGTCCGGCTCGGCGACAGCGCCCGCCGGCCCCGCCCCGCCGGAGCGGAAGCCGCACAGGCCCGGGCGGGGGCCGCCGAGTGATCCGGTACATCCGCTGGTGCGGGTACTTCTGCGCGCTGCTGCTCGTCGCCCTGCTCGTCAACGTGGCCCGGGTGCAGGTCTGGGAGGCCGCCGCGTACGGCGCGAACCCGGCCAACAAGCGTCCCGCCATCGAGCGCTACGCCCAGCCCCGCGGGGACATCCTGGTCGACGGCCGGCCCGTCACCGGCTCCCGGGACAGCGGCCAGCTGCTGCGCTACGAGCGGACGTACGCGAACGGCCCGCTGTACGCGCCGGTCACCGGGTTCTCCTCGCAGACGTACGGGACCAGCCTGCTCGAGCGCGCCGAGGACGCGATCCTCTCGGGCACCGACCCGGGGCTCTCGGCCTTCCCTCTCTGGTACGACCTCGCCCGCGGCCGGCCCGCCGGCGGGAACGCGGCGACCACCGTCCGGGCCGGCCTGCAGCGGGCCGCGTACACCGGGCTGGCGGGCCGGCGCGGCGCGGTGGCCGCGCTCGACCCCGCCACCGGGGAGATCCTCGCGCTGGTCAGCAGCCCCTCGTACGATCCGGCGGTGCTCTCCGGCACGGGCGCGGCCGTCAAGGCGGCCTGGGCGCGGCTGAACGCGGACCCCGCGCGGCCGATGCTGAACCGGGCGCTGCGCGAGACGTACCCGCCGGGCTCCACCTTCAAGATCGTGACGGCGGCCGCGGCCCTGGACGCGGGCGTGGTCGCCGACGTGGACGCGCCCACGCAGACCCCCGACCCCTACCCACTGCCGGGTACGAGCACCCTGCTGCCGAACGCGGGCACCGGCTGCCGGGACGCCTCGATGGCGGAGGCGGTGCAATGGTCCTGCAACACGGTGATGGCGAAGATCGGGGTCCAGGTCGGGCTGCGCAGGATGGTGGACGCGGCCCGCCGGTTCGGGTTCGACGACGACGGGCTGCGGGTGCCGGCCTGGGTGTCGCGGTCGAACTTCGACACCGACATGAGCCCGGACCAGCTGGCGCTGTCGTCCATCGGGCAGTTCAACACGACGGCGACGCCGCTGCAGATGGCGAGGGTGGCGGCGGCGGTGGCGAACGGCGGCGAGCTCAAGTCCCCCTACCTCGTGGACCGGACCACCCAGGACGACGGGGTCCAGGTCCGGCGCGGGCAGCAGCGCAGCCTGGGCCGGGCGATGAACCCGGCGACGGCCCTGCGCCTGCAGGAGCTGATGGTGCAGGTGGTGGAGAACGGCACCGGCCACAACGCTGCGATCCCGGGCGCGGTGGTCGGCGGCAAGACCGGCACCGCCCAGCACGGCGTCGGCAACGCGGGGACCCCGTACGCCTGGTTCATCGGCTGGGCCAAGGCCGAGGACGCGCCGCTGCCGGGGGTCGCGGTCGCCGTGGTGGTCGAGGACGCGGAGGCGCACCGCGGGGACATCAGCGGCAACGGCGCGGCGGCGCCGATCGCCCGCGCGGTGATGGAGGCCGCGCTCGCCGCGCCGTGACCTGCCCCTACTCCGCGCCCTCCGCGATGGCCGCCTCGACCTCCGCCACCCGCTCCGCCTCCTCCGCCGCGAACCGTTCGCGGTCCAGGGCCTCGGCGATCTCCTCGTCCTGGCTCATCAGCAGGTCCAGGTTGGAGTTGCCCATCTCGAAGACGCCCATGTCCAGGTACGCCTTCTGCAGCCGCTCGCCCCACAGGCCGATGTCCTTCACGCACGGCACGATCCGGCTGAACAGCAGCTTCCGGAACAGGTGCAGGAACTCCGACTGCTCGCTGAACTGCTCGGCCTCCTTGCGCGGGATGCCGAAGTTCTCCAGCACCTCCACCCCGCGCAGCCGGTCCCGCATCAGGTGGCAGCCCTCGATCACGAACTCCTCGCGCTCACGCAGCTCGGCGTCCGTCAACTGCTTGTAGTAGTCGCGCAGCGCCATCCGCCCGAACGCCACGTGCCGGGCCTCGTCCTGCATGACGTACGCCAGGATCTGCTTCGGCAGCGGCTGGTCGGTCGTGTCGCGGATCATCCCGAACGCGGCCAGCGCCAGCCCCTCGATGAGCACCTGCATGCCCAGGTACGGCATGTCCCAGCGGGAGTCGCGCAGGGTGTCGCCGAGCAGCCCCTGGAGGCTGTCGTTGATCGGGTAGAGCATCCCGACCTTCTCGTGCAGGAAGCGGCCGAAGATCTCGGCGTGCCGGGCCTCGTCCATCGTCTGGGTCGCGGAGTAGAACTTCGCGTCCAGGTCCGGCACCGACTCCACGATCCGCGCCGCGCACACCATCGCGCCCTGCTCGCCGTGCAGGAACTGGCTGAAGTTCCAGGCGGTGTAGTGCCGGCGCAGCTCGCCCTTGTCCTTCTCGGTGAGTCTCGACCAGTGCCGGGTGCCGTAGAGGGTCAGCGCCTCGTCCGGGGTGCCGAGCGGGTTGTACGGGTCCACCTCCAGCTCCCAGTCGATGCGCTTGGCGCCGTCCCACTGCTTGTCCTTGCCCTTCTGGTACAGGGCCAGGAGCCGTTCGCGGCCGTCGGCGTACTCCCAGCTGAAGCGGGCTGCGCCAGAGGCCGGAACCTGCCAGACGTCCGCGCCCGGGTCCTTGGTGTAGAGCTCGTGCGTCGACACTGACGCCCCCTCGGCTCGTGTACTTCCGTACAGGACTGGATGGTTGGCAGCGTCACACGTTGGTAGACGCGGGGTCAACAAGTCGTGCGCAGGGGATTGACGGTCTTGCTGACAAGCAGTCTCATAAGTGATGACCGCCGGTAACCCGATGAGCGAGGTATCCGAAGCCATGACGACCGTGACCGATCGAGGCGCGCTGCAGGACGCGCTCGGCCTCCTCAAGGACCGCGAAGAGATCGCCGCACGACTGCTCGAATCCTCGGCCAAGCACTCCTTCGACCCCGACAAGGAACTCGACTGGGACGCACCGCCCATCGACGGCACGTACTACTGGCCGCCCGAGCTGCTCTCCCTCTACGACACCCCGCTGTGGAAGAAGATGGGCGAGGAGCAGCGCATCGACCTCTCCCGCCACGAGGCGGCGGCGCTCGGCTCGCTCGGCATCTGGTTCGAGATCATCCTGATGCAGCTGATGGTCCGGCACATCTACGACAAGTCCCTGACCAGCAACCACGTCCGCTACGCGCTCACCGAGATAGCCGACGAGTGCCGCCACTCGATGATGTTCGCCCGCATGATCCAGAAGGCCGGCGCTCCCGCCTACCCGGTCTCCCGCCTCAACCACAACCTCGCCCGCATCCTCAAGACGGTCTCCACGACCCCGGGTTCCTTCGCCTGCACCCTGCTCGGCGAGGAGATCCTCGACTGGATGCAGCGCCTCACCTTCCCCGACGAGCGCATCCAGCCCCTCGTACGCGGCGTCACCCGCATCCACGTCATCGAGGAGGCCCGGCACGTCCGCTACGCCCGCGAGGAACTGCGCCGCCAGATGCTGACCGCCCCGCGCTGGGAACAGGAACTCACCCGCATCAGCTGCGGCGAGGCGGCCCGCGTCTTCTCCCTGGCCTTCGTCAACCCCCAGGTCTACGAGAACATCGGCCTCGATCGGCGCGAAGCCGTCGCCCAGGTCCGGGCGAGCGGCCACCGCCGCGAGGTCATGCAGACGGGCGCCAAGCGCCTCACGGACTTCCTCGACGACATCGGCGTGCTGCGCGGGGTCGGCCGCAGGCTGTGGAAGAGCTCCGGACTCCTCGCCTGAACCGGCTGTTCCGGGGCTACCCTGCGGGCATGACGACCGTACGCGCGTACCGCAGGCTGAGCGTCGAGGAGCGGCGGGCCCAGCTCCTCGACGCCGCCTTGTCGCTGTTCGCGCACCGGGCCCCGGAGGAGGTCTCGCTCGACGACGTCGCCGAGGCGGCGGGCGTCTCACGGCCCTTGGTCTACCGCTACTTCCCGGGCGGCAAGCAGCAGCTGTACGAGGCCGCCCTGCGCTCGGCGGCGGACCTGCTGGAGCAGTGCTTCGCCGAACCGCAGGTCGGTCCCCTGACCCAGCGCCTCTCCCGGGCGCTGGACCGCTACCTGGCCTTCGTGGACGAGCACGACGCGGGCTTCTCGGCCCTCCTCCAGGGCGGCAGCGTCGTCGAGACCTCCCGTACGACGGCGACGGTGGACGGCATCCGCCGGGCGGCGGCGCAGCAGATCCTCTACCACCTGGCGGTCCCGGCCCCCGGCCCGCGGCTGCGGATGATGGTCCGCACCTGGATCACCGCGGTCGAGGCGGCCTCCCTGATCTGGATCGACGAGGGAAAGCAGCCGGACGTCTCGTCCCTGCGCGACTGGCTGGTGGACCAGTTCATAGCCCTGCTGACGGCGACGGCGGCCACCGACCCGGAGACCGCCGCCGCGGCGCGGGCCGCGCTGGCCCTCGAATCGGCGGACGGCCCGGTCGGGGTTCTGGCCCGGCGCGTGATCCCTGTGGTCTCCGAGGCCGCCCACCTGCTGTGACACTGGTGGGGTGAGAAGCGAACCCACCCCCTTCGAGGGCGGCCCGATGGACGGCCGGGTCCTCCCGATCCTCGTCGGCCCGACCGGCCACCCGCCGAAGTGGTACGAGATCCCGGTCCCGTCGGCCGACGGCGGCCCTGCGACGGTCCTGCTGTACGAGCGGGTCCCGTCGGGCTACACCAAGCGGCTGCACCTCCAGAAGGGCTGGAAGTACACCTACGCCCCGTCCGGCCAGAAGCCCAAGATCCGCTGGCCCTGGAGCAAGCCGACCCCGCCGCCGGCCTGATCGGCAAGACGCCCCCTAGGGGGTTTCCAGGTCCACGGGCGGCGCCGGCACCGGGTCCGGGGGCTCCGGGAGGGTCGGATTTGCCCGTTTTAGGGGGCGGTCTTGCGAGGATC
This sequence comes from Streptomyces sp. NPDC031132, assembly GCF_055570595.1. NCBI lineage: Bacteria > Bacillati > Actinomycetota > Actinomycetes > Kitasatosporales > Streptomycetaceae > Streptomyces > Streptomyces sp. NPDC031132. The sequence continues at coordinate 254,019 of NZ_JBVIGX010000001.1, forward strand.
CCGGCGGATCAGCCCTCGGTGCGCCCGCGGCGCAGCATGGCGAAGCCGAGCCCGGCGGCGCCCACGGCCGCGATACCGCCGCCCGCGGCGAGCAGCAGCACGCCGTCACCCGGCCCGTCGGCCAGCGTGTCCAGGGTCCCGGAGGCGACCGAGCGGGCGGTCGAAGCCGAGGCCTGGACGACCTGCCCGTCCCGGATCCCGGTCTTGTACCCGTCGGCGACGGGCGTACCGCTGTCGGCGCCGGTCCCGCCCGTGCCGCCGACCCAGGAGGACAGCCGGCCGTCGGGCTGGAGCGCGACGTGCAGCGGGCCGGAGCCGCCGAAGCCCGCGGCGCCGTCACCGCTGGTCAGGGTGGCAGCCTTGGCGCCGTCGGCCGCCAGGATGTCGGCCTGGAAGCCGCCCTTGGCGATGCGGTAGACGTTCGCCTTGGACACGCCGTCCGCGAGGGCGAGGCTCTTGACCAGGGTCCGGGGCGCCCCCGCGGAGCGCGCGGCCGAAACCGCGGGCACCCCTTCGGCGAGGGCGGCCGCGGCGGGCAGCCCGAGGAGGGTTCCGGCGCAGACGGTCACTGCGGCGGCTCGTACGAGAGTGCGGCGGTTGACGGTGCTCACGGGAAATCCTTAGGTCCGGTCCAGGTCCGACCAACCTAGGAGCCCGCTGTGTCAGTACGGCGATGAGCATGTAACAGGAACCCGGCAGACTCCCGCAGGTGCTGTTACATGACCGAGAACTCCACCGGGGGATTGCCGCGAGGCGCCCGGGCTGCTCCCATGTACGGCGGGGGGTGAGGTCCATGCGGGGACTCAAGGTGCTGCCGAGCGGCCGCCCCGGCCGCGGCCGGCTCTACGTCAACCTGCCCGACGGCCAGGCGGTGGCCTGGTACGACCGGCAGACCAACCGGATCAGCGTGCTCGCCGACCAGCACCGCGAGGCGGTCGTGTCGGCGTTGCGCCCGTACCTGGCCGGCCCGTACACGGTCGGCCCGCCGCCGGTGCCCTCGCCCGCGGACCTGCGCAGACTCTCCCTCCCGCCGGATGAGGACCTGGCCCCGAACCGCCCCGGCGAAGCCCTGCTGGGCGAACTGGAACACGGCTCGGCGGGCAGCCGGGCCCGGCACCGGCTCCGCCAGGACCTGACGGCCCAGCAGCGCATGGGCGACCTCCTGGACTCCCTCGATCCGGACGACTGGCGGGTCGTGCACAGCGTGCCGCTCCCGGGGCTGGGCCGCATCGACCACCTGCTCATAGGTCCGGCGGGGATCTTCTGCATCCGTACGCTCCCCGGGCGCCGGCAGCGCGCGGCCGTCGGCGACCTGCTGCTGACGGTGGGCCGCGCCGAGCCGCGCCCGGACCCGCGCTGGATCCGCCGTGCCGCCGCCGCGGCCACCCGGGCCCTGGCGGCGCCGGTTCTCCCGGCGCTGGCACTGGTCGACGCCTCCCGCATCGAGGTGGCCCCGACGGTCCGCGACATCCGCATCCTCGAACCGGCGACGACCGCGGCGCACCTCGCCGCGGCCCCGACCACCCTCAAACCCCCGGACATCGAAGCCCTCTTCACCCAGGCCCGCGACGCCCGCACCTGGCTCCCCGCGCTCGCACACCGGCCCCGGTCGCGGTCGTTCACGACCCGTAGGCGCCAGGCACCGGGCGCCCCTTAGGCACGCAGCGCGCGCGGGCCCTCGCCCTGCCGGCGGCGCAGCAGCGCCCGCAGGGCGCCGGGGCTCTCGTACCCGACCCGGCGGGCGACCGCCGCCTGCGGCAGCCCTGTGGTGCGCAGCAGGTGCTCGGCCTGCTCCACCCGCAGGTCCTGCACCAGCCGGATCGGCGTGCAGCCGAGCGTACGGGCGACCGTGCGCTGGAGGGTGCGCTCGCTGACCCCCAGATCGCGGGCCGCGTCGGCGACAGACAACGGCTCCGCGATACGGGCCCGTACCCAGCTCTCGAACGCGGCCACGAGCGGGTCGTACGCGGCGAGCGCGCTGGGGATGGCGTACGCGGCCTGCGAGGCCCGGTCGTCGACCACGAGGTAGTGCCGTACGAGGTCGGCGAGGGCAGGGCTGCGCATCCCGACGATCGCCAGCGCGAGGTCGAGGTGGCCGAAGGCGGCGCCGGCGGTGGTGATCCCGTCCGAGGTGGTGACCATCCGGGTCTCGTCCACGGTGACCTTGCGGTAGCGGTCCCGGAAGACCGGGGCGAGCCACCAGCTGGTGGTGGCGCGCCGGCCGTCGAGCACGCCGGATTCGGCCAGCAGGAACGTGCCGGTGCACGAGGTGGCGAGCGGAGTCCGCCGTTCGCGGGCCTCGACGAGCAGCCGGCGCGCGGTGCGGTGCCCCGCGGATGCCACGGTCTCCACCAGGGCCTCGGGCCGGCGCTCCATGAGGGCGGGCACGACGAGCAGGTCGGCGTCCTCGGCGGTACGGGCGGGCTCCGTGTCGATGCGGTGGCCGAGGCCGGTGCGGACCGTGCTCCGGATGCCGACGGTACGGATGTCGAAGGCGGGCGGCGGGGCACCGGGCAGCCGGCCGCGCAGGGCATTGGCCGTGTGCAGGACGTCGAGGACGGCCGAGACGCCGGAGTCGAACGCCCCGTCGAGGACCAGGACGGCGGTTTTCACCGTTCCACGCTAGCGGACGGGTGTCGCAATCGGTGTGCCAAGCGCCGGATCCGACACTCCCGCTGCGGGCCCGGCGCGCCTAGGGTCGGATCATGACCACGCCCCAGACCTCGTACGCGACGGCCACGGCCGCCGCCACCGGCACCGCCCCCGTCGGCGACCGCTCCCGCACCCACACCTGGCACTCCCGGCCCGAACTCACCCCCGAGATCCTGAACATGAGCGGCCTGGAGATCCTCCAGGCCTGCCTCGAGGGCACCCTTCCCGAGGCCTCGATCATGAGCACCCTGGGCTTCCGGCTGACGCAGGTCGAGGAGGGCTCCGTCGTCTTCGAGGGGGATCCGGGCGACCACCTCCTCAACCCGATGGGCACGGTGCACGGCGGCTTCCTCGCCACGCTCCTCGACTCGGCGCTCGGCTCGGCCGTGATGAGCCGCCTCCCGGCGGCGACCACGTACACGACCGTGCAGCTGGGCGTGCACATGATCCGCCCGGTGCTGGCGCAGACGCCCACGCTGCGGTGCGAAGGGACCGCCCTGCACGTGGGGCGGACCACCGCCACGGCCGAAGCGCGGGTGGTCGGCGCCGAGGACGGCAAGCTGTACGCACACGGCACGACCACCTGCGTGATCCTGCGGCCGTAGGGGCTTCGCCCCCCTCGCCCCTCGCCCCCCCGGCCCCCGCCCCCTCAGGCCGAAGCCCGCTTGCGCGGGGACGCCTTCTTCGCCGCCGCGGCCGTCTTCTTCGCCGAAGCCGCCTTCGACGTGGACTTGGCGGTGGACTTGGTGGCCGTCGACTTGGCCGTCGACTTGGCCGTCGTGGACTTGGCCGAGGCCGACTTGGAGGTCGACTTGGTCGACGCCGTCTTCTTCGCTCCGGAGGCCGCCGTCTTCTTCGTCGCGGCCGTCGACTTCTTCCCGCCCACCGCCTTCGGCGCGGAGGCGGCCGTCTTCCGGCTCCCACCGCTTCGCCGGATCGGCGTGACCTCCGCGGCCTCGGGCCCGGTCTCCCCCCGGGACTCCTTCGCCGCCCGCACGCTCTTCTCCAGCGCCGCCATCAGGTCGATGACCTTCCCGGCCGGCTCCACCTCCGCCTCCGTCGGCGGCTCGAACGCCCCCTCCGACTTGGCGGAGATCATCGCCTCCACAGCCTCCCGGTACTCGTCCGTCAGCGAGGACATCTCCACCTCACCCAACGTCGCCATCAGGGCGTCCGCCAGGTCCAGCTCGGCCTCCCGCACCGAGACCTTGCCCTCCGGAGCCACCCCCTCAGGCGCCCGGATCTCGTCCGGCCAGAGCAGCCCGTGCATCGCGATCACATCGTCGACGACCCGCAGCATGCCCAGCCGCTCCCGCCCCCGCAGCGCGTACTTGGCGACCGCGACCCGCCGGCTCCGCTTCAGCGCCTCCCGCAGCAGCGTGTACGGCTTCGCAGCCGTGGGCCCGTTCGCCGCGAGGTAGTACGCCGCGTCCATCTGCAGCGGATCGATCTCGTCCGCCGGCACGAACGACACGATCTCGATCGTCTTCGCCGTCGCGATCGGCAGCTGCGCCAAGTCCTCGTCCGTGATCGGGATGATCGACCCGTCCGCCTCCTCGTACCCCTTGCCGATCTCGGCCGTCGCCACCTCCTCCCCGTCCAGCTCGCACACCTTGCGGTAGCGGATGCGCCCGCCGTCGCTCAGGTGAATCTGGCGAAAGGAGATCGAGTGGCTCTCGGTGGCGTTCACCAGCTTGATCGGAATGCTGACCAAGCCGAAGGAGATCGCCCCGTTCCAGATGGATCGCACGGTTCCTCCCGTTTCGTGGCAATCTCATCGTATGACGCCGATCACCATGGTGGAGGGGCGTCGCATCCCGCTCTCCAACCTCGACAAGGTCCTGTACCCCGAGACCGGTTTCACCAAGGGCGAGGTGCTGCACTACTACGCCACCGTCGCGGGTTCGCTGCTGGCCCACATCCACAACCGGCCGGTGTCGTTCCTGCGCTATCCCGACGGCCCGGACGGCCAGCTCTTCTTCACGAAGAATCCGCCGCCCGGCACACCCGCCTGGGTGAAATCCACCCCGGTGCCCCGCTCGGAGGACCTCTCCGCCGTACAGGTGGTCATCGCGGACCTGCCCTCCCTCATGTGGGCCGCCAACCTCGTCGTCGAGTTCCACACCCCCCAGTGGCCGGCGGGCAGCCCGGCCGTCGCCGACCGGCTGATCATCGACCTCGACCCCGGCGCGCCCGCCACCGTCGTCGAGTGCTGCTTCGTCGCCCTCTGGCTGCGCGAGCGCCTCGCCGCCGACGGCCTGTACGCGTACGCCAAGACCTCCGGTTCCAAGGGCCTGCACCTGGCCGTCCCCCTGGAGCCGACCCCGTCCGACCTCGTGTCGGCGTACGCGAAGGGCCTCGCCCAGGAGGCCGAACGCGAGCTCCCCGACCTCGTCCTGCACCGCATGGCCAAGGCCCTGCGCCCCGGCAAGGTCTTCGTCGACCACAGCCAGAACGCCGCCGCCAAGACCACCGCCGCCCCCTACACGCTGCGGGCGCGGGCCCGGCAGACCGTCTCCGCCCCCGTTTCCTGGGAGGAGGTCGCGGCCTGCCGCACCCCCTCCGACCTCGTGTTCCTCGCCGACGACATCCCGCCCCGGCTCGAGCGCGACGGAGACCTGTTCGGGCCGCTGACCGACCCCGAGCGGGCCCACCGGCTGCCGAAGAAGGCCCGGCCGTGATCCGCGTCGCCCTCGCCGCCACCGTCCGGACCCTGCCGCGCGGGGCGGGCCTGGCGTACGAGCCGAAGTTCGACGGCCACCGCCTCGTGGTGGTGCGCACCGCAGAGGACGTGGTGCTGCAGGCGCGCTCCGGCCGCATCGTGACCGCCGCCTTCCCCGATCTGGCCGCCGCAGCCCAGCAGTTGCCCGCCGGAACGGTCCTCGACGGAGAGGTGGTGGTCTGGCACGCGGGCCGTACGGACTTCGCCCTCGTCCAGCGGCGTGCTGCGGCCACCGCCGCGCGGGCCGCCGTACTCGCCCAGAGCCTGCCGGCCTCGTACGCGGCGTTCGACGTGCTGGAACTGGCCGGGCTGGACCTGCGCGGACGCACGTACGAGCGGCGCCGCGCGCTCCTGGTCGACCTGCTGCTCCCGCTGGGCCCGCCGCTGCAGCCGGTCCCGATGACGACCGACCCGGAACTGGCCGCCACCTGGTACGAGACCCTGCCCGCCAGCGGGATCGAGGGCCTGGTCGTCAAACGGCTCGACCAGACGTACCCGGCGGGCCGGCGCGGCTGGCAGAAGCTCCGGCACACGGAGGTGCGGGACGCGGCGGTGGTCGGCTACACCGGCACCCCGCGCCGCCCCCTCGCGCTGGTCCTGGTGCTGCCGGTCGGGGACGAGACCCCGCTGGTGTCGAGCCCGCTGACGGCCTCGCTGCGCGCGGACGTGGCGGCGGCGCTGGCCTCGCGCGAAGCCCCGCCCGCCGGGGCCGCCCGGGCGGCGGGCCCGCAGGGCGGAGCCACGGTCACCGCGATCGGACTCGGCGAGATCCCGTTCCGCCCGCTCGACCCGCCGCTGACGGCGGAGGTCCGGCACCCCTCGACCGCCCGGCACCCGCCGCCGGAGGTGCTCCGGCTGCGGACGGACCTCTGACACCTCTGACCTGCGCCGCGGGTGGCGCAGGTCAGAGGGGGGCATGACGCGTCGGAGCAGGTCAGGCGTTCCCGCTCGGCTTGTACACCGGAGGCTCGCCGTGCGGGGGCTGTTGCGGCCCCGGGTACTGCGGCGGGTTCCGGTACCCCGCCTCCCGCTCCGCCCGGGCGTCTTCCTGATGGCTGTGCGTGGTGGAGCCGAAGTTCCCGTAGCCCTGCATCTCGTGCGGGCGCAGGCCGCCTTCGGGGATCTCCACGCTCTCGCGCTCCTCGCGGACCTCGTGGACCGCGCCGCCGTCCGGCAGGTGGGGCTGGCTCTCGGCGGTCGGCGGCGGGGGCTCCTTGGCCCGGACCCGCTGGCCCAGCTTGAAGGCGCCGAGCAGGAAGCCGACCACGACGATCCCGACGAGCAGGAACCACGCGATGTGGGTCAGCGTCTGGTCCAGACTCAGGGTCATTTCCATACGTACTATTTTCCCGCATTGGTGCCGGTTTCACCCGAAAGCCGGGAAGATCCTCCGATCCGCGTACCGTGCGACTACCGTGCCGGATCAGGGGCAGGCGTAGTGGCGGCCGCCCCGAGAGGTGCCCGGAAGGAGCCCGAAATGCCCCGCGGATCTTCACCCAAGCGAGAACGCCAGTACGAGCACATCAAGGAGAGCGCCGAGGAGCGCGGCGTACCCGAGAAGCGGGCCGAGGAGATCGCCGCCCGGACCGTCAACAAGGAACGGGCCCGGGCCGGCGAGTCCGAGACCGCGAGCAAGCTGTCGCTGGAGGACATGTCCTCCGGCCGGCGCGGCGGCCTGCACTCCCACTCGGGCGCGCAGGGGCCGACGTACGAACAGCTCTACGCGGAGGCCAGGCGCCGCAACATCCGCGGCCGCTCCGACATGAACAAGACGCAGCTCAAGCGCGCCCTCGGCACCTGAGACCCGGCCGTGCCCCGGGGCGGTCCGGCGGTCCGGTCCCCAGCGCAGCTCCCCTAGCGCAGCGGCCCGTCGGAATCCCGCAGCGCCCGGACCTCGTGGCCCCCGAGCACGGCCAGGATCTCCGCGCAGATGGCCAGCGCCGTCTCCGCGGGTGTCCGGGCCCCCAGGTCCAGCCCGATCGGCCCGTGCACCCGCGCCACGTCGGCCTCGGACACACCTGAGGCGATCAGTCCCTCGCGCCGCCGCGCGGTGGTCCTGCGGGACCCGAGGGCGCCGACGTACGGGATGCCGAGCGCGAGCGCGCTGCGTACCGTCGGCACGTCGAACTCCGGGTCGTGGCTCAGCATCACCAGGCAGGCGGCGTCCCGGCGCGCGGCCAGCAGCTTCTCCGCCTCCGCGACCGAGCCGACGAGCCCGGCGCCCCACCCGAGCAGCAGGGCCTGCGCCTCGATGATCTCGGCGAGCTCGCCGCCCCCGCCGATGACGACGTACGGCGCGGACGGGTACGCCTCCACGAACACCAGCCCGTGCTCCCCGTACAACGCGTCCCGGCCCGGCCGGCGCGTGGCCAGCAGCTCGCCGGCCCGCCGCTCGGCGTCGTTGGAGGGCGCGTCGACGGCTCGTACGACCTCGCTCACGGCCTGCCCGGCCTGCTCGTCGAGCCGGGTCACGAGGGCCACGCCGACCCCCTCCCCGAGCAGCTCCCACCACTCGGCGGGCACGGCCGTCAGCGGCTGCAACAGGATCTCGGCCCGCCCGCCACAGGTCAGCTTCGCGTCGACCGCGTCGTCGGCCCCCACCGAGACGTCGCACACCCGGGCGGTGGCCCCGGCGGCCATGGCTCCGGCCTCCGCCACCAGCTCGGCGTCGAAGACCCCGCGGTACAGGGCCCCGACGCACTCGCCCCGCGCATCGACGAGCAGCGCCCCGGCGGGATCCCGCGGCCCGAACCCCTGCTCGGCCACCGGCCGGGCCAGGAACCCGGACCGCCCCTCGGCCACCCACCGCCGCGCCGTCTCCACCAGCTCACGCATCGCGCTGCCCCATCCTCGTCGTCAGAGCCCGCCCCAAAGCACCAGGTCAGCGGCGCAATGCGGCCTCACGGCCAACCTACGCACGCAGCCCACCCCTACCCATCCCTCAAAACCCACAGACCCGGACCCACCTCCCTCGTACAGACCACCGGACCGGCCACCGGACCGGCACCGGACCGGCACCGGACCGCGGGCCGCCGGGCCCCGACTTGCACGCGGGCGCCGGGAGGCGTTGTTTCGAAGTACGGCAGAGAACGTTGGGGATGACCCGGAATGCTCTTCACAGACCGCGACGACGCAGGACGGCGACTCGGCACGGCGCTGCGGACGTACGCGGCGGACGCGCCCGTCGTCCTGGGGCTGCCCCGGGGCGGGGTCCCGGTGGCCTTCCACGTGGCGCACGCCCTCGGCGCCCCCCTCGACGTGATCGTCGTCCGCAAGCTCGGGGTGCCGTACCAGCCCGAGTTGGCGTTCGGCGCCATCGGGGAAGGCGGCGTACGCGTGATCAGCGACGACATCGTCCGCCGCGGCCGGCTCAGCCCGCAGGACATCGCCGCCGTCGAGCAGGCGGAGCAGTCGGAGCTCACCCGCCGGGCCGCCCGCTACCGCGCGGGGCGGCCGCAGCAGGACCTCCACGGCCGGACGGTGATCGTGGTGGACGACGGCATCGCGACCGGCGCCACTGCGGCGGCCGCCTGCCAGGTCGTACGGGCACAGGGCGCGACCCGGGTCGTCATGGCGGCCCCGGTGGCACCGCCTGACGCGCTGGCGCGGGTGGCCGCGGTGGCCGACGAGGTGGTCTGCCTCTCCACGCCGCCGGGCTTCTCCGCGGTCGGCCAGTGGTACCGGGACTTCTCCCAGACCCCGGACGAGGAGGTCGTCTCCCTCCTCACCCAGGCCGTCCGGCAACCACCCGCCACGACGGAGGACGTCTCGGTCTCCGCGGCAGGGCTGAGCCTCCCCGGCGACCTCACCCTCCCCCCGGCGGCGAAGGCGGTGGTCGTCTTCGCGCACGGCTCGGGCAGCAGCCGCCACAGCCCCCGCAACCGCCAGGTGGCCACGAGCCTGAACCGGGCCGGCCTGGGCACCCTGCTGTTCGACCTGCTCACCCCGGCCGAGGGGGCGGACCGAGCCAACGTCTTCGACATCGAGACCCTGGCCGCCCGCCTCGCCGAGGCCACCGCCTGGCTCGGAACCCGCACCTCGGCCCCGGTGGCCTACTTCGGCGCGAGCACGGGCGCAGCAGCCGCCCTTGCCGCGGCGGCGTCCCCGGATTCACCCGTCTACGCGGTGGTCTCCCGCGGCGGCCGCCCGGACCTGGCGGGCCGTCACCTCGGTGCGGTCCGGGCCCCGACCCTCCTCGTGGTCGGCTCGGAGGACTCCCTGGTCCTCACCCTCAACCGTGAGGCGCAGGCCCGGCTCCGCTGCGAAAGCCGCCTGGAAATCGTCGAGGGTGCCACCCACCTCTTCGAGGAGCCGGGAGCCCTTCACCAGGTCTCGGTCCTCGCCGAGCAGTGGTTCACCACCCACCGGCCGACAACTCCCATGCGCTGATGACGGCCCGGCATTTCGCCCCGGGGCAGGCGGAATTCTCCTATCGGGCTGCCGCGTTATTTCCACGCCCGATTCCCTAAAGGCCCAACCGGCCCGAATGAAATGCATTGAGGCCGGGCGAGTGATCCTCGCCGGGACATGCGGCGGGGTGTGATCGATTGCTCGCCGAGAGTCAACAATGGCTTCGTCCGTAGCCACAGGCGAGGTGCCGCGCATTCACATGGAGCGCACAGAGAAGCGCGCTCGGGCGTGACCCCTCCAAGCTCGTGAGGAAGATTCTCTTGAGTCATCGAACGACCCGAACTTCGCGCCTGAAGACCGCCACGATGGTTGGGGCCGGCGTGCTCGCCGTCGCGCTCAACGTCGTCCCGACCACGACGGCCATCGCCGACGCGATCCACCGGTCCGGCACCAACGACAGCTCCGTGGCACTGCCCGGCCCGGCAGGCGTCGTCGCAGGCGGCGACCACGGCGGCAACCGTGGCCCGCAGGGCCCGCAGGGCAAGCAGGGCCGGCCGGGCCACCCGGGCCGGCCGGGTGTCCAGGGCCCGCAGGGCTTCCAGGGCCCCCAGGGCTTCCAGGGTGTGCCGGGCACGGGCAGCCAGGGTCCCCAGGGCTTCCAGGGCAACCAGGGCTTCCAGGGGAACCAGGGCTTCCAGGGCACCCCGGGTGAGACGGGCGCGGTGACCACGTACGTCCGCTTCGCCATCGGTGCCCAAGGCACGGCGACCGCCACGTGCGACAACGGCGACCTCGCCACCGGCGGCGGATTCCAGTCCGACAGCGGCAACGTGCGCTTCAACGGCCCCGTCGGCAGCCCTCCCAACGCGTGGACGGCCGCAATCACGGCCAATCAGCCGGTCACCGCTTTCGTGGTGTGCGTCGACCAGCCGTAGCTCCCTGTGAGCGGCGGTCCACACCGGCCGTCCGCTTTTCCGGAGACGGAACGACGGTGCCCCGGGGCCTCGGCCCCGGGGCACCGTCGTTTTTCAGTGGCGCACGGCTAGACCAGCAGCAGCCCGCCGCACCGCGCGGCGCCTTCCTTCATCGCGATGAGGTTGGCGACGACGTACGAGATGTCGTTCTTGGAGTGCCATTCGGACGGGAAGTACGTGACCAGCCGCGAAGACTGGAACCGGGCCTCGATGCTGGGCACGAAGGTGCGGTACTGGTCGTCCGTGTAGTACCAGAACGAGTTCTCGTTGTAGTACGCCACGTGGGTCGGGTCCTGGTAGGCGCCGCGGCCGTCCGAGCTGGGCGTCATGGTGAGGAGCATCCCGCCGGGTGCCAGCAGCCGGTACATCTCGTTGATCAGCGGCACCTTCGCGGGCACGTGCTCGAGGAAGTCCACCGCCCGCATCAGGCCGACGGACCCGTCGGGCAGGTCCAGCTTCCCGGGCAGCGTCGCGACGATGTCGACGCCCTTCCCCGGGTACTGGTCGACGCCGAGGTAGCCGGGGGGCTTGCGGTGGGCCGCGCCGAGGTCCAGTGCGAGCAGTCCGCGCCGATGGGTCCAGGCGAGGGCGTTCGCCTCGATGTACTTGTCGTACAGGACGACCGTCTCGCGCTGGATGTGCGCGTTGATCTCCGGGTCGCTCTGGGTGTTCGCGGGGTGGACCCGCTGGAGGTACAGGCAGCGGTTGACGTGGTGGAAGTCGCCGATGTGGAACAGGCGGCACATCAGGTCCTGGTCGTCCAGGACCGTGCGCGCGGCGTCGTATCCGCCGGCCTGCTCGTAGGCGTCCTTGCGGAAGGCCCGCACGTGGTTGGGGGCGTACCAGATGTAGGCGACGTTGTGCGGGGTCGGCGCCATGGAGACGATCTGCAGGAGCTTGCGGCCGTCGACGTCCACCTCCTCGTACTGCCAGCCGCAGGCCTCGTCCCACCGCGAGTCGTCCCGGCCCCCGTCCTCGGTGATCTGCGCCGTGTTGCTGTAGACGAAGACGGCTTCCGGGTTTTCGTCGAACGCCGTGGCGAGCTCCGCCAGACACGACTTCGCCAGCAGGTCGTCGTGGTCGAGTTCCACGAGGATCTCGCCGCGGGCCAGTTCGCAGGCCCTGCGCTTCGCGGCGCCGACGCCCTGGAGCTCGTCCGCGATCTCCACGCGGACCCTTTCGTCGGGCTGCTCCGGCCGCCAGCGGGCGCCGTTGTTGAGCAGGACGATCCACTCCCAGTCCGGACAGGTCTGCGCCTGCAGGGTCGCCAGGCATTCGTCGAGGAAACGGGGCCGGTGGCTGGGGGTGAAAACGGAGAACCTCGGGGTCGCGGTCGACGTCATCTGGTGCTCCCTGCTGGGGTCGATGTCGGTGAGGGGCTTGCGAATTCCCGGAACTGCTCCGGTACTTGGGAGCGGAGTGAGGGATCGGCCGCGACGGCCCGGCGGAACGCGCCGCCGGCCTCGTCGGAACGGCCCTGGTCCGCCAGGATGTGTCCGAGTTGCAGATGGGCCGTGGCCGCCTTCGGATCGGCGGCGACGGCGCGCTTCAGGAGTCCGGCGGCCCGGTCGGGCTCGGTCGGCTTCAGCAGGATCGCCTCGTTGAAGAGGGCCGACGTGAACGACGGATCGATCTTCAGGGCCTTGTCGTAGGACGCGAGGGCGTCGGCCCTCTTGCCGTCCTGCTGCGCGATGACCCCCAGGTTGTACCAGGCGAGCTTGTTGCGGGGATCCAGCTCCACCACGCGCCGGAAGGTACGGGCCGCCCCTTCGGAGTCGCGCTGGCTCTCCTGCACAAGGGCGCCCTGTAGCAGTGCATTTGCCTCTTGGGCCTTCAGGTTCACCGACGGGCTCTTGGATTCCGGGGCGGCTGTCGAATGGGACTGAACCGCCCAGACGGCCACCCCTGCGGAAACCGCAGCCACGCCGGCGATTCCGGCCCACCATCGCCTTCGTTTCACTCTGTCACATCTCGTGGAATCGGGAGGGACGGAGATGCGGGCACCAACCCCCGACAGCGCCGAAGGTCGAACCCCCATCATTTCCGCCGACGTTACGAGCCCGCCCGGGTGATGCCGCCGTGTGGCAGGCAATTGGGATGCAAGACCACTCGAATGTACGCATGAAAGGACGGGCTCGGCGAAATGCATTCCGCGAATTGTCTTCTGCGATAAGGCGGTTGGGCCCATCACTCGCCGACTGGGCGGCCACGCAGGGGTCAACGCACCGCACCGGCCCCACGGAAGCCCCGCCGACCGCGCACCGGACGGAGCCCGCGACCCACGGCGCAGGGCGCGCCCGCAGGACGGCAGACGCAAAAAGACCCCGTTCTCAGCGTTGCCGCTGATGGCGGGGTCTTCGGGCACTTCCTGCGAAGTGCCCCCGGCAGGATTCGAACCTGCGCACACGGCTCCGGAGGCCGTTGCTCTATCCCCTGAGCTACGGGGGCGTGTCGTTCGCGTTGCGGCGACGGGTTGAACACTACCAGCTTCCCCGGGGTGATCAGAAACGAGTTCCGGGGGAGGGGGAGGCGGGTCGCCCGGAGGGGGTGGAAGTGGCAAAAACCCGGACGCGGGGGCTTAGGCGGACCTACTCTCGAGTTGTGCCAGGCGCCTCGGGTCGGGTGCTTGTTGTCGACGACAACAAGGTCATCCGGCAGCTGATCAAGGTCAATCTCGAGCTGGAGGGCTTCGAGGTAGTGACCGCGAACGATGGTGCCGAGTGTCTGGACGTCGTGCACCGCGTGTGCCCCGACGTGATCACCCTGGATGTGGTCATGCCCCGGCTGGACGGGTTCGGGACGGCCGCTCAGCTGCGCGCCGATCCGCGGACGCGGCACGTGCCCGTCGCCATCGTGAGCGCCTGTACGCAGTACGAGGTGGAGGCCGGGATCGAGGCCGGGGTGGATGCGTTCCTCGCCAAGCCCTTCGAGCCCGCCGAGCTCGTGCGGGTCGTACGCCGGCTCATCGAGCGCAAGGACCGGCGCGAGCGGAAGGGAGCCCCCGCGGGGCGGGGGAGGGGGTAGCGGCGGTCGGCTGTTCACATGGCGAAACCCTTCGCAGGATGGATGGGCTTCTCGCCTAGGCTGGTCCCGTGACCCCCGCCGACCTCTCCCGTACCGTCGTACGCGCCGTGCGCTGCGCCGTCGAGGAGGGGGAGCTGCCCGCCGAGGCGGGCGTGCCCGAGCGGGTCGTCGTCGAGCGGACCCGGCCCGGTGGAGTGGGCGACTACGCCACCCCCGCCGCCTTCCAGGTCGCCAAGACGGCCGGACGCCCGCCCCGGGACGTGGCGGACGTACTGGCCCGCCGACTCGGGGCGGAGCCGGGCATCGAGCACGTCGAGGTCACCGGAGCCGGGTTCCTCAACTTCGTGCTGCCGCCCCCCTCCGCCCCCTCCGTCGTCCGGGACGCCATCGTCCGCGACCTCGTGATCCGGGACGTACGGGGCGGGGCCATGTTCGCCGCCGCCGACGAGACCCCCCTCGCCGACGAGACCGGGACCGGGCTGCGCGAGCGCGTCGTACGGCGCAGCGTCCTGCGGCTCGTGTGCGCCCAGGGCGGCGCCGGGTGCGACCGGCCCGAGGACCGGCCCGAGGACCGGCCCGCGGACCTGCCCGTCGCACCCCTGGCCAAGCGGGACGGCGACGTCGTCGCCCGCTACGGCCGCGACGCCGCCGACTGGGCGATGCTCGCCGTGCCCGCCCGGGAGACCCCGGCCTTCTCCGACACCTTGCTCGTACAGGGCGAGGCCAGCGAGTTCTTCCGCGTCCGGTACGCCCACGCGCGGAGCCGGGCCCTCGTACGGAACGCCGATCAGCTGGGCTTCCACCCGGAGCCGGGCGACGTCGACGCGCCCGCCCTGCTGCGCCTCCTCGCCGACCACGACCTCGTCCTGGAGGCCGCCGCGCACCACCGCGCGCCCGAGCGGCTCACCCGGCACCTCGTCGAGCTGGCCGACGAGCTGCTCGATTTCCAGTACTGCGTCCTGCCCGAGGGGGACGAGAAACCCTCGGCCGCCCACCGTGCCCGGCTGGCTCTTGCCGAAGCCGCCGGGACGGTGCTGGCCGGTGGCCTGGCCCTGCTCGGCATAGACGCACCTGACTGCCTGTGATCTGCGAAGAGAGAGACCGATGAGCCGTTCCGCGCACCCCGCCGGGCCCCGCCACGCCGACGTCCTGCCCGAGGGGCACTACTCCCCGCCGCCCGCCGACCTCAACGCGCTCGACGAGAAGGTCTGGGCCCGGACCGTGGGACGGAACCCCGACGGTGTCGTGACCGTGGGCGGCGTCCCCGTCACCACCCTCGCCCAGGAGTTCGGGACGCCCGCCTACTTCCTCGACGAGGAGGACTTCCGGGCCCGGTGCCGGGCCTGGGCGCACGCCTTCGGGCCGGACGCCGACGTCTTCTACGCCGGGAAGGCGTTCCTCTCCAAGGCCGTCGTGAAGTGGCTGCGGGAAGAGGGGCTGAACCTCGACGTGTGTTCCGGCGGGGAGCTGGCCACCGCACTCGCCGCCGGGATGCCCGCCGAGCGGATCGCCTTCCACGGCAACAACAAGTCCGTCGCGGAGATCACCCGGGCCGTCGAGGCCGGGGTCGGTCGCATCGTGCTCGACTCCTTCCAGGAGATCGCTCGAGTCGCGCACATCGCCCGCGAGCTCGGCGTACGCCAGCCCGTCCAGATCCGCGTGACCGTCGGCGTCGAGGCGCACACGCACGAGTTCATCGCGACCGCGCACGAGGACCAGAAGTTCGGCATCGCCGTCGCCGACGGTTCCGCGGCGGAGGCCGTCCGGCGCGCGCTCGGGCACGCCAGCCTCGAACTGCTCGGCGTCCACTCCCACATCGGCTCGCAGATCTTCGACATGGCCGGCTTCGAGGTGTCCGCGAAGCGGGTGGTCCGGCTGCTGGCCGCCGTACGCGACGAGCACGGCGTCGAGCTGCCCGAGATCGACCTCGGCGGCGGCCTCGGCATCGCGTACACCTCCTCCGACGACCCGCGCGAGCCCCAGGAGATCGCCAAGGCCCTGCACGAGATCGTCGCCCGCGAATGCGAGTCCGCCGGGCTGCGCGCGCCCCGCATCTCCGTCGAGCCCGGCCGGGCCATCGTCGGGCCCACCGCGTTCACGCTGTACGAGGTGGGCACCGTCAAGCCGCTCGAGGGGCTGCGCACGTACGTCTCCGTCGACGGCGGCATGTCCGACAACATCCGCACCGCCCTCTACGACGCCGAGTACTCCGTCACCCTCGTCTCCCGCGTCTCCGACGCCGAGCCCATGCTCGTCCGCGTCGTCGGCAAGCACTGCGAGAGCGGTGACATCGTGGTGAAGGACGCCTTCCTGCCGGCCGACCTGGCCCCGGGGGACCTCCTCGCCGTACCCGCCACCGGGGCGTACTGCCGCTCCATGGCCAGCAACTACAACCACGCGCTGCGGCCGCCCGTCGTGGCCGTGCGCGACGGTGAGGCCCGAGTGATCGTCCGGCGCGAGACGGAGGAAGATCTCCTGCGTCTCGACCTCGGATGAACCGGTTGTTTCTGGGGGAAGGCCCCATACCCCCAAAATAGGTGTCTCACTCAATGGACCGAGGATGGAAAGTGCTGTCCATTGAGTGAGACTGGTTGAGACCCGGCGCGCAACCCGCGCACCGGGTGGTGATGGAAGATCGAAAGGCGTAGGTCGAATGATGCGTACGCGTCCGCTGAAGGTGGCGCTGCTGGGCTGTGGAGTGGTCGGCTCAGAGGTGGCGCGCATCATGACGACGCACGCCGACGACCTCACGCAGAGGATCGGCGCGCCCGTCGAGCTCGCCGGCGTGGCCGTGCGCCGTCCCTCCAAGGTGCGCGAGGGCATCGACCCCGCGCTGGTCACCACCGATGCGACCGCCCTCCTCAAACGCGGCGACATCGACGTCGCCATCGAGGTCATCGGCGGCATCGAGCCCGCCCGCACCCTCATCACCACCGCCTTCGAGCACGGCATCTCCGTCGTCTCGGCGAACAAGGCGCTGCTCGCCCAGGACGGCGCGGCCCTGCACGCCGCGGCCGAGCAGCACGGGCTGGACCTGTACTACGAGGCCGCCGTCGCCGGCGCCATCCCGCTGGTCCGCCCGATGCGCGAGTCCCTCGCCGGCGACAAGATCAACCGGGTGATGGGCATCGTCAACGGCACGACGAACTTCATCCTCGACAAGATGGACTCCACGGGCGCCGGGTACCAGGAGGCGCTCGACGAGGCCACCGCCCTCGGGTACGCCGAGGCCGACCCGACCGCCGACGTCGAGGGCTACGACGCCGCCGCCAAGGCCGCGATCCTGGCCGGCATCGCCTTCCACACCCGGGTCCGCCTCGACGACGTCTACCGCGAGGGCATGACCGAGGTCAGCGCCGCGGACTTCGCCTCCGCCAAGCGCATGGGCTGCACCATCAAGCTCCTCGCGATCCTGGAGCGCGCCGCGGACGGGCAGTCCGTCACCGCTCGAGTGCATCCGGCGATGATTCCGCTCAGCCACCCGCTGGCCTCCGTGCGCGAGGCGTACAACGCGGTCTTCGTCGAGGCGGAGGCCGCCGGGCGGCTCATGTTCTACGGGCCCGGCGCGGGCGGTTCGCCGACCGCCTCGGCGGTCCTGGGCGACCTCGTCGCCGTCTGCCGCAACAAGCTCGCCGAGGCAACGGGGCCCGGCGAGTCGGCCTACACCCAGCTGCCGGTCAGCCCCATGGGCGACGTCGTCACGCGGTACCACATCAGCCTCGATGTGGCCGACAAGCCGGGCGTCCTCGCCCAGGTGGCGACGACGTTCGCGGAGCACGGTGTCTCGATCGACACCGTCCGCCAGCAGGGAAAGGACGGCGAGGCCTCCCTCGTCGTCGTCACCCACCGCGCACCCGACGCCGCCCTCTCCGGGACCGTCGAGGCGCTGCGGAAGCTGGACACCGTCCGCGGTGTCGCCAGCATCATGCGTGTTGAAGGGGAGTAAGGACCCATGAGCAGCAATCGCACCCACCAGTGGCGCGGCATCATCGAGGAGTACCGGGACCGCCTGCCGGTGACGGACGCGACTCCCGTGGTCACGCTCCGCGAGGGCGGCACTCCCCTCGTCCCCGCGCAGGTGCTCTCCGAGCGCACCGGCTGCGAGGTGCACCTGAAGGTCGAGGGCGCGAACCCCACCGGGTCCTTCAAGGACCGCGGCATGACCATGGCCATCACCAAGGCCAAGGAGGACGGCGCCAAGGCCGTCATCTGCGCCTCCACGGGCAACACCTCGGCCTCCGCCGCCGCGTACGCGGTGCGGGCCGGGATGGTCTCGGCCGTCCTCGTGCCCCGCGGCAAGATCGCGCTCGGCAAGATGGGCCAGGCCCTCGTGCACGGCGCCAAGATCCTCCAGGTGGACGGCAACTTCGACGACTGCCTGGACCTGGCCCGCGCGCTGTCCGACAACTACCCGGTCGCGCTGGTCAATTCCGTCAACCCGGTGCGCATCGAGGGCCAGAAGACCGCCGCGTTCGAGATCGTCGACGCGCTCGGCGACGCCCCCGACATCCACGTGCTGCCCGTCGGCAACGCCGGCAACATCACCGCGTACTGGAAGGGCTTCAAGGAGTACAAGGCCGACGGCCTGGCCTCCCGTACGCCCCGCGTGTGGGGTTTCCAGGCTTCCGGTTCCGCGCCCATCGTGCGCGGCGAGGTCGTCAAGGAGCCGCACACCATCGCGACCGCGATCCGCATCGGCAACCCGGCCTCGTGGGACTACGCGCTCGCCGCGCGCGACGAGTCGGGCGGCTTCATCGACGAGGTGACGGACCGCCAGATCCTGGCCGCCTACCGCCTGTTGGCCGCGCAGGAGGGCGTCTTCGTCGAGCCCGCCTCGGCCGCGTCCGTCGCCGGCCTGCTCAAGGCCGCGGAGCTCGGCCTGGTCGACCCCGGCCAGAAGATCGTATGCACCGTCACCGGAAACGGACTCAAGGACCCCGACTGGGCGGTCGCCGGCGCCCCGCAGCCGGTCACCGTCCCGGTCGACGCCGAAGCCGCGGCCGTCCGCCTCGGCCTGGTCTGACCCGGTCCGACCACCCCGTGGCAACACCCTGAGTCGCCGGGTTCCGGAAAGCCTCCGGAACCCGGCAACTCAGGCCGTACGGCACAAAAGTCAACGGCATCCAGCGGAATCCACCGGAAGACACCGACACGCATCGTGCGCCTCCTGTGCGCCCTATGTCGCGAGAGAACCTTCCTTCGATACGCTGTACTTACATCCGCCACCGCGCATATGACCGTGGTGCTGCCCAGAGGGCCTTCGGGTGTCGTACGTTCTCCAGTACATTCGCAGCGAGCCAGCGAAGATCTCGTCTCGCACAGTCACAAGGAGTGTCATCGGACGATGGCCGGTCCAGCGTTCCGCGCCGCCGCCGTACGGGTGCGCGTCCCCGCCAGCAGTGCCAACCTCGGCCCGGGCTTCGACGCCCTCGGCCTGGCCCTGGGGCTCTACGACGACGTAGTCGTCCGGGTGGCCGACTCCGGCCTGAACATCGACATCGCGGGCGAGGGCTCCGACACCCTCCCGCGGGACGAGAGCCACCTGCTCGTACGCTCCATGCGCACCGCCTTCGACCTGCTTGGCGGGCAGCCGCGCGGCCTCGAGGTCGTCTGCGCCAACCGCATCCCGCACGGCCGCGGCCTCGGGTCCTCCTCGGCCGCCATCTGCGCCGGCATCGTCGCCGCCCGCGCCGTGACCATAGGCGGAGAGGCCAAGCTCGACGACGCGGCCCTGCTCGAACTCGCCACCGAGATCGAGGGCCACCCCGACAACGTCGCCGCCTGTCTCCTCGGCGGCTTCACCCTCGCCTGGATGGACGGCGGCAGCGCCAAGGCGATCCGTATGGAGCCTGCCGATTCCATCGTTCCGGTGGTCTTCGTCCCCTCCAAGCCGGTCCTGACGGAGACCGCGCGCGGCCTGCTGCCGCGCAACGTCCCGCACGTGGACGCGGCCGTGAACGCAGGTCGTGCAGCCCTGCTCGTCGAAGCCCTGACCAGGCGTCCCGAGTTGCTGCTGCCGGCCACCGAAGACCGGCTCCACCAGGAGTACCGGTCCCCGGCGATGCCCGAGAGCGTGGCACTCGTCAACCGGCTGCGGGCGGACGGCATCCCCGCGGTCATCTCCGGCGCGGGCCCCACGGTCCTCGCGCTGGTCGACAACGGCGCGGCCGACAAGGTCGCGCAGCTCGCGGGCGAGGGATGGGCGGCGAACCGGCTCGCCCTCGACGCCGCGGGCGCGAGCGTACTTCCGCTGGGCACCCAGGGCGGCTAGGCCGTATGGGCATACCCGCCAGGGGCGGGCGGTCAGGGCAGGCCGCCCGCGCGGAAGGCGCGATTGCCGGTGATTGAGAGGGGGAATATCTGTTGGATCCGGTAGTGTTACTCTCAAGTGTGCAGCCGAAGCCGCCATGGCTCGGTGCTCAGTGTCCCCATCCGGGACCACCTTTCTTCCGGGAGCCTCCCCGACTGCTTTGATCGCTTCCAGCAGTTTCGAGCACGCTCCGGAATCGGCGTGACATTCCCACGCTTCCAGCTCGGGGGCTTCTCGCCGGAACCACCCATGCACGTTTCTCTCCGCCGTATCTCTATCGGCGGACCACCGCCCCGGCCGCGGTCCACGACCCACCAAGTCATGGCCCGTTGTCGGACAGCACAACCGGTCGCCGAGCCAGACAGGCCGACGTCCGCTCCAGGGAAGGACCCTTCGTGAGCGACACCACCGATCTGATGGGCGCTGCCGACACCAATGTCGACACCAGTGCCCCCGCCGCGGGCGCCGCGGCGACCACTGCCGGACGGCGGCGCCGCTCCGGCACCGGCCTCGAGGGCATGGTCCTGGCCGAGCTGCAGCAGGTCGCGTCGGGCCTCGGTATCAGGGGCACCGCGCGGATGCGCAAGAGCCAGCTGATCGAGGTCATCAAGGAGGCGCAGGCGGGCAGTGGTGCCCCCAAGGCCGCGGCTCCCGCCGCCGACGCCGCCGAGGCCAAGCCGAAGCGCCGCGCCACCAGCAAGGCCCGCACGGGTGAGGCCGCCGCCGAGGCGCCCGCCGAGAAGCCTGCCGCGCAGGCGCAGATCGAGATCCCGGGCCAGCCGGCCTCCGACGACGCCCCGGCCGGCGAGCGCCGCCGCCGTCGGGCCACGGCCCCCTCCGGCAGCCCGGAGGCCACGGCCCCCGCCGCCGTGCAGGTCGAGGCGAAGACCGAGACCGCCACCACCACCGCGACCGCGCCGGCCGAGGTCAAGGCCGAGGCCGCGACCGCCGTCTCCGCGCCCGCCCAGGAGGGCGAGGGCCGTGGCCGGCGCGAGCGCCGCGACCGCGGGGACCGTGCCGAGCGCGGCGACCGCCAGCGCGACCGCCGTGACCGCGGTGCCAAGGCCGACGAGCCGGGCCAGGGCGCCCAGGGCCAGGGCGCCCAGGGCCAGGGTCAGGGCGGCCAGGGCGGCGGCCGTGCGGACCGCCAGGACCGCCAGCAGCAGGGCGGCGGCCGTCAGGACCGCCAGCAGCAGGGCCGTCAGGACCGTCAGGGTCCCCAGGACAACGGTCCGCAGGACGACTTCGACGACGAGGGCGGCCGTCGCGGCCGTCGCGGCCGCTACCGCGACCGCCGTGGCCGTCGTGGCCGCGACGAGTTCGCGCCGAACGAGCCGCAGGTCGCCGACGACGACGTCCTGATCCCCGTCGCGGGCATCCTGGACATCCTCGACAACTACGCGTTCATCCGGACCTCGGGCTACCTGCCCGGCCCCAACGACGTGTACGTCTCCCTCGCCCAGGTCCGCAAGGCGGGTCTGCGCAAGGGCGACCACACCACCGGTGCCGTGCGCCAGCCCAAGGACGGCGAGCGCCGCGAGAAGTTCAACGCCCTCGTGCGCCTGGACTCGGTGAACGGCATGGCGCCCGAATCCGGCCGCGGCCGACCGGAGTTCCAGAAGCTGACCCCGCTGTACCCCCAGGACCGGCTCCGTCTGGAGACCGACCCGGGCGTGCTGACGACCCGCATCATCGACCTCGTGTCGCCGATCGGCAAGGGCCAGCGAGGCCTGATCGTGGCCCCGCCGAAGACCGGCAAGACCATGATCATGCAGGCGATCGCCAACGCGATCACCACGAACAACCCCGAGTGCCACCTGATGGTCGTCTTGGTCGACGAGCGTCCGGAAGAGGTCACCGACATGCAGCGGTCGGTCAAGGGCGAGGTCATCTCCTCGACCTTCGACCGCCCGGCCGAGGACCACACCACCGTCGCCGAGCTGGCCATCGAGCGCGCCAAGCGCCTCGTCGAGCTGGGTCACGACGTGGTCGTCCTGCTGGACTCCATCACCCGTCTGGGCCGCGCGTACAACCTCGCGGCGCCCGCCTCCGGCCGCATCCTGTCCGGTGGTGTCGACTCGACCGCGCTGTACCCGCCGAAGCGCTTCTTCGGTGCCGCGCGCAACATCGAGGACGGCGGCTCGCTGACGATCCTGGCCACCGCGCTGGTCGACACCGGCTCGCGCATGGACGAGGTGATCTTCGAGGAGTTCAAGGGCACCGGCAACATGGAGCTCAAGCTCGACCGGAAGCTCGCCGACAAGCGCATCTTCCCGGCCGTCGACGTCGACCCGTCGGGCACCCGCAAGGAGGAGATCCTCCTCAACAGCGAGGAGCTCGCCATCGTCTGGAAGCTGCGCCGGGTGCTGCACGCGCTCGACTCGCAGCAGGCCATCGAGCTCCTGCTCGACAAGATGAAGCAGACGAAGTCGAACGCCGAGTTCCTGATGCAGATCGCCAAGACGACCCCGTCGGGCAAGAACGACGACTGACCGTCGCCGCACCGCATCACCGAGGCCGCCCCCACCGCACACGCGGTGGGGGCGGCCCCGTGTTTTCAGCCTGTTTTCGGGTGTTTTCCCGGTTTTCCGCAGGTGCGAGCTTCGCCACACTCGCGGTTTTCGTGAACCTCGCGGGCGCGGCATGCGTCCCCCCGGGAAACCGCAGGTGGGCGCGGCGCCACGCCGCGCGCCTCCCGCCCAGCCCACCGCAGGGCACCTGGTACGGGACCCGCGCAGGCCGTGGAACCCTGGAGGGCATTCGGCCGTCTGTGTCAGCGGGCAGTGCAGGGAGGCCACTGGGCCGGACATCCGGCCGGGAACGCATTCAGGACTGAGGAGAGCATGAGCGAGGACAGCAGGGGCAGCGGCCGGCGTGCCGCGGGCCGGCGCCGACGGAAACCCTCGAAGGGGCGCAAGGCCCTCGTCATCGCCGCGTGGAGCGCCGCCGGCGTGGTCCTCCTGGGCGGGGCGGGGCTCGGCTGGTTCTACTTCCACCTGAACGGGAACCTGAAGACGGTCGACATCGACCAGGCGCTCGGCACCGACCGCCCGCAGAACGTGGACAACGGCTCGATGGACATCCTCGTCCTCGGCTCCGACTCCCGCGGCGGGGCGAATTCCGAGTACGGCCGGGACGACGGCGGCTCGGCCCGCTCCGACACGGCGATGATCGTCCACCTCTACGAGGGCCACAAGCAGGCCACCGTCGTCTCGATCCCGCGCGACACCATGGTCAACCGGCCGGCGTGCACGCTGGGCAACGGCAAGACCGACCGCGGCAGCTCGCGCTCGCAGTTCAACGAGTCGTTCACCATCGGCGGGGCCGCGTGCGCGGTCAAGACCGTCGAGAAGATGTCGGGGATCCGCATGGACCACTACATCGAGGTCGACTTCACGGGCTTCAAGAAGATCATCGACAACCTCGGCGGCGTCCAGCTCACCACCACCAAGCCCATCAAGGACGGCTCGAGCCACCTCGACCTCCCGGCCGGCCCCAACAAGCTGAACGGCGAGCAGGCCCTGGGCCTCGTACGGACCCGCAAGAGCGTCGGCGACGGCAGCGACCTGGGCCGAATACAACTCCAGCAGGCGTTCATGAAGGCCCTGATCAAGCAGGTCAGGGGCATCGGCATCTTCGACAACCCCAAGCGCCTGCTCGACCTCGCCGACACCGGCACGAAGGCGCTCACCACCGACAAGTCGCTCGGCGACGTGAAGTCCCTCATGGGCTTCGCCCAGAGCCTCCAGGGCATCGACGCCCAGAACATGAAGATGATCACCCTGCCCGTGGGCCCGGACGCCCGGGACGCCGACCGGGTCGCCCCGCTGACCAAGGAGTGCCAGCTGGTCTGGAGCGCGCTCCTGGCCGACCAGCCGGTCCCCGCCGAGGCCACCGCCAACTCGATGGGCGACAAGGGAACGGCCGGCGCGATCGTCCAGCAGCCGTAAAAAGCCTGCTCAGGGGCGTTCTGCAACAACCCGGAATAGATGCCGCTCCCGCCCCGTTGAGGGATGCGTCCTCAGAATTTTGACAGGCAGCCCGGTCCTGGCAGACTGGTCTGTCGGCCCCGGTTCACGCAGTGCGCAATTCGGCTCCTGCGACCCGGCGCCCTCCCGAATCTAGGAGACACCTTGAAGCGCGATGTTCACCCCGAGTACGTCGAGACCCAGGTCAGCTGCACCTGTGGCGCGTCGTTCACCACCCGTAGCACCCTGACCGAGGGCACCATCCGTGCCGAGGTCTGCTCCGAGTGCCACCCGTTCTACACGGGCAAGCAGAAGATCCTCGACACCGGTGGCCGTGTCGCCCGCTTCGAGGCCCGCTTCGGCAAGGCTGCCGGCTCGAAGTAGCGAGCCCCCGGCGCCGGACCCCGGCTGCACCCTGTCCACACGGGGGCAGCCGGACCGGCGCCTTTGTCGTCCCGCAGCCCTTTTTCGTACTTTTCACCCCAGGAGCCCCCGATGTTCGAGGCGGTCGAGGAACTGGTCGGCGAGCACGCCGACCTTGAGAAGAAGCTCGCCGACCCTTCGGTCCACTCGGATCAGGCCAACGCGCGCAAGCTCAACAAGCGCTATGCGGAGCTGACCCCGATCGTCGCGACCTTCCGCGCCTGGAAGCAGTCCGCCGAGGACATCGAGACGGCGAAGGAGTTCGCGGCCGACGACCCCGACTTCGTGGCCGAGGTGAAGGAACTGAGCGCGCAGCGCGAGGAGCTCACCGAGAAGCTCCGCCTGCTGCTCGTCCCGCGCGACCCCAGCGACGACAAGGACGTGCTCCTGGAGATCAAGGCGGGCGCGGGCGGCGACGAGTCCGCCCTGTTCGCCGGCGACCTGCTGCGCATGTACCTGCGCTACGCCGAGCGCGTGGGCTGGAAGACCGAGATCATCGACTCCACCGAGTCCGAGCTCGGCGGCTACAAGGACGTCCAGGTCTCCGTCCGCACCAAGGGCGGCAACGGTGCCACCGAGCCCGGCCAGGGCGTGTGGGCCCGCATGAAGTACGAGGGCGGTGTGCACCGCGTCCAGCGCGTTCCGGCCACCGAGTCGCAGGGCCGCATCCACACCTCCGCCGCCGGCGTGCTCGTCACCCCGGAGGCCGAAGAGGTCGAGGTCGAGATCAACCCGAACGACCTCCGCATCGACGTGTACCGCTCGTCGGGCCCCGGCGGCCAGTCCGTCAACACCACCGACTCGGCCGTGCGCATCACGCACGTCCCGACCGGTGTGGTCGCCTCCTGCCAGAACGAGAAGAGCCAGCTCCAGAACAAGGAGCAGGCGATGCGCATCCTGCGGTCGCGCCTGCTGGCCGCGGCCCAGGAAGCGGCCGAGCAGGAGGCCTCCGACGTGCGCCGCAGCCAGGTGCGCTCGGTGGACCGCTCCGAGAAGATCCGTACGTACAACTTCCCGGAAAACCGGATCTCGGACCACCGGACCGGCTTCAAGGCGTACAACTTGGACCAGGTGCTCGACGGCGACCTCGATTCGATGATCCAGGCCTGCGTCGACGCGGACTCGGCCGCCAAGCTGGCTTCCGCCCGCTGATCCCCGCCTGACCTGCTCGACCCGCCGATACCGGCACCCGCTCCACCCCCGTACGACAGCAGCCCGGAGGACCAGCGTGAACTTGCTGCTTGCCGAGGTGGCCCAGGCCACCCAGCGGCTGGCCGCCGCCGGCGTGCCCTCACCGCGCTTCGACGCGGAGGAGCTCGCGGCCTTCGTGCACGGCGTCAAGCGGGGGGAACTGCACCACGTCAAGGACGCGGACTTCGACGCCCGCTACTGGGAGGCCGTCGCCCGCCGCGAGGCGCGCGAGCCGCTCCAGCACATCACCGGCCGCGCGTTCTTCCGGTACCTGGAGCTCCAGGTCGGGCCCGGGGTCTTCGTGCCCCGGCCCGAGACCGAGTCGGTCGTGGACTGGGCCATACACGCCGTCCGGGCCATGGACGTGGTCGAGCCGATGATCGTGGACCTGTGCACCGGCTCCGGCGCCATCGCGCTGGCCATGGCGCAGGAGGTGCCGCGCTCGCGCGTGCACGCGGTCGAGCTGTCCGAGGACGCCCTGCGGTGGACGCGCAAGAACGCCGAGGGCTCCCGGGTCACCGTCCACCAGGGCGACGCGCTGAGCGCGCTGCCCGAGCTGGACGGCCAGGTCGACCTGGTGATCTCGAACCCGCCGTACATCCCGCTCACCGAGTGGGAGTACGTGGCTCCCGAGGCCCGCGACCACGACCCGGAGATGGCCCTCTTCTCCGGCGAGGACGGCCTCGACACCATCCGCGGCATCGAGCGCACCGCGCACCGGCTCCTGCGGCCCGGCGGCATCGTCGTCGTCGAGCACGCCGACACCCAGGGCGGCCAGGTTCCGTGGATCTTCGCGGAGGAGCTCGGCTGGGCCGACGCCGCCGACCATCCCGACCTGAACAACCGCCCGCGCTTCGCCACCGCCCGCAAGGCCCTGCCGTGACGGGCGCGACCCACCCCTCCACCCCCCTGCTGCACGAGGAGTCCCGCTGATGGCCCGGCGATACGACTGCAACGACGCGACGGACCGCAAGACGGGTCTGCGTGAAGCCGCATCCGCCGTGCGCCGCGGCGAGCTCGTCGTGCTGCCCACCGACACCCTGTACGGGATCGGCGCGGACGCCTTCAGCGCGGAGGCCGTCGGCGACCTGCTCGCCGCCAAGGGGCGCGGCCGCAACATGCCGACCCCCGTGCTCATCGGCTCCCCGAACACCCTGCACGGCCTCGTCACGGACTTCTCCGAGCAGGCCTGGGAGCTCGTCGACGCCTTCTGGCCGGGCGCGCTGACGCTGGTCGCCAAGCACCAGCCGTCGCTCGCCTGGGACCTGGGGGAGACCCGCGGCACCGTGGCCGTCCGCATGCCGCTGCACCCCGTCGCCATCGAGCTGCTCACCGAGGTCGGCCCGATGGCCGTGTCCTCGGCGAACCTTTCCGGGCACCCGGCGCCGGAGGACTGCGACGCGGCGCGCGAGATGCTGGGCGACTCCGTGTCCGTGTACCTGGACGGCGGTCCCACGCCCGGCATCCAGCCCTCGTCGATCGTCGACGTCACCGGGAAGGTTCCCGTCCTGCTGCGCGAGGGGGCGCTGACCGCCGAGCAGCTGCGGGAGGTCGTACCCGACCTCGAGGTGGCCCCGTGAGCCCTCAGGGGCGTGGCATAGCAAGCGGGCACACCCCCGGCGGCAGCCACGGCTGGGGGGATTCCCACCCGGCGGCGGCCGGAGGGGACACCTTCCGCATCCTCCACGTCAGCACCGGCAACGTGTGCCGCTCGCCCATCACCGAGCGGCTGACCCGGCATGCGCTGGCGCACCGGCTGGGGGGCATCCCGGCGAGCGACCTGATCGTGGAGAGCGCGGGGACCTGGGGCCACGAGGGTGCCCCGATGGAGGCGAACGCGGCGGCCGTGCTCGCGGACTTCGGTGCGGACGCCTCCGGTTTCACCGGGCGGGAGCTGCTCGACGAGCACGTCATACGCGCCGACCTGGTGCTGACCGCCACCCGCGACCACCGGGCGCAGGTCATCTCGATGGGGCACTCGGCGGGGCTGCGCACGTTCACGCTGAAGGAGTTCACGCGGCTGGTGCGGGCCATAGATCCGGCCACGCTGCCGCCGCTGGACGACGGCGTCGCCGAGCGCGCCCGTGCGCTGGTACGGGCCGCGGCCGCGCTGCGCGGGTGGCTGCTGGCGCCGTCGCCCGACGCGGACGAGGTGTACGACCCGTACGGGGCGCCGATCACCTTCTTCCGTTCGATCGGCGACGAGATCAACCAGGCGCTCGACCCGGTGGTCACGGCCCTGACGGGCGTCACGACCCGGCGCTGACGGGCATCTCCGCAGGGCGGGATCGGGGCCCCGGGCCTAGAGTGGGCCTATCCGGGACCGGCCACTGGGAGTCGCCATGAGCGTCATCACCCCGCCCACGGACCTGCTGCGGCAGCAGGATCCGCAGATGGCCGACGTGCTCGCAGGGGAGGCGCAGCGCCAGGCCGCCACCCTCCAGCTGAGCGCCGCCGAGAACTTCACCTCGCCCGCCGTGCTCGCAGCGCTCGGATCGGCGCTCGCCAACAAGTACGCCGAGGGATATCCGGGCCATCGATACCACGGCGGCTGCGAGTACGCAGACCTCGCCGAAGGGCTGGCCGTCGAGCGGGCCCGCGCGCTGTTCGGCGTCGAGCACGCCAACGTGCAGCCGCATTCCGGTTCCGCCGCCGTGCTGGCCGCGTACGCCGCGCTGCTGCGGCCCGGGGACACCGTGCTGGCGATGGGGCTCCCGTACGGGGGGCACCTCACGCACGGTTCGCCCGCCAACTTCTCCGGACGCTGGTTCGACTTCGTCGGGTACGGGGTCGACGCCGAGAGCGGCCTCATCGACTACCGGCAGGTGCAGCAGCTGGCGCGGACGCACCGCCCCAAG
This sequence comes from Streptomyces sp. NPDC031132, assembly GCF_055570595.1. Taxonomy (NCBI): domain Bacteria; kingdom Bacillati; phylum Actinomycetota; class Actinomycetes; order Kitasatosporales; family Streptomycetaceae; genus Streptomyces; species Streptomyces sp. NPDC031132. Next base: position 282,491 of record NZ_JBVIGX010000001.1, read on the forward strand.
GCGATCGTCTGCGGGTCGATCTCCTACTCCCGGCACCCGGAGTACTCGGTGTTCCGGGAGATCGCCGACGAGGTCGGGGCGCACCTCATCGCGGACGCCGCCCATCCGATCGGGCTCGTCGCCGGCGGGGCCGCGCCCAGCCCCGTCCCGTACGCCGACATCGTCTGCGCGACGACCCACAAGGTGCTGCGCGGTCCGCGCGGCGGGATGATCCTGTGCGGCGCCGAGTTCGCCGAGCGGATCGACCGGGCGGTGTTCCCCTTCACCCAGGGCGGCGCCCAGATGCACACCATCGCCGCCAAGGCGGTGGCCTTCGGCGAGGCCGCGGCGCCCGCGTTCACCACGTACGCCCACCGGGTGGTGGCCAACGCCCGGGCGCTGGCCGAAGGGCTCGCGGCCAACGGCTTCGCGGTGACGACGGGCGGCACCGACACCCATCTGATCACCGCCGACCCGGCGCCGCTCGGCGTCGACGGTCCGACCGCCCGCGGCCGGCTCGCCGCCGCCGGGATCGTGCTGGACACCTGCGCCCTCCCGTACGGGGACCAGCGCGGGATCCGGCTCGGCACGGCGGCCGTCACCACGCAGGGCATGCGGGAGCCCGAGATGGCCCGGATCGCCGCGCTGTTCACCGCCGCACTGCGCGCGGAAGGGGCGAACACCCGCGCGGAAGTGGCCGAGCTGACGCGCGGATTTCCCCCGTACGGGCCGTAATACGGACAAGCGGGGCGTACCGCAACCGCGGTACCGCCCCCTCGCGTCCTCGGTGAGGGGTACATCGCAGCTAATGTGTGGGGCTGAGATGGCCGGCGATACATCTGGGGCAGCCCGTGCGTGAATATCTGCTGACGCTTTGCGTCACGGTCGCGGTGACCTACCTGCTCACCGGGCCCGTGCGGAAGTTCGCGATCGCGGCCGGTGCGATGCCGGAGATCCGCGCCCGCGACGTGCACCGCGAGCCCACTCCGCGGCTCGGCGGCATCGCCATGTTCGGCGGACTGTGCGCAGGGCTGCTGGTCGCCGACCACCTGCGCAACCTCAACGGCGTCTTCGAGCTGTCGAACGAACCGCGGGCGCTGCTCTCCGGAGCGGCCCTGATCTGGCTGATCGGCGTGCTCGACGACAAGTTCGAGATCGACGCCCTGATCAAGCTCGGCGCGCAGATGATCGCCGCCGGTGTGATGGTCATGCAGGGTCTGACGATGCTCTGGATCCCGGTCCCCGGCATCGGGACGGTCGCGCTGACCCAGTGGCAGGGCAACCTGCTCACCGTGGCCCTCGTCGTGATCACGATCAACGCGGTGAACTTCGTGGACGGCCTCGACGGCCTGGCCGCCGGCATGGTCTGCATCGCCGCCGCGGCGTTCTTCCTGTACTCGTACCGGATCTGGTTCGGCTACGGGATCGAGGCGGCCGCGCCCGCGACGCTGTTCGCCGCGATCCTGATGGGCATGTGCCTGGGCTTCCTGCCGCACAACATGCATCCGGCCCGGATCTTCATGGGCGACTCCGGATCGATGCTGATCGGCCTGGTGCTCGCCGCCGCCGCGATCTCCATCACCGGGCAGGTGGACCCGGACACCATGGCCCTGTTCGCCGGCGGTGAGCGCAACGCGACGCACGCAATGCTCCCGGTCTTCATTCCGCTTCTGCTCCCGCTGACGATCATCGCCATCCCGATGGCGGACCTGATCCTGGCCATCGTGCGGCGTACGTGGAAGGGCCAGTCGCCTTTCGCGGCCGACCGCGGGCACCTGCACCACCGACTGCTGGAACTCGGGCATTCGCACAGCCGCGCGGTGCTGATCATGTATTTCTGGTCAGGATTGATCGCCTTCGGGGCGGTGGCCTATTCGGTGCATTCCGCCTCGATGTGGATCGTGCTGGCCATCGTCGCGCTGAGCGCGGTGGGCCTGGTCCTGCTGCTCCTGCCGCGCTTCACCCCGCGCGCCCCGCGGTGGGCCGAGGGTCTGGTCCCGCCGCGCTACCGGCACGCGGAGCGCGCCGCCGAGGCGGCCGCACAGGACACCTCGGGCCGCGAGCCGGAGTCCGTCGGGCCGGTCAGGGTCGGCGTCTCGGGCGTCAACGGAGCGACCGCGGTAGGCCCCCGTTCGCGCTTCCCCGACCGGCGTAAGGCGGAGTCGACGCGCTGACGGCCGCGGCACATGTCCGACATGGGCGGCCTTTACCACACACATCCACGGCTTGTCGCGCACACACGGGCGGGTTAGCTCTCATGTGTGACAGTCAGCACACTCCGCAGGTAAAGCTCTCATCAAATAGTTTGTGATACCGTTCACTAAACCCGGCGACAGAGCCGAAGGACCGTAGTGCGACGGTCCATTGGCCCGAGGCGCGACCTCGGCCCGGGCTTACGCTCGTCCCGTACGAGTCCGTACGAGTCCGTGCCCCCACCACCACGCGGAGCAACCCGCCATGCGGTCTGATGACGTCCGATCCCTCCTGCATGCCGCTGTACCCACAGCTGCCGCCGGCGCTCTCGCCGCCGTCATCAGCGCCGTGGTGGCAGGCGGCAAGGGGGCTCTCGGCGCCGTCATTGCCACGCTGGTCGTGATGCTGTTCATGGGCATCGGATTCGTCGTTCTGCAACGCACCGCGAAATCGTTGCCGCACTTGTTCCAGGCCATGGGGCTGATGCTCTACACGGCCCAGATCCTGCTGCTCTTCGTCTTTCTCGCCGTGTTCAAGAACACGACGCTGTTCCACCCCAAGACCTTTGCGATCACGCTCGTCGCCACCACCCTCGTGTGGATCGGCGCACAGACGCGTGCTCATATGAAGGCCAAGATCCTCTACGTCGAACCGGACTCGACCAAGGGCGACAAGCCCGAAAATCCGGGGCCGAAGTCGTGAGGGGTAGGGCCGGAATAAGGGCGCGTTCGAGATGCTGCTATCGTCCGGTGCCAACTGCGGCATTGCGGGCGCGGGCATCTGAGCTGACGCCTGTTCCATCGCGAGGCTCGATGCCTGATCGCCGCCCCCACACCCGTAACACCAGTCCAGTGCCGAACAGCGGCTGTGCGCCGCGCCGACACAACGAGGTTGCCGTACCTATGCGCCACGCTGAAGGAGCCCGCGGTGAGTGCTGACCTGACGCAGGTGCTCGCTTTCGAGACCGACTGTCACATCTTCGACGGATGTGGCTTCCCCGGCCCGGGCCTGCACTCGTTCCTCTTCGAGCCGCTGTGGGGCGAAGCCGGCACCACCAGTGCGTACTTCAACAAGCCGATGCTGCTGGCCCTCCTGGGCTCGGTGATCATCGTCGCCTTCTTCTGGGCCGCGTTCCGGAAGCCGAAGGTCGTACCGGGCAAGCTCCAGATGGTCGCCGAGGCCGGCTACGACTTCGTGCGCCGCGGCATCGTGTACGAGACGCTGGGCAAGAAGGAGGGCGAGAAGTACGTCCCCTTCATGGTGTCGCTGTTCTTCTTCGTCTGGGTCCTGAACGTCTGGTCGATCGTCCCCGTGGCCCAGTTCCCGGTGACCGCGATCATCGCGTACCCGGCGGCGCTCGCAGCGATCGTCTACTTCATCTGGATGTCGGTGACGTTCAAGCGTCACGGCTTCGTCGGCGGACTCAAGAACCTGACGGGCTACGACAAGTCGCTCGGCGGCGTCCTGCCCCTGGTCATGGTCATCGAGTTCTTCTCGAACGTCCTGGTGCGCCCGTTCACCCACGCGGTCCGACTGTTCGCGAACATGTTCGCCGGTCACACCCTGCTGCTGCTGTTCACCATCGCCAGCTGGTACCTGCTGAACGGCATCGGGATCGCCTACGCGGGCGTCTCTTTCATCATGGTCATCGTGATGACGGCGTTCGAGCTCTTCATCCAGGCTGTCCAGGCCTACGTCTTCGTCCTCCTGGCCTGCAGCTTCATCCAGGGCGCACTCGCCGAGCACCACTGAGTCCGGTCCTCCCCCAAACCCCCTGTCGTCCGGTGGCCAACCCCCACCGGTCCGTGAAAGAGAAGGAAGAACTGGCATGTCCCAGATCCTCGCTGCCGCCGATGGCGTCACCGGCTCCCTCAGCTCCGTTGGTTACGGTCTCGCGGCCATCGGCCCGGGTGTCGGCGTCGGCATCATCTTCGGTAACGGCACGCAGGCTCTCGCCCGTCAGCCCGAGGCTGCCGGTCTGATCCGCGCCAACCAGATCCTCGGCTTCGCCTTCTGTGAGGCGCTCGCCCTCATCGGTCTGGTCATGCCGTTCGTCTACAGCTGACGAACCGCGACCACTAGTCCGATTAGACGAAAGGCACTGATGTGAACCTCCTGGTTCTCGCGGCCGAGACGGAAAACCCGCTCGTTCCGCCGATCCCCGAGCTCGTCATCGGTCTGATCGCCTTCGTCATCGTCTTCGGTTTCCTCGCGAAGAAGCTCCTCCCGAACATCAACAAGGTTCTGGACGAGCGCCGCGAGCAGATCGAGGGCGGTATCGAGAAGGCTGAGGCCGCTCAGACCGAGGCCCAGAGCGTGCTGGAGCAGTACAAGGCCCAGCTCGCCGAAGCCCGGCACGAGGCCGCGCGCCTGCGCCAGGAAGCGCTGGAGCAGGGCACTGCGCTCAAGGAAGAACTGCGCGCAGAGGGCCAGCGGCAGCGTGAGGAGATCATCGCTGCCGGCCACGCCCAGATCGCGGCCGACCGCAAGGCTGCCTCGCATGCACTGCGTCAGGACGTGGGCAAGCTCGCCACCGACCTGGCCGGAAAGCTCGTCGGCGAGTCCCTCGAGGACGCCGCCCGCCAGAGCCGCACGATCGACCGCTTCCTCAGCGAGCTCGAGGAGAAGGCCGAGGCGGCCCGATGAACGGAGCGAGCCGCGAGGCGCTGGCCTCCGCGCGCGAGCGTCTCGACGCGCTGACGGACAACACGTCCGTCGACGCGGCGAAGCTCGCCGGTGAGCTGGCTGCCGTCACCGCGCTGCTCGACCGTGAGGTCTCGCTGCGTCGGGTCATCACGGACCCGGCGCAGTCCGGCGAGGCCAAGGCCGAGCTGGTGCGTCGACTGCTGGGCACCCAGGTCGGCGGGGAAACCCTCGACCTGGTGTCGGGCATGGCCCGGTCCCGCTGGTCGCAGTCCCGCGACCTGGTCGACTCGCTGGAGGCCCTGGCGGCCACCGCCGACCTCACGGCCGCCCAGCAGGGCGGCGCGCTCGACAACGTCGAGGACGAGATCTTCCGCTTCGGCCGGATCGTCGCCTCGAACACCGAGCTGCGTGCGGCGCTGACCGACCGTGCGGCCACCGCCTCCGCCAAGAGCGAGCTGCTGCGCAGCCTGCTCGGCGGCAAGGCGAACGCCGTCACCGAGCGCCTGGTCGCCCGTCTTGTCACGCACCCGCGTGGACGTAGCCTGGAAGCGGGACTCGAGTCCCTTTCCAAGCTCGCCGCCGAGCGCCGTGACCGCATGGTCGCCACCGTGACCAGCGCGGTTCCGCTCAGCGACGTGCAGAAGCAGCGTCTCGGCGCGGTGCTGGCCAAGCTGTACGGCCGCCAGATGCACCTGAACCTCGACGTGGACCCCGAGGTCCTCGGCGGGATCACGGTGCGAGTCGGCGACGAGGTCATCGACGGCACCATCGCGGACCGCCTCGCAGAGGCGACCCGTCGCATGGCCGGCTGACCCCAGCCACCAATAGAACAAAAGCATTCCTAGCGGCCCGGTTGGGCCGTGCAGAACTTGCAGAAGATTCCTGGGGGTCGCCCCCAGACCCCTAAGAAGCTTCAGGCCCAACAAGGAGAGCAGGGAACCCAGATGGCGGAGCTCACGATCCGGCCGGAGGAGATCCGGGACGCACTGGAGAACTTTGTCCAGTCGTACCAGCCGGACGCGGCCTCGCGCGAGGAGGTCGGAACGGTCAGCGTTGCCGGCGACGGCATCGCGAAGGTGGAGGGCCTGCCCTCCGCCATGGCGAACGAGCTGCTGAAGTTCGAGGACGGCACCCTCGGTCTCGCCCTCAACCTCGACGAGCGCGAGATCGGTGCGGTCGTCCTCGGCGAGTTCAGCGGTATCGAGGAGGGCCAGTCGGTGCAGCGCACCGGCGAGGTGCTCTCCGTCGGCGTCGGCGAGGGCTACCTCGGCCGCGTCGTCGACCCGCTCGGCAACCCGATCGACGGTCTCGGCGAGATCGCGACCGAAGGCCGTCGCGCCCTCGAGCTGCAGGCCCCGGGCGTCATGGTCCGCAAGTCGGTGCACGAGCCCATGCAGACCGGCTACAAGGCCATCGACGCGATGGTGCCCGTCGGCCGCGGCCAGCGTCAGCTGATCATCGGTGACCGTCAGACCGGCAAGACCGCTCTGGCCGTCGACACGATCATCAACCAGCGCGACAACTGGCGCTCCGGCGACGTGAACAAGCAGGTCCGCTGCATCTACGTCGCCATCGGCCAGAAGGGCTCGACCATCGCGTCCGTTCGCGGCGCCCTGGAAGACGCCGGCGCGCTCGAGTACACGACGATCGTCGCCGCCCCGGCGTCCGACCCGGCCGGCTTCAAGTACCTGGCGCCGTACACCGGTTCTGCCATCGGCCAGCACTGGATGTACGCCGGCAAGCACGTCCTGATCATCTTCGACGACCTGTCGAAGCAGGCCGACGCCTACCGCGCCGTGTCGCTGCTGCTGCGCCGCCCGCCGGGCCGTGAGGCCTACCCGGGTGACGTCTTCTACCTGCACTCCCGTCTGCTGGAGCGCTGCGCGAAGCTCTCCGACGACATGGGCGCCGGTTCGATGACCGGTCTGCCGATCGTCGAGACCAAGGCGAACGACGTGTCGGCGTTCATCCCGACCAACGTCATCTCCATCACCGACGGCCAGTGCTTCCTGGAGTCCGACCTGTTCAACGCGGGCCAGCGCCCGGCGCTGAACGTCGGCATCTCGGTCTCCCGCGTCGGTGGCTCGGCCCAGCACAAGGCCATGAAGCAGGTTTCCGGCCGTCTGCGTCTGGACCTCGCCCAGTACCGCGAGCTCGAGGCGTTCGCCGCCTTCGGTTCCGACCTGGACGCCGCTTCGAAGGCCTCGCTGGAGCGCGGCAAGCGCCTCGTCGAGCTGCTGAAGCAGGGCCAGTACCAGCCGATGCCCGTCGAGGAGCAGGTCGTCTCCGTCTGGGCCGGCACCACCGGCAAGATGGACGACGTCCCGGTGAACGACATCCGTCGCTTCGAGTCGGAGCTGCTGGAGCACCTGCGCCGCGAGCGCAAGGACCTCCTCACCTCCATCGCCGACGGCGGCAAGATGTCGGACGACACCCTGACGTCGATCGCCGACGCCATCGCCGGCTTCAAGCAGCAGTTCGAGACCTCGGACGGCAAGCTCCTGGGCGAGGACGCGCCGGCCGTCAACGTCTCCAAGTGACGACGGAAGGGACCTGACTCATGGGAGCGCAGCTCCGGGTCTACAAGCGTCGCATCCGTGCCGTCACGGCGACCAAGAAGATCACCAAGGCGATGGAAATGATCGCCGCCTCGCGCATCGTCAAGGCGCAGCGCAAGGTGGCGGCATCGATGCCGTACGCGACCGAGCTCACCCGTGCGGTGACCGCGGTGGCGACCGGTTCGAACACCAAGCACGCCCTGACCACCGAGGTCGAGGCGCCGGTGCGCGCCGCGGTCCTGCTCATCACGAGCGACCGCGGTCTGGCCGGCGGCTACTCCTCCAACGCCATCAAGCAGGCGGAGCGGCTCACCGAGCGGCTGCGCGGCGAGGGCAAGGAGGTCGACACGTACATCGTCGGCCGTAAGGGTCTGGCCTACTTCGGCTTCCGCGAGCGCAAGGTCGCGGATTCGTGGACCGGCTTCACGGACAGCCCGGCCTACGCCGACGCCAAGCGCGTCGCGGCGCCGCTGATCGAGGCCATCCAGACGGAAACGGCCGAGGGTGGCGTCGACGAGCTGCACATCGTCTACACGGAATTCGTGTCGATGATGACGCAGACCGCGGTCGACGGCCGGATGCTGCCGCTCAGCTTCGACAAGCCCGAAGAAGAGTCCGGCGCGAAGGCCGAAATCCTTCCGCTGTTCGACTTCGAGCCGTCGGCGGAGGACGTCCTCGACGCCCTGCTGCCGCGCTACGTCGAGAGCCGTATCTACAACGCACTGCTGCAGTCGGCCGCTTCCGAGCACGCCGCCCGCCGCCGCGCGATGAAGTCGGCGACCGACAACGCCGGGGATCTCATCAAGAGCCTCTCCCGGCTTGCCAACGCGGCCCGCCAGGCCGAAATCACCCAGGAAATCAGCGAGATCGTCGGTGGCGCCAGCGCCATGGCCGACGCGACCGCGGGGAGTGACAAGTAATGACGACCTCTGTTGAGACGGCCGCCGCCACGGGCCGCGTCGCCCGGGTCATCGGCCCGGTCGTCGACGTGGAGTTCCCCGTCGACGCGATGCCCGACATCTACAACGCGCTGAAGGTCCAGGTCGCCGACCCGGCCGAGAACGGTGCGCTCAAGACGCTGACCCTCGAGGTCGCCCAGCACCTGGGTGACGGCGTGGTCCGCACGATCTCCATGCAGCCCACCGACGGTCTGGTCCGCCAGGCCCCGGTGACCGACACGGGCGAGGGCATCACCGTCCCCGTCGGTGACTTCACCAAGGGCAAGGTCTTCAACACCCTGGGTGAGGTGCTCAACTACCCCGAGGCGAACGCCGAGGTCACCGAGCGCTGGCCCATCCACCGCAAGGCGCCCCGCTTCGACGAGCTCGAGTCGAAGACCGAGATGTTCGAGACCGGCGTCAAGGTCATCGACCTTCTCACCCCGTACGTCAAGGGTGGAAAGATCGGTCTGTTCGGTGGTGCCGGTGTCGGCAAGACCGTTCTGATCCAGGAAATGATCTACCGCGTCGCCAACAACCACGACGGTGTGTCGGTGTTCGCGGGCGTCGGTGAGCGTACCCGTGAGGGCAACGACCTCATCGAGGAAATGGCCGACTCCGGCGTCATCGACAAGACGGCGCTCGTCTTCGGCCAGATGGACGAGCCCCCGGGCACCCGTCTGCGCGTCGCCCTGGCCGGTCTGACCATGGCGGAGTACTTCCGCGATGTGCAGAAGCAGGACGTGCTCTTCTTCATCGACAACATCTTCCGTTACACCCAGGCCGGTTCGGAGGTGTCGACCCTTCTGGGCCGCATGCCGTCCGCCGTGGGTTACCAGCCGAACCTGGCTGACGAGATGGGTCTGCTGCAGGAGCGCATCACCTCGACCCGCGGTCACTCGATCACCTCGATGCAGGCGATCTACGTCCCCGCGGACGACCTGACCGACCCGGCGCCGGCCACCACGTTCGCCCACCTCGACGCGACGACGGTTCTCTCCCGTCCGATCTCCGAGAAGGGCATCTACCCGGCCGTGGACCCGCTGGACTCGACGTCCCGCATCCTCGACCCGCGGTACATCGCGGCGGACCACTACGCCACGGCGATGCGCGTCAAGGGGATCCTGCAGAAGTACAAGGACCTCCAGGACATCATCGCGATCCTCGGCATCGACGAGCTGGGCGAGGAGGACAAGCTCGTTGTCCACCGTGCCCGTCGCGTCGAGCGCTTCCTGTCGCAGAACACCCACGTGGCGAAGCAGTTCACCGGCGTGGACGGTTCGGACGTTCCGCTCGACGAGTCGATCACCGCGTTCAACGCGATCTGCGACGGTGACTACGACCACTTCCCCGAGCAGGCGTTCTTCCTGTGCGGTGGCATCGAGGACCTGAAGGCCAACGCCAAGGAGCTGGGCGTCTCCTGAAGCCGCGCTCCTCGCGAGCACAGCTGATCGACGGAGAGGGGCGGGTGTGTCCCGTCCCTCTCCCCACGCCCATTAGAATTTGACCCAACACCCGGCTGACCCGCCGGGTGGTGACCCGAGGAGCCACCTTGGCTGCTGAGCTGCACGTCGAGCTGGTCGCGGCGGACCGCAATGTCTGGTCCGGCGAGGCCACCCTTGTTGTCGCCCGCACCACGTCCGGCGACATCGGCGTCATGCCCGGTCACCAGCCGCTTCTCGGTGTGCTGGAATCGGGCCCGGTGACCATCCGCACCAGCGAGGGCAACACTGTCGTCGCCGCGGTGCACGGCGGATTCATCTCGTTCGCGGACAACAAGCTGTCCCTGCTGGCCGAGATCGCCGAGCTCGCTGACGAGATTGACGTCCAGCGGGCGGAGCGGGCACTGGAACGCGCGAAGTCGGAGGCCGATGCGGCCGCCGAGCGTCGCGCCGATGTCCGGCTGCGCGCGGTAACGGGGCACTGAGCCCCGTTCCGAAGAGTGTGCGACCTCAGCCGCGGTCCGTGCTGGAATTTTCCAGACCGGGTCGCGGCTGAGGCGATGTACGTCCGTTTTTCGTTGGTGCGGGATTCGATGAGCGAGGAGGTCGGTGAAGATGCTCCTCGCTCTGCTTGTGAGCGGCCTGGTCGTAGCCCTGGTGGTGATCGGGCTGTTTGTCTTCGGACTGCGCCGCAGACTCATCCAGCGTTCCGGCGGCACCTTCGACTGCAGCCTGCGCTGGGGCGTGTCCGAGGAACCCGACATCTCCGGCAAGGGCTGGGTGTACGGGGTCGCCCGCTACAGCGGTGACCGCATCGAGTGGTTCCGCGTCTTCTCGTACTCCCCGCGGCCGCGCCGGCTGCTGGAGCGCTCCTCCATCGAGGTGGTCGCCCGCCGCGCCCCCGAGGGCGAGGAGGAGCTGGCGCTGCTGTCCGACGCCGTCGTGCTCGGCTGTGTCCACCGCGGGACCCGCCTGGAGCTGGCGATGAGCGAGGACGCGCTGACCGGTTTCCTGGCCTGGCTGGAGGCGGCGCCTCCGGGGCAGAGGGTGAACGTCGCCTGACACGGGCCGTACGACGTGGAGAAGCCGGGGGGACAGGGGGCGGACCCCGTCCCCCCGGCTTCGTCGTTCACCGGGCCAGTGTGTGGGGGTTACTGGAGACCGGTGTGGACCGCGCTCGCGAGCTCGCCGTTCGCCGTGTCGCCGCTGAACTCCCAGTAGAAGGCGCCCCTGAGGCCCTGCTGCTTGGTCCAGCTCATCTTCCCGGCGATGGTGGCGGGGGTGTCGTAGCTCCACCAGTTGCTGCCGCACTTGGCGTACGCCGTGCCGGCGACGGTCCCGGTGGCCGGGCAGCTGCCCTTGAGCACCTTGTAGTCCTCGATGCCCTGCTCGTACGTGCCCTGCGCGGGCCCGGTGGCGGCGCCGCCGGGGGCGGCCTGCGTGACGCCGGTCCAGCCGCGGCCGTAGAAGCCGATGCCGAGGTTGAGCTTCGAGCCGGCGATGCCCTTGCCCTTGAGCTTGGTGATGGCGGCCTCGGAGTTGAAGCCGGCGATCGGGATGCCGGCGTACGAGGTGAGCGGGGAGTGCGGGGCGGTCGGGCCCTGGGCGTCCCACGCGCCGAAGAAGTCGTACGTCATGACGTTGTAGAAGTCGACGTACGGGGAGGCGCCCGCGTAGTCGGCGAGGTCGAGCTTGCCGCCGTTGGAGCCGTCCGCGGAGATCGCGGCGGTCACCAGGTTGCTGCTGCCGAACTTGGTGCGCAGCGCGGACAGTACGTTCTTCAGGGAGGCGGCGCCGCTGGTGTCGCAGGACAGGCCGCAGGCGTTCGGGTACTCCCAGTCGATGTCGATGCCGTCGAAGACGTCCGCCCAGCGCGGGTCCTCGACCAGGCTGTAGCAGGAGTCGGCGAAGGCGGCCGGGTTCGCCGCGGCCTGGCCGAAGCCGCCGGACCAGGTCCAGCCGCCGAAGGACCACAGCACCTTGACGTTCGGGTACTTCGCCTTGAGCTTGCGCAGCTGGTTGAAGTTGCCGCGCAGCGGCTGGTCCCAGTTGTCGGCGACTCCGTCGACGCTCTGGTCGGCGGTGTAGGCCTTGTCGTAGTCGGCGTAGGCGTCACCGATGGTGCACTTGCCGCCCTGGACGTTGCCGAACGCGTAGTTGATGTGGGTGATCTTCGCGGCGGAGCCGGAGGTGTCCAGGTTCTTCACGTGGTAGTTGCGCCCGTAGACGCCCCACTCGGTGAAGTAGCCGAGCTTGACCTTGCCGCCCGGGTCCGGGGGATTGGTGCCGCCGGTCGTGGTGACCGAGACGGAGCCGGAGGCCGGGCCCGTCTGGTCGGCGGTGTCGCGGGCGACGACGCTGTACGTGTACGTCGTGCCCTTGGTCAGGCCGGAGTCGGCGTAGCTCGTGCCCGTGACGGTGGCGACCTTGGCGCCGCCGCGGTAGACGTCGTAGTTCTTGACGCCCTTGTCGTCGGTGGCCGCGGACCAGCCGATGGTCAGGGAGGTGTTGGTGACCCCGCTCGCGGTGGGGGTCCCGGGGGCCGACGGCGGGCTGTCGGTGGGGTTCGAGCCGCCGTCGCATGAGCCGCCGTTGACCTTGCAGCCGCTGGGGGCCCCGGAGCCGGCGCCGTTGAAGCCGAAGCTGATCGTGGCACCGGGGGCGAGGGTGCCGTTCCAGCCGACGTTCTTGCCGGTCCAGTGGGTGCCGGAGCTGGTGACGGTGGCGTCCCAGGCGGAGGTGACCGTCGTGCCGGAGGGGTAGTCCCACTCCACGGTCCAGCTGGTGAGGGCGGTGGTGCCGGTGTTCTTCACCGTCCACTTGCCCTCGAAGCCGGTGCCCCAGTCGGAGACCTTCGTGTACGTGGCCGTCGCGGAGGCGGCGGCCTGGGCGGGGCCGGCCAGGGCCACGAGGCCGGCGATCGGCAGGGCGAAGGCCGCCACGGTCGCGGCGAGCCTTCTGAAGAGACGGATGCGGGGTGGGGGTGCTGTGCTCAAGGGTGCTCCTCCGTAGGTCCGTCGTGGCCGTGGGGCCGACTACGACATGGGGATGGGACCTGCGCCGCCCGTGAGCACGCTTGTCATGGCACGCTCACCACAGTTGCCGCGAGCGTAGAAAGGTCTGGACCAACCGTCAAGAGGTCCAGACCTTCCCTCCAGGAGTCCGCTAGAGGCCCAACTCCTGGGCCAGTACGGCCGCCTGGACCCGGCTGCGCAGCTCGAGCTTCCCCAGCAGCCTGCTGACGTGCGTCTTCACCGTCGCCTCCGCCATCTCCAGCCGCAGCGCGATCTCCGCGTTCGACAGCCCCTCGCCCAGAGCGCCGAACACCTCCCGCTCCCGCCGCGTCAGCGAGGCCACCGCCGCGGCCGTCTCCGGAGCCACAGGGGCCTTCACGGGCCGCGGAGCCGCGAACTCGGCGATCAGTCGCCTGGTCACCGCCGGGGCGATCAGACCCTCCCCGCGCGCGACGGTCCGTACCGCGTCGATCAGCTCCGCCGCGTCCGCGTTCTTCAGCAGGAAGCCCGCGGCCCCCGCGCGCAGGGCGCCGAACACGTACTCGTCGAGGTCGAAGGTGGTCAGCACCAAGACATCGGCCAGCCCCTCCGCGACCACCTGGCGGGTCGCCGACACCCCGTCGAGCCGCGGCATCTGCACGTCCATGAGGACGAGATCCGGCCGCAGCTCGCGCGCCAGGCGCACCGCCTCCTCCCCGTCCGCCGCCTCGCCCGCGACCTCGATGTCACCCGCACTGCGCAGGATCAGCACCAGGCCGGCCCGTACCGCGCTCTGGTCCTCGGCCACCACGACCCGGATGCTCATTCCGCCACCGCCTTCTCGTCCGCGGGCAGATCCGCCCGCACCAGCCACACCGATCCGTCCCGGCCCGCCGTGAACTCCCCGCCCAGCAGTTCCGTCCGCTCCCGCATGCCGATCAGCCCGGCTCCCGAGCCCGGGGCGCGGGGGCCCGGGCGGTCCCCGTACGGGGAGTCCACCCGTACGGTCAGCAGCCCCCCGGCCGCGCCGTCGCGGCTCACGCGGACCCGGACCGTGCCCGGCGCGGCGTGCTTGAGGGCGTTCGTCAGGGACTCCTGGACGATCCGGTACGCCGCCAGCTCCACGGGGGCCGGCAGCGGCTCCCCGGGCGGCCGGTCGTCGAGGAGTACGAAGTCCAGCCCGCTCGCGGCGCCGTTGACACGGGCCTGCCCCAGCAGGGCGTCGAGCCCGTCGAGGGAGGGCGTGGCGGTCGCCTCCTGCTCCGCGCCCGCGTCCCGCAGCAGCCCGATCAACCGGCGCATTTCGGCCAGCCCCTGCACGCTGTTCTCCCGGATCACCCCGAGGGCCTCCCGGCTCGTCGCGGGGGAGTCGATGGAGAGCGCGGCGGTGGAGTGGATGGCGATGGCGGACAGGTGGTTGGCCACCATGTCGTGCAGCTCTCGGGCCATCCGGGCGCGCTCGGCGACGACGGCCTGGCTGCGGTCCATTTCGGCCAGCAGCGCGGTCTGCTCGGCGCGCAGCCGGGCGGCCTCGGCGGCCTCGCGGTGGTTGCGCAGGGTGGCGCCGGTCAGGGCCGGGCCGAAGCACACGATGCCGGTGATCACGCCGATCATCAGGGACTGCGGGGTGCGCAGCCAGGCCACGGAGGCGATGGTGACGGTGATGGTGACCAGGCCGGTCGAGATGGGGAGCCGCCGGGCCATGGCGGGTTTGCCGTAGACGACGGCCGCGTACATCAGGTCCGTGAAGATCAGGACGGTGCCGAGGTTGCCCACGGTGAACTGGTCGGCGATCACTCCGAGGGTGCCGACGGCCAGGGTGACGTTGGGCGCGGTGCGGCGCAGCAGCTCCATCGTGCCGAGCGCGAGGAGCGGGACGAGGGCCGCCCAGTCGGGGAAGAAGTGCCGGTTGCTCGTGCTGTAGACGCCGAGCGACCAGAGCAGCAGGCCCGCCAGCACGCTGAGCACCGCGAGGAGGACGTCGTCGCGGTGGGGGCGGAAGGTCTTGGCGGGCGCCGCGGTGGTGATGGTCGGGATCACGGTCCTATCCAACAGGGTGGGGGAGCGCCGGGCGTCGCCGCCGGGGCGGAGGCCGGGCGGCGTGGCAGTACGCCGAAGGATGCAGTCACGGTTCGTCACCGGCGACGACGAAGGGGCGCGGATCGGACGGGAGCCTGGATGCAGTGCTCGTCGAAACGCGAACGGAAGGGAGAATCCGGTGCTCGTCGCACTGATCATCGCCTGCGAGATCGCCTTCTGGGTGCTGCTCGCCGGCGGACTGGCGCTGCGCTACCTCGCGAAGATGCCGAGGCTGGGGGCGGCGGTCCTGCTGTGCGAGCCGCTGCTGGAGCTGGTGCTGCTGGTGGTCACCACCCTGGACCTGAAGAACGGCGGCGAGCCGAGCTGGACGCACGGCCTGGCCGCGCTGTACATCGGCTACACCGTCGGCTACGGCCACTACACGGTGAAGTGGCTCGACCGGCACGCGGCGTACCGCTTCGGCGGCGGGCCGAAGCCGCCCGGCCCGAAGTACGGCAGGGCCAGGGCGGTCCACGAGTGGAAGCTGTGGACCCGCACCCTGGCCGGCGCGGCCGTCGCGCTCGGGCTGCTGCAGGCCGCGATCTGGTACGTGGGCGACGCGGCCGACACCGGCAGCCTGCAGTCGTGGCAGTTCGCCGCCCTGCGGGTGCTCGGCATCCAGGCCGTGATCGCCGCCACGTACACGCTGTGGCCGCGCAAGGCCCCCGCGGCGGAGCCGCACGAGGAGCCGGCCGAGGTCGAGCGCTAGCGCTCGCCGCCCGGGACCCAGAGGACGTCCCCGACCTCCTTGTTGGCCGTACGGGCCAGAATGAAGAGGAGGTCGGAGAGGCGGTTCAGGTAGGTCGCGGTCAGCGGGTTCATCACCTCGCCGTGCACCTCCAGCGCCGCCCAGGTGGAGCGCTCGGCGCGGCGGACCACCGTGCAGGCCTGGTGCAGGAGGGCCGCGCCGGGGGTGCCGCCGGGGAGGATGAAGCTGCGGAGCTTCTCCAGCTGCTCGTTGAAGTGGTCGCAGTCCGCCTCGAGCTTGTCGATGTAGAACTGCTCGACGCGCAGCGGCGGGTACTCGGGGTTCTCGACGACCGGGGTGCACAGGTCGGCGCCGACGTCGAACAGGTCGTTCTGTACTCGTACCAGGACCTTCACGACATCCGCCGGCAGGCCGCCGAGGGCGATCGCCGTGCCGATGGCCGCGTTGGCCTCGTTGGCGTCGGCGTAGGCGGAGATCCGCAGGTCCGTCTTGGCCGTACGGCTCATGTCGCCGAGGGCGGTCGTGCCCTTGTCGCCGGTCCGGGTGTAGATGCGCGTGAGGTTCACCATGCAGTCAGCGTAATGAGCCGCGGCGCGGTGTGCGGCTCCGCCCCGGCCGTCTGCGCGACTGCGGGCGATCGGGGCGCGGTTGGCGGGAGCGGGCGGCTCGGCCGGACCGGTGTGATGTCCGTCAGTTGAGACGTGACGCGTGTTACTTCGCGGTCACACGACCCCGCGCGAGCGCTAGTCTCCGCCGGAGAGGCTACGAAGCTGGGCCGAATTGAAGAACGTGGGGTGTGCAGTGGCTGGGAAGCTCGCCGTCATCGGTGCCGGACTGATGGGTTCCGGAATTGCTCAGGTCTCCGCTCAGGCGGGGTGGGACGTCGTACTGCGTGATGTCACCGATGCCGCGCTGACCCGCGGTACCGACGGGATCAAGGCCTCGTACGACAAGTTCGTCTCCAAGGGCAAGATGACGGCCGAGGACGCCGAGGCCGCGCTCGCCCGCATCAAGACGACCACCGACCTCGACGCCGTCGCCGACGTCGACATCGTCGTCGAGGCCGTCTTCGAGAAGCTCGAGGTCAAGCACGAGATCTTCCGCACGCTCGACAAGCTCGTACGGGACGACGCGATCCTCGCGTCCAACACCTCCGCCATCCCGATCACCAAGATCGCGGCCGTGACGGAGCGTCCGGAGCGGGTCGTCGGCGCGCACTTCTTCTCGCCCGTCCCGATGATGCAGCTCTGTGAGCTCGTCCGCGGCTACAAGACGAGCGACGAGGCCCTCGCGACCACCCGGGCGTTCGCCGAGTCCGTCGGCAAGACCTGCATCGTCGTCAACCGCGACGTCGCCGGCTTCGTGACGACCCGTCTGATCTCCGCCCTGATCGTGGAAGCCGCGAAGCTGTACGAATCGGGCGTGGCCTCCGCCGAGGACATCGACATCGCCTGCAAGCTGGGCTTCGGCCACGCCATGGGGCCGCTCGCCACCGCCGACCTCACGGGTGTCGACATCCTGCTGCACGCCACCAGCAACATCTACACCGAGTCCCAGGACGAGAAGTTCGCCCCGCCGGAGCTGATGCGCCGCATGGTGGACGCCGGTGACATCGGCCGCAAGAGCGGGCAGGGCTTCTACAAGCACTGAGCCGCCGAGCCGTCGGGCGCCGAGTTCTTGGGCGCCTGTTCGAATATCTGCACCCGCACGGGTGAATTAGGTATCGGTTCGCTCACGGTCGGCAACTTCCCTGCCCGTACGGCAGTCAGTTGCAGTGAGAGTTGCCGACCACGGACCAGTCGGATCCCTACGTACCCAGGACTGCCGGGAGCGCATATGCACATCAGGGGCGACCACGCCGAACTCGCTGTCGGGGGCCGCCTCGACGTGCGCAGCGCGGCGGACGCCCGTACGGCCCTGCACACCGCCCTCGACGACGGCCACGGCGATCTCGTGCTCGACCTCACCGGGCTCGACTCCTGGGACGCGACCGGGCTCGGCGTGATCATGGGAGCCCACCGGAGGGCCGGCCGGACCGGCCGCCGCCTCGTCCTGCGCGGAGTGCCGCCGCAGATGCAGAGGCTCCTCGTCGCCACCCGCCTGCACCGCATCCTCGCGATCGAGGGCGGCCTGGAAGCGGAATCCCTCCCGCGGGTCTGACGCGGTCCCTCGCTCACGCTTCCTGCGGAAACGTAACGGTCCGGTGGTGAAGGCACCCCTGCGGTTCCCCGCACGACCGGGCACCGTCTAGGGTTCGGGCGGAAACCGGACCCGTAGCGACAGCGGAATGTGCGAAGGCCGGACGGTACGACACGACGGCGACGGCGCAGGGCGCGATCGGGGGACCAGGTCATGGACCGCACACAGGGGCAGGCCGAACCGGTGGAGCAGCCCGCGACGGCGCCCGTGCCTCCCGCGACGGCACCCGTGCCTCCCGCGGCGGCGTCCGCGGCAGCCGGACCGGCGGCCTCCGCCTCTGCTCCCGTCCCCGTCGCGCGGATCGTCACGCTCACCGCCGGGGACTTCACGCTGACCGTGAACCCCGTCGACGGCAGCGAGATCGAGCCGCGCCGCCCCGGCACCGGCGGCGCCGCCCCCGCCAAGCGCGACGCCGCCGACCGCAGTGCCCGGGACGCCGCCGCACGGCCGCCCGTCCTGCCCGGCCCCGCCGCCCCGGCCCCGCCGCTGCTCGCGCGCGACGAGGAACGGGAGCGGCTCGTACGGCTGCTGGGCCGCGGCCGCTCCGTACGGCTGACCGGACCCGCAGGATCCGGCCGCAGCGCCCTGCTCGACGCGGTCGCCGCCAAGTGCACGGGCCTGGCGCCCGACGGGGTCGTACGGCTCAGCGGGTACGGGCACCAGCAGCCCGGCGAGCTGCTGCATGCGCTGTACGCCGCCGTGTACGAGGCCTCCGCCGAGCGGCCCGAGCGGACCCAACTCCTGGCCCGCGTACGGGACATCGGCGCCATCGTGCTCCTCGACGACCTGGAGATGGGCGGCACCGCCCTCGACGAGCTGCTGCGGGCCACGCCCGAGTGCGCGTACCTGCTGGCCGCCACCCCCGACACCCGCGCCCCCTCCGACGACTCGCACCTGGAGGAGGTCTTCCTCGGCGGCCTCGGCCGGGCCGACTGCGTGGAGCTGCTCGAGGCGGGCATAGGACGGCCGCTGACCGAGGAGGAGACCGCCTGGGCGAGCGACCTGCGGTTCGCGTCCGAGGGGCTGCCGCTGCGCTTCGTCCAGGCCGCGGCACTGCTGCGCCAGCGCGACGAGCGCAACCTGTCCTCCGCCGAGGACGACGACGACGAGCCCGGCGTATTCGAGGAGCGGCCGCGCGACGCCGCGTTCGTGGCGCTGCCGACGCTGGCCGAGGGCGCGGCACCCGCCGAGCTGCTGGCCTCCCGGGTCAGCGAGTCGGCGCGGGCGGCGCTGCGGATCGCCTGCGCGCTGGGCGGGGAGATGCCGCACCACGCCCACCTGCCGGCGCTCGTGGGGGACACCCACGCCGACGCGGCGGTCGCCGAACTGCTGGGCTGCGGACTGCTCACCGCGGTCGGCACGCGCTACCGGCTGGCCGCCGGGGTCGCGCGGCAGCTGGAGGAGGCCGGGTTCGCGGACACCGCGGCCGAGGAGGCCCGTACGGCCGCCCGCCACTACGCATGGTGGACCGGACACGCCTCGGTCACCCCGGAGCGGGTCGCGTCGGAGGCCGAAGCCGTGGTGGCGGCGCTGGCCGGCGCCGATGTGGTGGCCGCCGTACTGCTGGCCCGCACCGCGGCCCCGGCGTTCGCGGCCTCGCGGCACTGGGAGGCGTGGGAGCGGGTGCTGCGCTCCGGGGCCGAGGCCGCGCGCAAGGCGGGAGAGGTCGCGGAGCAGGCGTACTTCCACCACGAGCTCGGCGTGCTCGCGCTGTGCGAGGGGCGGTTGGACCGGGCGCGGGCCGAGCTGGAGGCGTCGATAGGCCTGAAGGGTGCGCTCGCCGACAAGCGGGGCACGGTGTCCGGGCGGCGGGCGCTCGCGCTGGTCACGGACCGCGAGAAGGCGGGCGTGGAGGTGTCGCCGCCGCTGCGGCTGGAGCCGCCGGCAACGGCGTCCGAGGCGGTGACGACGGCGGTGCCGGCGGTGTCGAAGACGGGGCCGGCTGCTCCTGTGGCTCCTGTGGCTCCTGCGGTTGCGATGACTGCGGTGGCACCCGTCGTACCGGTGATCGGGCGGGCGGCGCCGACGACGCTGTCGGAGGTGTTCGAGGAGGCCTTCCCCCTCGACCCGAAGCCGACGGTGGCCGCGCCGGTCCGGCCGGCGCCCGTGCGGGCTGCACAGCCGCGCCGGAAGCCGGTGCTGCTGGCGGCGGCGGGAGCGCTGACGGTGGTGGTGCTGGGCACGGTGGTGAGCCTGGCGATGACGGGCTCGGACCCCGAGACCCCGGCGGGCGGGGTCGGCCCGGCGGTGTCCTCGACGCCGACGGCGGGGACGACGGGCGGTGCGGGCGTGCCGGGGACGAGCGGGAACGATCCTGCACCGGATCCGGGGACGACGGCACCCGACGCCTCGGAGCCGGCCGCCCCGGAACCGGGCCTCAGCCCGGACCCGAACCAGTCGTCGCGCACCCCGTCGCGCAAGCCGTCGTCGACGCAGCCGTCGCGCACGCCGTCTTCGACGGGTCCGACGGGCACGTCCTCGAACCCGGCGCCGACCCAGTCGGTGCCGACGACACCTCCGGTGTCGACCCCGACTCCGACGCCCACGCCCACGAGCACGATCCCGGCCAACCCGTCCTCGACGGGCTAGGGGGTGTCCGCATAGTCGTGCCGGGGGGGGGGGGGGGGGGGGGGGGGGGGGGGGCGAAAAAAAGAGGGGGGGGGGGGGGGGGGGGGGCCTCCCTCCCCCCCCCCACCCACACCACAAGACGAGGGGATGGTAAGGTGTATGCCA